>QBUM01000218.1 GCA_013180585.1 Candidatus Methanophagaceae archaeon GoMg2
GCGTGGTGGGTGGTGTCTGTGGCTGTGTTTTGGGTGTCATCGGTGCAAAAGCCATAAGCATTGGAATAAGTGCGGCATTTGGTGAAGGGATACCGGCGATTGTGAGACCAGAGGTTTTGCTCGGTGGAGTGGTGGTTGCGGTGTTCGGAGGAGTTCTGTCGGGGTTGTATCCCGCGAGGAAGGCATCGAAGATGAGTCCTGTCGAGGCGGTGAGGTATGAATGAAAAGGAGAAAGATTTTTGGAAAATATAAGGAGGGGATATGAAAAAATGACCAATAAAAATTTTGCTGGTCGCTCAGACCGTCATATGTCAAATTTTGCTTTCAGGATAATATCATTGATGCATGACAATCCGCTTCTCCCGATTTTCAGAAATCCCTACAAGCTATTGAGAGCAGCAGGACTGAAGCCGGGTCAAAAAGTGCTGGAGGTTGGGTGTGGTCCAGGATTTTTTACAATACCTGCGGCAAAAATAGTGGGCGAAGAAGGCTTTGTTTACGCTGTTGATGTACATCCACTTGCAATAGAAAGAGTCAAAGAGAAAATTGAGAGAGAAGGGATAAAGAACATTACGCCGATTCTTGCAAATGCATCTGATATCGGGCTACCCGACCGAAGCATTGACCTTGCCTTCCTTTTTGGTCTTCAGTACATCGCTGGCGGACTGGGAAATGTTATAGCGGAAATACAACGTACTTTAAAGGATGGGTGTGTGCTTTCATTTGAAAAGACCAGGGGCTCAGCGAAAAAATTGATTGCAGAGGTAGAGAGGGGCGGATTTGGTTATTCTGGGAGACAGGCGAGGATATTCCTATTTATAAAGAGTAAAGATAGTGAAGCTGGTGAATTGAAAAAAAGGTTAAAGGAAAAATGATAGAAATACAAAATCTGACAAAAACATTTAACGGCAAAACAGTGCTTAACGGCATCAGCTTTGAAGTGAAAGAAGGCGAGATATTCGGGTATCTCGGCCCCAACGGAGCGGGGAAGACAACAACAATGCGGATTATCCTGGGACTTCTTAAGCCAACATCTGGGAACGTATTGGGTCAGGGCCAGAATCTGGGAGAGAACGAAGAACTGAGAACTAAAGTCGGTGTTCTTTTAGAAAATGACGGCTTATATGAGCAGCTATCGGCACATGAAAATCTGGATTACTATGCACAGCTTTACGGAATCTCAGAGGGTGTAGCGCGAAAAAGAAGGATTGGAGAACTTCTGGACTTCGTGGGACTTTCCGATAGAATGGCTGAAAAAGTCGGAACTTATTCTAAAGGTATGAAACAGAAATTGAGACTTGTAAGGTCAAAGATTCACAACCCGGATATCTTATTCTTCGATGAGCCTTCGTCCGGTCTTGACCCGGAAGCACAGCGAATGGTGCGTGATCTCATCCTCCGGTTGTCAAAAGAGGAGAAAAGAACCGTATTTCTGAACTCGCACGATTTGGATGAGGTGCAGCGAGTATGCACGAAAATCGCGATCCTTCAGGATGGCGAGATAAAAGCATATGACACCGTAGAACATTTGAGAAGGCGGTTTAGCAAGCCTATCGTTGAAATCACTTTTGTTGATAATGAAGAATCTAAGAGGGCCGTGGATTTCATTAGCGCGCTCGAGTATATCTCTTTCTGCGAAGCAGAAAATGCAAAAGTAGCGGTCACATTAAAGGGGAAAGATACTTCAACACTCCTGAGCACTTTGATGGGAGCGGGAATAAAAGTGGAAGAAATTAAGAAGACCTCGAAGTCTCTGGAGGACGTGTATCTGGATATTATACATAAAGGGAGGGAGCAGAATGAATAAGATATTTATCGTTGCAAAGAAGGAGTTGAAAGGAATTATAAAGACCAGAAGCCAGATGCTCATAGGCATATTTTTTGCATTATGGTTCAGTGTAATGACAGCACCTGTTGTCAAAACGGTAGAGGAATCCGCGGTATTTGATCAATTCAACAACCTGATTTTCTATTTTGTGTTGATGCTGGGTATATTCATGGCCTACCTATTCTCGGGAAAGGTTTTTTTCGATGAGAAGAGGGAAGGTAATATAGAAACATTGCTGTGTACTCCTCTTAGCCTGAGACAAATATGGTCCGGGAAAGTAGTTGGCGTTACTATTCCTGCATATTTAATCGCACTGCTAGCAGCCGCCCTGATAACGGTGATTGCAAACGTCTTCTCGACTCAAATGCTGCTGCCATCGCCTGCTATTTTCCTTCATATCTT
Organism: Candidatus Methanophagaceae archaeon GoMg2; assembly: GCA_013180585.1. Classification (GTDB taxonomy): domain Archaea; phylum Halobacteriota; class Syntropharchaeia; order Alkanophagales; family Methanospirareceae; genus QENJ01. The sequence goes on from QBUM01000218.1 coordinate 2,231, forward strand.
TCTTGTTGTTCCGGCGTTCATAGCTGTTGCCGTAGGTCTTCTGGGTTTCGGGCACTTTTTACTGGGCATGCGAGAAAACCAAATCTTGAACATCACAATATTTTTTGTGATATTTCTCGCACTCTTTTTTACTAAAACTGTGATTAGCGGAGGATATGCAGTTTCGTGGGTCGCTATAGGGGCAATGCTTGTCGTAGCCGTGCTTTTACTGGCACTCATAAGCTACTTAACCAGATTTCTGAGCAAGGAGAGGATAGTTACAACTATTCCATAAAAGGAGGCGAAAAAAACGAAAAATGAACATAAAATCAAAATATTGGTAATCGGTCTGACAATAGTCGGCGTGATAATAGCGGGAATTGTTTTAGGGGGATTCTCGCTCTACAACCTTGTTGAACAAAAAGAGAGTGGAGTAAATATTGCTTATGATGTTGTTAGTACACAAGGGGCAGCAGAGAACCTCACTGGAATGGAGAGCGTGAAGGTACATGGAACGGTCTGGAACATTGGAGATAAAGTGGCAAAAAACGTAACGGTAACCATAATATTTACAGATCCTGCACACGACAAAGTAGTTAGAAAAACGGTGGTAGAAGGAGTGGATTTGCTTCCGGATGGAGTGCAATACGAAAAATTTAATACCGTGTATTTTAGAGAATTGACCATACCAAAAACATTAGTAGATGAAACAATTCAGATAGAGTGGGAGGAAGACGGGCAATTAAAAACATTGACTTCACGATAGTGTGTGATTATAAAATGAGGTGAAGAAAGAAGGTGGAAAACAAATTTTTGTTCGATGATAGCATAATCGTCAGGTTTATCAGCCTTTTCGTGATCGGTGCCATTCTCTTCACGCTGGTATGGTATCTAAGTTACTACTTTTTACCCGAAGGCATTCTGCAAGGTAAAACCGGCTCAGCCATTATTGTGGGTTCCGATGTAGCACCAACTATGCTTGAAGAATGGGGCACGATTGTGATGTATAATTTAGGGGCTTTATTTTTAATCGTCATGGTCAACCTTATACGGTATTTAGATCGTTTTCCGCTTGGCTACATAACGCCTCTTGGCTTGATTGCTCTATATGCTGTCTTTTTGGGGACGAACTAGTTTTCCATTCCTATGGCAGAGCGAATGGCGCCAACATTAGCAGTATTGTTGCGAGGCGGACCATACGAGATGACCGCCTTCATACTTGTGGCAGTTGCAACGTACAAACAGTCCCGCTTTGCACTCACACAAGAAATGCATAGCCTGAAAGACATCCGTATCAGTCCGGTTCCACGGATGTCGTTAGAACAGTGGGCGGGAATAGGGCTTGCGATTGCATTGATTCTTTTGGCTGGATGGCATGAAGCAGGTATGATTATGGCTTTATAGAAAGTGCAGATGAAACTCTAAGTTACTAATCTGTATGAAGGAAGTAAAACTATGAATGTGTCGAGCAAATTTCATATTAGCCAGTTGGTGCAAATCCCACCTGAGGTTAGCTCCGCCTCAAAACGGAACTCAGTCTGTAACAGGCTGTTGTAAAGCCAATAAGAGGGATTACTGGACAAAAAGGAAATGCCTGTGTACCCAGCAAGTGCATCGCACTAAAAACTTAAAGTGTGCAAAACCGGAAGTTATTTAAATATGTAGCATCCTATAATTCTAAAGGAGGAAACACAGATGAAAAAGAAATACAACCAGGTGTTCCAATTCAGGATTACGCTGAAGGGAATTAAACCACCGATTTGGCGGCGAATACAAGTCCCGGAAACGTATACATTTTGGGATCTGCACGTCGCTATTCAAGACGCTATGGGCTGGATAGATTATCATCTACATGAATTCGAGCTGGTAAATCCGTTAACAGGTTTAACGCAGAGTATAGGAAGTCCTGATGAAGATTTTGATAGAGAAGTTCTTCCAGAATTGAAACAAAAATTAGTGGCCTTTTTCTCTATGGAAAATCGGTCGGCAGATTATACCTATGATTTTGGCGATAACTGGGAGCACAAGATACAATTGGAAAAGATACTCCCACGCGAAGAAGGTGTTACGTATCCGATCTGTATCAAAGGGAAAAGAGCTTGCCCACCTGAAGATTGTGGAGGGATCTGGGGGTATGCCGAGCTTTTGGAAATCATAGGAAATCCCAATCATGAGGAGTATGAAGAAATGTTGGAGTGGTTGGGTGGCGAGTTTGATCCTGAGCATTTTGATGTCGAAGAGATTAGTTTTGGTGACCCGGAAAAACGGCGAAAGATGGGCTTTGGGTAGAATACGCAGAAATCAAAATTAAAGCTGTGAGATCTTAGAAAGCCATAAAGATGAATCAAGATAGGAATTATAGGGCGGTATCCGTAGATGTCTGACAAATCGGAAAAAGATAATACACAAACGGTACTAAAACGAGCACGCCATTATTTTTTCTTGAATCCTTATGATGATATGGCTTTTACACGTTGTCCGAAATGTGAACAAAAAACGAAAATTAGAAAGTATTGCTTAGTTATTCACATTGATCCCAAACACTTATTCTCTCTAAACAAGTCCTGTCGGTATTGTCCTGAGTGTGATTTGATTATTGTTAAACAGGCCGATTTAGAAGGTCTTCTTACCGCCGGCTGCGAACAGAACGCACCAGAAATTGAGGGTAACGATTATTTCGTTTTTGGCACAATGGATAGAACAGATTGGAAAAAAGCTCAGGCAGGCAAGATGAGCCAGCAAGAGGCAATAAAACGTGCATTCCCTTTCAAGGATGCTTGGAAGTTTAAGGTGATTCCCGCAGGGTGGTATCCTACTAGTTAAAAACCGCGTAAGAGCGCGTATATACGTTTTGATGCGGGCATGGAGAATGCCGACGACTTCTCTGTCGGTGACCGGCGTGATCGTTCAGGGAGAGGACTGTTCAAGATATGCTATTTTTTGCAGAAATAGAAAGGTTTATTAAGGATAATCCCCCTTTCTGTTCATAGAGAGAGGGGTTAAGAGTATGGAATCTTCTTTAGAGGCGGTAATATTATTGACGATTCGGGAGGCGAAAAGAGAAGGGGGATGTTAACACTTAAAAGGATGTTTTTAGTAATTGCTGTTGTGTCTGCTATTGCAGTAGCCATGACACATACAGTAACTTTATTCAGCGGGCAGCATAGCTGGTACGACCTTTCGGGTAGTGGCAGTAATGTTCCCTGTCTGAAGTGTCACGAGGATATTGGGCGTGAGCAGTATTCAGGTGGCGTGCATGCGAGTATAGACTGTGAGTGCTGCCAACCGAGCGAGTAAAATGGTAGGATATGGAGCGGTAGATGGTAGTCAAGTAGAACCGGGTCAGGAAGCCCACAGCGCATCCACAGAGGAGTGTATGCTCTGTCATAATGGAAGACGGATTCCCGAGACAAACTTTACTCATTATTATTTGAATGTATCTTCTTGCCTTCAATGTCATAACCCAGTGCCGGCGATTTTAGCGGCTGCGGCTGGAGGATTCGGGCTCACTCCAGATCAGTATGATACAGGCGCAAAAGCCGCTCACCGTAGTTTCGTGCTCGAAGCGATAAATGTAAACGACTCACTTATGGCAGGCGCGAACGAAGCGTGTATCGCATGTCATACAAGAATACAAGCTAACATATGGTACAATGTTTCGACAGAGGCGAAGATTACCGTGAATAACGTTTATACTCAATCGAATTCGTATTGGGCAGTGACAGAAATCACGCCAAGCAATTACACAACTTATAAGGAGGTGAAGGGATGAGACCAATAACAGTTGCTATAATCATAGTAGGAATTGTATCACTTGTTCTTCTATTGACAAGCACGAATGTATTCTCGCTTTTACCGGAACAGCATGCGTTCATAAACATTGATAGTTCTTCAAATGATATTGATTGCGTACCATGTCACAGCCGCATTCAGGATGAATTGGACAATTCCTCCCTGCATGGTAGTTTGAGTTGTGAGGACTGCCATCGCTTCAACGGGACAGGCATCTCTTTCGCAGAAGGAGGAAGTCCTGCCACGACAGGCGAAGAAGCGCATGCTGCATACATGCCTCGCTGTTTAGACTGTCACGACAGTGACGGCACTTCTGTTGGTGGTAAGTATGCAAAACCAGCGCGGGCATTCTGCGATGAGAACTACGGCTGCGACTATTCCGCGCACAAGGCGCTTGTTTCGAAGGCTAACGCTTCCAGTATGAGTGTAGGAGAGAACGAAGCATGTCTGGTATGCCACACGAACTACTCCTGCGAACTCTCTTACTCGTATTTCCATGATATAAGTTACAACTTATCAGGCTGGGATTTTAACAGTTTCATTTACAGCGGAACGAGAGATTATACTGCCAAATGGAACAAATCGGGGGCGAAGCATGAATTCCTCAGTTTGGATAATATAGACTGCACTAAATGCCATGAAAACATCTATGAAGCTCTTATAAATGGGACTGATCGTTACCCTGATGATTATCTTACACATGCGCCGATTGAGATTAGCCATAGCGGGGCTAATAGCAGTTGGGACACAAATAACGACTGGAATAATTACAGGTATCATTACGTTCCTTCTGCAAATAGAATAACAGGGGTGAACAACAGTTACTGCTTTAAGTGCCACAAAGTGAACAAATATGCGGGTGAGCACCCAACCGATAGTACAACCTACGCCCTCGCTACCGTTACGGCAGATACAAATTCCTCTGATGTTCACTGCGCGGAAGCGTTATGGTGTCAAACATGCCACGGCAATGGAAAAAGTAAGGAGCCAGTCGATTCGTCAGGGCATACCGGTACTTTTGTGGACGATGTCGCTTCAGATCACGCAAGAACATTTCACGGCGATATATGTATGGGCTGTCATGAAGCTGCCGTGCATCCATCGGGAGAAATGGGTACAAGCTGTTTTAGATGCCATGCGCACCACCCGCCTTCTAATGGAAATGCTGATGTTTACATAGAATCAGAGCCTTCAGGGCTTGCTACGAATACATGGTGAAAACATACGCAGAGCCAAACGACACGGGGTATTATGGCAGCACGCCATTCTAATCCATTTTGCCGCCCGAAAATTTAGCAGAAAAATTAATCCTGCTCAAACGTGGTAGAAACGATAACGAGTATTTGCATAGTCGGGGTAAAAGAACCACGAGATTAACACAAGAAATAGGGTTAGTAGGGGAGGGATGAACTATCCGATATAATCACCAATAGAGTACTAAAAACCGATTTAAATTGTTGTCCTCTCGTGGAAATCAGTGTAATCATACGGATAACTAAAAAATACGATAACGACATTTGCATAAATCGGATGCGGGCAGCGGTTGAGATTGCTCGATGTAATATTTAAATAGCCTTAACTAATTTTTTAATATACTAAATTCGCAAACACACTTAACCAAATACCAATGAGGTAAATTATGGTGAGCGAAAATGAATTTACCAGGAAATAGCGACATAGAGAATTTTTATGCACTCTTTCCTGAGCCTGCATTAGCGAAGGACCTTATAACCATACTTGAGGATTACAGAATCAATTCACGACTAAAAGCCGAATATCCCGTTCTTGGCGTACAAATATCCGAGATGAACGTACACATGAACTCTAAGAGGCCTTCGCTTGACGAATTAGCGAATGATAAACAGAGGGCAGTAGAGCTTATAGCACAACGGTTAATTGCCGGAACGACAAAAGAAAAAGTGCCGGAAAAAATACTGCACACACTTGAACAAGCTTTATCCATCAGCCGAACATTAGCTTCACCTCATGCAGACGTCCACGAAACGGCAAGGGTGGCTGCGGAATTATATTTCTTGGTAGATGAGACTTTTCAAGGACTATATCAACCAATGGAACCTTTTTCAGCACCTTTAGACCAATCACAAGTAAACCAAAACATAGGCAATTTCGGTAGAACAGCGCGAAAAATTAGTGAAAAACTAAAATCGGACAAAAGTCCTCAGGACGCTGAAGCTACTGAATTTGGCGTGCCTTCTGAGGATGCGGTAAGAGAACGGTTAAGAGCGTTGTACAAAGAGAAAAGCATCAAACCCAAAGCGGTAGAGTCAAGAATTGATGCGCTTGAGGCAAACAAAGTGCAGGATTATTTAATAGACCTTGAAACTTTAATTACGGATGAAAGCGGGCTTCGGAGCGAACGAGGCACTTATTTATATCCTGAGTGGGGTAGTGACATTAAGGATTATAGATTGAATTGGTCGCGGATAAGAGAACAAATGATAGAGGGTGGGACAGTGGAGTTCTATCTCGACACAATTCAGAAGTATGCGGGACAGATAAAGATAATCAGGCGCGAATTCCAGATGCTCAGACCCGAGGGTTTAGTGAAATTACGGGGGCAATTTGATGGCGATGATATTGACCTGGATGCAACGGTTCAATATCTTATTGATAAGCGCCTGAGGCTCTCACCGTCCGAAAGGAATTATATACGAACCGAAAACAGAACACGAGATATAGCAGTTGCATTTCTCGTTGATATGAGCGGCAGTACGGCAGGAGCAACAATATTGTGTGAAAAGGAAGCTTTGGTTTTAATGTCGGAGGCTTTGAAAGAATTAGGCGATGCGTTTGCTATTTACGGGTTCTCGGGGCAGGGCCGAGAAAATGTGATGTTCTATATTATAAAAGATTTTGAGGATGCTTATGACCCGATAGTGCAGAGTAAAATATCTGTAATGACGAATAAGCAATCTACGAGAATTGCGCCTGCTATCCGGCACACCACGACTAAATTGAGAAGGAGGGAGGAGAAGACAAAGCTGCTTATTCTGTTGAGTGATGGTAAGCCGTTGGACCAGGATTATTATGGGAGTTATGCGATTGAAGATACGAGGATGGCATTGAAGGAGGCGCAACGATATGGTGTCAAGTCGTTTTGTATTACTGTTGATCGAGAAGCTGCGGAGTATTTACCGCGAATGTATGCGGATAGTAGGTGGGTGGTGATTGATGACGTTCTGAAACTGCCGGATAAGATAACAAGGATTTATAAGCGGTTTACGACGTGAGAAGTGATTGGTAAATCTATACGGAGAGAGCGTTTTCTTGAGCTTTGCACCGGGCATTATACGCGGTGCAGAAACCGTCGTTTTAGGTTATTAATTTCATGGTTTTCTCTTTAAATATGTCTTAATACTTGTCCAACAATTTCCTAACCCTTCATTGATCCTTTCGCGAATTTTAGGGCCTTTGTTCTTTATTTTTTCCCCCTCTACTTCCTCACTTACTATTAGCTCTGCGATTTTTCGATATGATTTTTCAAGTTCATCTAAAGTTGGTTTTTTCAATTTAATCTCTCCGTTTCCATAACGGAGCTCTCTTATTAAATCAAGTTTTCCTTTCTCATACTCTAATTTTTTAATTTTTTCGTCTAATGGAAGTTCCTTTCTAAAATACATTCTTAAATCTCCATAAAAGCTTGATAAAAATGTTAACACTACTGCTAATGAGGTAATGATGCCCATAATGATGCCCGCATAGGCTGCCCATTTGATTTCTGGTCTTACTATCTTAATAGGTTCTTCTGGCGTAAATGATACAAGGGTTAAATTGTTTTCGTTAACATAGACTTTAAAACTAGCTGTATCCTCTTTGACTCCTCTAATTGATCTAACTTCAAAAGTCTTAGTTCGAATCTCATGAGGTTTTAGTGAATCGATCACCACTAAGTTTGTTCCTATGGGAATAAGATTATCCATATATATATAGAGGGTTAAATTACGCAAATCTGTGTTATTCATATTTTCCAGAGCGACATGAATTGAACCAACTCCGCCTTCTTTATCTATCTCGGAGGGGTAATCAACAACAATTTTTATGATTTGTCCGACATTTTCACCATGCTGAAAAAATGGCAAAAGAAACCAAATTGCACATACACCTATCACAATAATAAGTGCTACTCCCGCCACTCTTAGATTAATAGCCATCTTTTTAGTATCATTGATAGTTAAATTGGCATTAAATTATTAAAAAATCTTTTTCAGTAGCTAACATTTTTGACACTATATTATTAGATTTTAGAAATATATAAACTTTTCAATTTTTTGAGCTCATACAACATTAGCTCAACGGTCTCTTGCAGGTGTTGATTTGTTGGACAGCCCCTTATGTCGCTAAACGAGGCCGAGAAGCTCAAAAAATTGGTGTAACTCAAAGCACATCGAATACTTTAGTCTTCGGAGTAAACAGTTCTTTGCATGGGAAAACTCGTATAGGAGACGCAAGTGCGGAAGCAGTTCTTGGGAATTACGGTTGACGTTTCCGGTGTATGCGAAGTGGCAAAGCGTTTTGCTTGGTGGTCTCATTACTTACCTCATCAGTTCTTTGACCCTTTCGACTATACTGCCACTTCCAAAGAAGTTCGGCTGATAGATTCCACCATAGGAATCGCCTTGCCATCCTTTATTCTATCTTCTAAATGAAGGCGAATAGCAGCCTTATACACCAGCTTCTTGTAGGTGTGTAGGGCAACTTTTTCATCAACGATTGCTTTTAGTAGTTCCGTTCCCGCTGGTTGTGGGATTTCTCGCCCCTCATTCCCAGCAGTTTCCAGCCAGAGATCCATTGCAGTCATAACCTCTTTTAATGCCGATTCTTCGGTATCACCGAACGCTGAACACCCTGCCAACTCTGGAACTACTGCAATATAGCCCCCGTCATCCTCACTGTAGAATATCTCTATTGCGTACTTATGCATCTTCATCCTCCAGTAATTTATATCTGTCAATAATCTTTAAGAATTGTTTAACTTGATAAGGTTTTGCCCTACCTTAAACATTCTGGAAATTCAACATTTCACTCACGCCTTCTTTGACGTATATCCTATGGCCCCCCTTGCTACCTCTAAACCTAAAGCCAAACAACTCTGCTGCTCTGCAAAGCACTTCAAATCTAACATTATTTGGATTTTTCTTGTGTATTTCGTATAAACCCTTCTTGTCCAGCTACCTACTTCATATTTTAATATGATTTAAACCGTTAGCCTTTCGCCCTAGGGCCGTATAGCGGCGAATAACTGCGTCTTGAAATTGAATTGAGTCAAAGGAATCTTCTTCTGTTTTACGCTGAAATGATTTTATCATACTCAAGCTCGGTTTTGGGAATGGGCTGCTTCTCCTCATCCGGGTAGCCGAAAGCGATTATTGATTCTACCCGCATGTTTGCAGGTAAACCGAGCACACTCCTAACATAATCTCCCGCGGTCTGGGCGTCACTGTGCACCCGCTTTCTTATCTGGATCCAGCAGGAGCCCAGTCCCAGACTCTGACCGGTAAGTTGTAAGATGATGGATGCGATGGAGCAGTCCTCGATCCAGACGTCCGACTCGTGCCCGTCGGCACAGACTACCACACCCAGGCTTGCGCCCTTCAAGAAGCCCGAGCCGCTGGTCTTTGCTCGTGAAAGCGCTTCCAGTTTGTCTTTATCTGTGATGAAGAGAAAACGCCAGGGCCTGAAATTACGTGACGTTGGCGACCTGACGGCAGCTTCCTTCAAATGATCAATGAGTTCAGGCTCAATTGCTTTAGCCTTGTATTTTCTCACGCTGCGTCGTTTTATCAGTATATCAAGCATAATCTTCTGCCTCTTCTGTATATATTATGGTTTTGCGGTAAAAATAAGTTTATTGCCTTTGGCTGTGCGTGTATTTTCAAACGTGCATAATGCAGTTCAATGCACTCTAATATAGGTACTATGAATGTCCTGGCGTCTTTCTTCATAACCTTAACTTCGACCAATTATAGGGACATATAATTTCTAATCGTACTATGAAGCTTTATTTTAGCATTTAACGAAAAATGAAAGGAAAAACGCTTTATAAACTAGGTTCCCTATACGTCCCCTGTATAGGGGACATAGGAAAGTACCTAAAAAATCCCCAAAAAGGCAATGGACCTAGATAAGGCATTTGTATGCTATCTGTTCCCTACACTAATTCGAAGTTAAGGTTCATAAGATCGCCTCTTGTTCACGCAATATCCGTTCCTTGAGAAGCGGATGAAGCGATTTAGGAGTTTTACGTTCGTTATAACGATTCTTGTAGGTCTAATTTTAAACCTGCGAGGTCTAATAAACTTTTCCGCCCTTCAAACTTGACGAGTATGTCTATATCACTCTCGTCTGTGGCTTCTCCTCGTACTATGGAGCCGAAAAGGGCTGCTTTCTTAACGTCATGCTTCTTCAACACGTCAATGAGCGTCTTCTTTAGCTCTTCAATCTGATCTGCTTTCATAGTTCTAAGTTAAACGTTTCCTGCATAAATTCTTTACTATTCGATTCTCATCGGTGATCGATGATGTGGTCAAACTGCCAGATAAAATAACGAGAATCTACAGGTTGTCTACGACTTAATCTTTCGCTTTTAAAGGCAGGGCAAGGATGGATATTCTCTTGGCACAGGGTCATCTCTTTGTTATCAATTCGTTTTCTATATATTCATCTATTTTCAACGCTCTCAGTATGATTTTTTCTTTTTCCGCAGCATTTATCCTTTTTGAATTCCTCATTGATTTTCCTATTTCTCGTATTATCTCTAAAGTGGGCAGTGGAAGATTACCTATTTCTGAGGCATTGACCTGTGTATTTCCATTAGTAATTTGGAAATATCTATTGTATAATCTTGAATTTAGCAATGATGCGATTCCATATGCCTCATCTGATGTCAACTCTTCCTCATTCTTATATACATAGTTCACATGGTTCTCGACGCCAAGTAAATCCGTATTGAGAATATTATTTAAATAAACCCCTGCATTAATTCGTTGCTTCCCCTCTTTAGTGCTAAAACGTTTGATTAAAATGTAATTTTTATTAGGGATTAATATTTTTTTAAATTCATCTGTTTTCATTATTCCAATAGGTTTCTTAGTCTGTTCAATGGGCCACTTTATTGTACCATTAACAATATTGTGCATCCAAATCAAAGGGACAAAATCATTGTGAATATCGACTTCATTAAAAAGGAAATTTTTCGCTCTAAAGGGAACAACAGGTCCTGTAGATACTTTAAAACCGAGTGTATTTAAATTATTTCCTAATTTATCAACAGATACAGCTATTAAATCATCCAAATCAGAGGTGGGGATTCTCATTAGTATATCCTCTCCTTTTTTAACAATAACTCGGTCATAGGCTGTACTTCTGATAATTAACTTTTCATTTTCATTGGGTGGCCCATTACTTACGCTAACTAAGATATTTTTTGGTATGCTTGAAGTCTTTATTGCTGTTAGAATAATATTTTCTTGAAGTACATTGTATTTTTTGAAGACATCTCTTCTAGAATTAAATAAGTGTATTTTACACGGTTTAACAATTTCGAAAAACCATTTTCTAAAATTTTTAAAATATGATCCAGAGCAATAACTCCTAGGAGTCAATACTAACATCTCTCCATCATACTTCAATAACTTAGCAGATAATGCCATAAAAATTGGGTAAATATTTGGAGATCCATTAATAATATTTTTTGTTTTAACTACTTGTGGTGAGTTTTTTCTGAGTTTATAATAGGGCGGATTAGATATAACTAAATCATAGCCTTTTTTATTAGTATCAAGATTATTTCGATTATTAAAAATTGAAGCGTTAGATAAAATAAAGTCTTTATTAATTACTCGATACGTGACTTTAAAACCATTACTTGCCATATCCTCAGCACATGCCATCATATTAAGCCTAAGAAGAGTTACTAGATTGATATCATTCTCATAAAGATCGAATGATATCCTTATATTCTTCTCTAGCGATTTTATGTATTCGCAAAAAGTGCTTTCAAAAATCCCGACACCCGCCCCAGGATCGAGAATTCTTATTTTCTCTTTTTTATTGATATTTTCAAATTGTTTTATCATAAATTCACTCACTTCGGGGAGCGTAAAATATTGTCCTTTCTCCTTCCGGTACTTAATAGGTGTTCTTACAATATACCAATCAGTTAAGCTCTCTGTATAATCAGCGAGCGTTTGATTTGCAGTTTTTTCTGGTATATCTCCCTTATTTTCAATAATCATTTTCTATAATCCTCCAGTATGAGTTACTAGGTTTCCCATTAGAGTATCACGTCCATCATCTAGATATTCCAAACACTTTTCAAAATAACTTTTCTGGAATAATTCTTGGCTTTTCCTTACCAAACTTATCCACTCAGGTTTTTTTCTTATTTTCTTGTAATCCTCTTGAAAGAAATTCATCAACACAAATTCAGATAATAAGATTATATCTGTTGGTTGATAGGGAAATCTGGGAACATCAATATCCTCGGGAAACCAACAGAATTCATCATCCATTCGATTTTTCCCCCCTACATGTAGGTGGTATAGTGGTTCTATCTGTTGCCCCGGGGTTTTTAGATCAAAATGAAAGCGTAATATTACTCGTTTCCCGCCACAACTTTCCAACGCCCCTTTAATATTGGGGCTATCTAAACCTTCCCTATAGCAGATTTTTTTTTCAGAACACCAAATCCGAAGTTGAATGTTATGTGTTTTTAAATCATTTCCCACTCCCTCTAGTTCGCATGAGACATCTACCTGTAGGTTGAGATTATTTTTTTTGAATGTTAACGGGTGTTCGGGAGAGATCGAGAATCTCCAATTATCACTCTTTTGTATAGTAGATTTTAATGACCTCGCCTTATTAATTAGAATTTCTTTAGACCCCACCTCTAAAAATTTCTGAATATGCGTATTAACTAGTAATTCCAAGTTCCGAGGATAATCCCTAATCTCCAATATTCTTCCTCCTCATTTTGACATTTCACGAATATCTTCTAGCATTTCCTGGCCTATTGGATCAAACAACTCGTCATTAACTTCGTTAGATGTCCTTATCGCCTCAAATGAAACTCTCGCCTCGTCCATAACAGAAGGCCGTGAATCAGGTTTATAAAATAGTGAATATTTAATCATTACCGGCTGATTAAGAATATAGCAGACCCATTCTGCGGGGGTTTCTCCACGGAAAACACATTTTGACTTTTCAATGCTTACCTCTTCTTCTCTTTCCCCAGCCGATGGAAATCCCTCACATGTGAGTAAATCCAATTCTTTTTCATTCATGATGGATTCAGCAAGTTCTTGGAGTTTAGATTTCCACCATCGACCTTCCGGGGGTATAAAGACCCCAGAGTACTTTGCTTTACTAAAAAATTTCTGGATAGGTCTAGATAAGAATGCATCCCTAGAAATACCCAAGAAAGTAGCCGAGTGAATTGTATCATACAGGATACCAGGATATTTAATTATGACATTGCGTATCCAGTCTGCGGCTTCAGATACGGACCATAGCCCTCCAGAAGTTATGGGTGGATTTGACAGTTTTAGATTATCATGATCAGCTTCAGGCGCTTTTATGATGCCTAATAGATCGAGCCATTTTTTAGAAGTTGCATTGCGAAGTTTTTGAAAACCAATAGCAAGCTCATAGAGAAGATGAAAGATTTCTATATCATTGGCAAAAATATCACTTTTATATATAATTTCATCCAAGCTTGATAAGACCCTCGGGGGATACTTTTCGATTTTAAAAACGCTTCTCCTAGTAAAAAGTACAATAGGAACTTCTGGAAATTTTTCCCTTAATGCAGTTGAAAGAGATGTTCCTGATATCCCTAGAACTACATCATTTTTTGGCTTAGCTAAATCAAAGTCTACTAAAATTAGATCAGGATTCTCCTTTTCAACTTCATTTATAAGGTCTACAACTTTCTTCTGGGTGTCTATCGTAGCTATTTCAAATCTATCTTTCCACGCATCCTCCTCAAATTTTCTTTCGTATTTTACTAGTTCCGTGTCATCATCATCGATATAGATTGTTTTTATTTTCATTTTATCACCTAACGGGGAACGTTACCTCCACACAAGTTTTCCAATTATCAGGCGCATCAATAAATCGTACATCTCCACCATAAGATCTGACAAGATCTCTTACGATTTTTAATCCCAAACCAGTTCCTGCACCAAATCTAAGATCTGGTTCACTATAGCTCGCAAACGGCTCAAAAACTTCTTCTCTAAGGCTCATATCTAAACCTTTACCGGAATCAAGAAATCTGATGTGAATAACATCATCTTCTTCAAAACCTTTTACTTCAATTCGTCTATCTAGTTCACCTTTAACTGCTTTAACCGCATTTGACATTAAATTGTGTAAAACAGAGACTAATTCAGAACGATACATTTTCGGTGTTCTTAGATTATCAGGTATATCATTAAAATAATCAACTCCGAATTCTTTGAGATACCATCTAAAAGGATTGAAAACACTTTTTACTATTGGAAGCAGAACCCACTCCTTCTTTTCTAATCTACTTTCACTACCAATTGTAAACCCAAGAAACTCGGCTAATTCCTTTATCATTTCCGTACGATTGTTAAAAGAAGCTAGATTATCTTTGTAAACCTCTTGTTCGGTTTCAAGCATTTTTTTAATAATTGAAACAAAATTCACACTCAGCTCCTCCATACTTTCTATTAGGGCTTGCAATTCATGTGTAAATATTAGAATCAACGTTCCAGTCGACGCGAGAACTCTTAACTGTGATAACTCTCGCTCATATTTTTCCCTTTTTCTTCGTAATTCTTCTTCCTCAACCTTTCTTCGTTCTTCTTCCGCTATCTTCCTCTCCTCTTCAGCCAGCCTTAGTTCCTCTTCAGCTATGTTCCTCTCCTCTTCAGCCTGTCTCCTTATCTCATCTTCTTTTCTTATTGCTTCATGTTCAGCTCTCAAGTGCTCTTTCTCTTTTCTATGTGCTTTCTCAACCCATACCCCTTCGGTTCCTTTTCTTGATCTCTTAGCCTTTTGTTCAACCCTTCTTCGTTCTGCCTCAGCCTTTCTTCGTTCATCTTCAGCTATCTTTCTCTCCTCTTCAGCCTTCCTTAGT
>QBUM01000217.1 GCA_013180585.1 Candidatus Methanophagaceae archaeon GoMg2
TTTTTTCAAAATTTTCTCAAGTGGTGCACGTACCGTACTTTGAATCTTTGGTTGTTTGTTTGTTGGCTTCTGTGTTTTTCTTGTGTTAAAATGTGATGATTTATTTGTGGGACAGCCTCTTTAGGGTATAAAAGCTTTTCTATCTAGTTCCTGTAGCATAGTCATTACGTTTTTACCAAAAAAGATGGTGGTAAGAAACGAAGCAAATATGAAATAATCATTACTTAATGCGTCCACAATCACCTTTTTCCAGGTATAAAACAAGAAAGCATAATATCCAACTAAACTTAATTATTGACACAGATTAACACTAATTAACGCAGAAGAAATCAAATCCGTGTAAATCTGCGTCTTAAATATGTAGAAGTTATACTTTATATAAAATAAAAAATATAGGATTGGAAAAAAAACCAATCCAAACCTCTTTTTTAGTTTTTATTCTTTTCTCTGCTTCCGACGGTTGAAGTACAGGAATAGTCCCAGTACTGATACCGCTGGTATTGCGATTGTTGCGAATTCGGGAATTGATTCTTCGGTGTCATAGTCAATTTCGAGTTTGCTACCAACAATCCAACAGCTATATCCGGAATTAGCACTTACAATTCTTATGGTGTTAGTTCCCGTATTTATGTAACTGGAATCAATGGATAATGTAGTATCTGTAGTAATTAATGCATATCCTTCTAGATCGCCGATGTAATTGCCGTTTACATACACTTCTGGTTTTTCATTCAATATCCAACTATTGACATCCCACGCCCTGATGGTTATCTGTGCAGAGTATATCTTATATAAATTAGTTACATCAAAATTGTGATTATATACTGCATCTCTTTGTTTGAGGGGCTTCCACCAAGGACGATTGTAACACCATTGTTTAACCCCTTTTTGTTCTGTGTACAACAGCGAATTCCCAGGACCTGTTGTAGTCTCTTCTGTATACTCAAATGTTACTTCATTACTTTGCTGGGGGTCGTCACTATATAGTAACGTTTCTGTAAATGTTTCTGCCGCTGCCGTACCAACAAACACCATCATCGCCGAAAGCATTACCAGTCCCGCTATCAACAACATCCCTATTGTTTTTGTTTTCATTTTTTTCGTTTTCATCTCCTAATTTTTAAAATCCTCTTTTTTTCTCACCGTAATTCCTACGGTAATTTTGCTTACCCTAAGCAACATTATATATAACTTTCTCTATAAACTCACTTTCGGTTTATGTCGCCCGTTTCCACTGCAACCATTTTTTAGCAAGTGCTTTTGGAAATCTTCATACACGCATAGTTCCTTGCAGAACGTGCTAAAATATGTTTCACATACTTCAAATAATTTTTGAATACATCCTAAAATTTTTTGAATGCCACGGAAATACTTATATACTATTTACGTTTCAACCAAAAAAACTTCACATCGCGAAAAAAAAAAGTGGAGGTAAAGGGAAACAGATGCGAAGTCAGTAGGGAAGACATACGTAAACGCCCTGTGCTTTTGGGCTGTATAATTCTTGACAAAAATGTTCTAATTATCACCAAAAGGGGTTTTATTTTTGGGGGAAGATACATTTTTCTCAAACCCCGTACGAAACCGAAAACTTAAATAGTCTGAATGCTTTACATATATTGTCTCGAGTGCTCATAGAGCAGAAGAAAAGCATGACCAAAACTAAAAAAACTGGAACTAAAAGCACATCAGGCTACCGCTCCGCGACTGCGGCACTTAACGACGAAACGTTTTTACTGAGATAGAAGCGTTGTCAAAACGGTATGCCAACAACGCTGAGGAGATAAAAAGAAAGAAAGTAGAATTATTAAGAAAATTGCCGATGCTTATCCCTTTACCCTTTTCACGATGTTAATAAAAAATATGGGATTGGGAAAAAAAATCCAATCCAAAGCTATTTTAGTTTTTATTCTTTCTTGTGCTTGCGCTTGTTGAAGAACAGGAATAGTCCTAAGACTGCTACGGCTGGTATTGCAATTGTTGCGAATTCTGGTATTGGGTTCACATTTTTGAGTTCAAGAACTACATCATTGAAGTCCCCGTCATAATTTGGATCGGTAGTAAGTAGATCCTCAAATGCCACGACATAAGCACCGCTATGATCACCTCCTGTTACTTGATAAAGCCGTGCATATATACCGCCATCCGGATTTTTACTGTTTTGGCTATAAATGGTATAATAATTTGGTGGGGATTGACTATCATGAGAGTCAATATACATACCAAACTCCTCGCAGGGATTGAATTGTGTATTGTCATCTTTTGTTGGAGTCGCAAACAGTTGATGCTTGATACCGCTATCTGTTTCATACCAGCCGGTAGGATCAGTATTACCAGCTTGGTGATCGTCAACATATACAAGAACGACACTCGTGGTTTGAGTAAACGAGATTTCCGTTAGAGGGAGTGGACCTATCCAATTCACTGAACCACCATACCTGTTATTCAGAATAGTCTCTATAGTGTCTTCTTGGGCACTTACCGCACCTACCAATCCAAACACCGCTATGCACAAAAAAACTAACACAGACAAACTAAAGATTTTCTTCGTTTTTGTTTTCATTTTTTTCGTTTTCACCTCCTAATTTTTTTATTCCGCTTATTTGTCACCGTAATTCCTACGGTAATTTTGCTTAATCTAAGCAATATTATATAGGACTTACACTGTAAACTCACTTTCGGTTTATACCCTCCGTTTCTAGTACAACCAATTTTTAGCAAGTGCTTTTGAAATTCTTCATACACGTATAGTTCATCGCAGAACGTGCTAAAACCTGCTTCACATACTTCAAATAAAATTTAAATACATCCTAATTTTTTTTGGATGCCACAGAAATACTTATATACTGTTTACGTTCCATCTAAAAAACTTCACATCGCGAAAAAAGAGGAGGCGAAGGGAAACCGATGCGAAGTCAGTATGAAAGACATACGTAAACGCCCTGTGCTTTTGGTTGTATAATTTGTGATCTACAAATTCAAATCATATCCCAAGTGTAATCTCATGTCTAGCTAAACAGTCACATAAAAATAGGGGATTGGGAAAAAAACCAATCCAAACCTCTTTTTAGTTTTTATTCTTTTCTTTTTTTACGACGGTTGAAGAAGAGCAGCAGACCGAGTATTGCGGCAACAGGTATGGCAATAGTTGTGAATTCGGGAACAGCCTCGAAACCTGTCGTAGCCCAGCTATCAATCGGTTCTCCTTCATTCCATTCTCCATTCCGATTTGTATCTATGACAATGTCATAGCTTCCTTGCGTGAACGGAGACGCCCATATCAGTGTATTTTTGAGGCTTCTATCAGGTTGTGTCTTCACCGTTTCTTTCTTATCAGAAGAAACATCATTCAACGCAGCGCCTTCTGCCCAAGAATCGTTGTTCTTGACCACGTAAATATCAACCGTTCTATTTGCCGGAAGATTTTCTGCGTAGCAATAAACGTCTTCGTTTAAACCGAACCTGTCTGTCTCTACTCCTGTTGCATTGGAAGAAGCCACAGTTGGTATTAGAGTTGGATTAATGACCGCATAATCCCAATCATTATCCCAATAGCTACCACACTTACCTCTTGCAAACACGAAGTTTACATCTTTGTGATCATTTTCAATCACATTTGCATCGTACTCGATGGCTATGCTATTATCCGGAGTGAGTGTGTCTGATATATCCCACCTGAGCAGTGTACCAAGATACACATCTACATTACATGTTGGATCTATAGTTGCATCGTCCGCATACTCCAAGCTGTGAGATAAAAAGTCCCCGATAACTATATCAGTTAGATCATTTGAACCAATATTCTTTATCTCGCACCGAAATCTCACGGTATCACCAAGGGGTGCATCCATCTCGTTAACCCAGTCTTGAGCTAAGGGGTCCCAAACTGTTTTATTAACCACTACTGTTTCGGGTGGAGTCCACAGTGTGCCATCTGTACTCCAGATTTCACATCCCACGTAACCACTCAAATCATCCCATTTTCCGCCTGTCTGCTGAGAAAGCATTCTATCCACCCAATTACCCCAGCTTGCCGTGCCAACGATTAAATTACCCTTATAATTTGCAACCGTCCTCACGCCGTATTGGTCCGCCCAAGGAACTATTGGACCATCATCGCTACCAATAAATGCACCCAGGTTAGCGGGAAGACTCATCGCACCATCCATACCATGTATGTTCATCTGCTCGAATGTTCCAAAATCTCCCGTTTCGCTCATCCAAATCTCACAACCTGTGAACGGATTCATTGTTCCAGCAATCAGCGTATTGTTATATACAGTCAATCGCCATATGTACCCATTCGTTCTTAAAAAGCCGTATTGCACCACGGGTTCCCAATTAATTCCATCGCTTGTTCTCCATATTTCTGCCATATCCCTGAAGTTTTGCGTACCGACATATAGCTGTCCATCAAATACAGTTGCAGATAATATAGCGCCATTGTAATCGTCACCGAAACCTCTTGGTGTAACGGTAGCAGCATCGCCAACCACTTCTTCCCAGGTGGTACCATCATCTGACCTATATACCTCACAGCCATGACCAAAACCGCTACCTGTAACAAATCCACCGGACCAGCCAAGGGCATACAGCTTTCCATCAAACACTATAAGAGTACCAAAAGCCTCTGATTCGTCTGCCGTTTTACTAAATACCTTCGTCCACGCTGTATGATTCACAGAATTTAGATTGCCACCATCACCAGTATATTTGTAGAGGTTTGCACCATTACCATCCTTAGATTTCTGAGTCCCAACATAGAGTTCATCTTTGAATACTGCCATGCCCCTAATTGATGCGTCGTCATTTCCAAATCCAGGAAGGTTTGCAAGTTTCCAATGTGTTCCATTGGTCACCCATATCTGACAGTTTGTTGGTGGATTCGGTGGGAGGTTAATGCCAAGGCAGCCAGCCCATAATAATCCATCATACTCAATCATGTTTCGTATTCCCGGTATGCCTCGTTCAAATCCTGCTGCATGTTGAGAACAACTAGGACCAACAACCTGTTCCCATACATATTTTCCCGCAACCATTGTGCCATCTGTTCTCCAGACTTCACAGCCATTGTTCTTTTGAATTGATGTATAGTCGCTGTTTAATGTTCCAACATAGAGATATTCGGTTGTTTCACCCGGTGGCGTATAATTAGCCATAGCCCAGGCATAATCATTTGTTAAATCGCCAAATCCTTCTTCACTTACCTGTTCCCATTGATATAAAGCACTTACCGGTATCGCAGCCAAAACAAAAAACACCATAATCGTTGTCAACACAATTAAGCCTATTCTCTTATTGTTCATTTTTCATATCACATCCTAAATTTTGTGTTTAATCATTCCCTTTATCGCATCCTTCTCCCTTCTTTACACTACTTATAAGGATACTAAACGGCATATCGGTATAACACACTTTTGGTTTATAACCCTCAATTCCACTGCAACCAATTTTTAGGTAGTGCTTTTGAAAATCTTCATACACGCATAGTTCCTCACAGAACGTGCTAAAACATGTTTCACATAGTTTAAATATAATTTGAGTACATCCTAAAATCCTTTAAAGGCTACAGAAACACTTATTATACTATTTACGTTCCATCCCAAAAAACTTTACATTGCGAAAAAAAAAGCGGCGGTGACGGGGAAACGGACGAGAGATAAGTATAGAAAACACATGCAAATACCCCATGCCTTTGGTGTGTATACTCCCAGACCCCCAAGTTCTAATCATATCCAACAGGCGTTTTTTGGGTAAGATACTTTTTGTTCCAAACCCCGTACGAAACCGAAAACTTAATTAATAAAGAAAGAACACCGTAGATATTATTGGAATATTGTTAAAGGGACGAAAAATGAGGGGAAGATGTGGATTATTGGTTATCTGCGCTGCGATTATGTTAGCTGCCGTCATTGCCGCGATGATGCCGATAGTAAGTGCCGATAGTAGAGGCGATAACTTCAACCATATTGCAGCGCAAGACGGACTACAAAAGGTGCTAATCGGGCAGAATTTAGAATTTGAGGGTTTTAACGCGCCGGTAGCAGTTTATAGAGTAGTAAGTGGCGATATAGCGAATACGTACACTGTGGACAATAACAGTGTTTACAACGTGAATTGGCCAACGGCCGGGGCTTTTTATGTGAACTATAACACAACGACAGAGAAGGCGGATGCACAGCTTTCTGTTGAAGCCCCAATTATCCCGTTAGAGATCAAAGTAGGTTCTGCAACGGTATCAGGTGTCATGGTGAGCACAACAGCGATTAGAATAGATACCGCGGGTATAAACCTGTTTGATGAAGATGTGGTGGACCTCGTCATAAATGGTCCGGCGGGTCAAATATCTTACGATGCGAAGAACGATCAGCAATTTAAAGGTATAACCGTATCTGATTTGAAGGGCTATGGTGCTACGGGCGGTTTAAAAATCAGCGGCTGGAAAGTAGGTGAATATACGTTCCAGGTAAAGACCGTGTCCGGGCAGGCGTGTGGCCTGGAAGACGAGAGCGCGGTGAAGAGTCTTAACATAGGGGTGATTCCAACTCCTACACCCGTAACAACGCCAGACGAAAAGGTAGACGTTACGCCGTTGAGGACTACTCCGGTTGTTACTCCGACTCCTGTTCCCACATCTGCGCCAACTCCCGTTCCAACGGTTATGCCGTCGCCGAGTGTTGCGCCTGTACCTGTATCTACACCGATACCTACGCCAACTCCCACAACGCCGTGTTTTGAATTTATGTGCGCTGTTGTTGGTTTAGTGGTTGCGGTATGTTTGATTAGGCGAAGAGGATAAGAAGAAAATCTTCTCATTTCATGTCACAATCGCTTTTAAAGACATAGATAGGAAATTTTCTGACATTTGGCGATACCTGAAAAACAAAGAAGTGCCAAACATCAACCAACATCTCTTACGGATAACAATTCTGCGAAATAGTAAAATACTGTATGAGTATGACCTCATGCTCAAGAGGTTATTGACCCGAAGAGAGGCGTTGAGTAAACGAATATGGCGGAAAACTATTTTGAGATTCCAGGTTAAAAGATTCTTTTGGAAATTATTAGCCATGATTAAAAGGCTAGGGGGGTAGTCGTGATGATGTATCTCATAAGCGATTTGCATTTGGGCCATAAGAACCACTTCGGTATCTTATCCGCTCTTATTTCTTTCCAGCGACTTAAATCTATTTTTTCTGTATGACTTTTCTATGGATTTTGGTTTTTGGGATCAGATTCATTTTCTATTTTGTCCAGTCTGTTCATGGCTTTGAATAGTTCATCCAACTCATCAATAGCGTACCTATCGAGTCTTGCAGAGTGATACGCCAGTATTCCAATACTCAGCACACCTACCAATGCACAGATTATAACCGTTAACCTACACAAAACTAAAGGGACCACAGTTGAATCAGGGCATATTTTTTCGGAACCAAGGGTAATTGTTAAGGTGTACGTCAGCATAAAAGCAAGATATGCCAATAGCGAATTTCTCCGGTTTGTTATCCTCATTTCAAACATCTTACCTAAGAGATTGTCATCAAAATGCACATGTTCATTTTGTTTCTTAATTATAGCTTCGTAATACTCTTCAGAACCCACGGCCTGCTTCTTGAAAAGCGGGGGAAAACAAATATACGCCACAATAACCACTGCAACTAATATAATGCTTATCTAGAAAAGAAGAATGAAGACATCGTATCTCTGGAAAATAAAAGTCGCTAATAGTGCAATTAAATATAGGATAGCGAAAATCCGAAAACAATTTTTCTTATTAATACCTCCCATTTTCTTATACCTCACGATCTCGCTTTCTTCATCCATTTTTCTAAACCCATTCTATTTGATTTTCCTTTTCTCTTCATTCAATTCTTTCTTTTCTTCAACCATATCTGATCTGATTTTTCTAAATACTTTTTATAATATTTCCGCCTATATTCTTCCCACTTACTATGTATCTCGCCAAAATCTGTTAATTCGCCAGAAATTATGGCCTCACGGATATTTATCAATGGTTTTAATCTCTTTTGATGGGGTTTATGATAACGTATCTGGTATATTAACCAAGTTAGACCCATAAAAAAGATCATGACCAACGCTAGAATACTGAGTAATAGCTCATCAGGTAATGGCACCTCACTTAGACATGCCGCGACTAAAAATGCAACCGCAACACCCAGGAATGCTATTGAGATTGCTAGACCTGTATACCAATATGTTGTAAGTGTCATCTCCTCTTTGTTGATTTCACCACTCAAAAGCATTATCCAACCTTCACGTGAAAGAGGGTGATTCTTTTCATCTGAAACCTCTTCACTCTCCTTCGTGTCTTCCATTTCTTCGTCCATCATCTTTATTTATCGTCCTAATTTTGTTATATCAGACAGTACCAGTCAAATAAAACTTCTTTTTCTTCATATTTACTTTTTAAATTGGGGAGAGCGTTAGATAAAGAAAATATCTAAAAACATCCTTAAAAAATGACTTGCTTAACGTTCGTGGATGCATTAAATCTCATCATGTTGCTTTCTTGCACTGTACCAAAAATCTAAACCTTCTTCCCCGGAAGTACAAGGTCCTGCACCTAAACCATGCTGATTAAAGTGGACACCATAAAACACACAAATGCTTTTATAACATCCAATAGCCCCGCTCTTGTGGTCTTCATATAAGAGATTAAATCGGTGACCTCTACTGTTCATCCAACTATCAACAGCTTCTTTCACACTTGTTTCAGGAATTGGATTACCATCACTATAATGAGTCATACCACCGCAATTTTCCGCAAGTATTTCCAAAGATGTAAATCCATAAAGCGATTTCATATCCTTCGCACAAGTTCCTTCAGGAGTAACATGATCAAAATAATTCCTTTCAACCATATCCTTAGCTCTATCTACTGCAAGTTCATAAGCTCTATCATCCCATTTTAGTTCTTTTCGCCCATAATCGCTTCGTAGTTTATTTATATCGCTAAATGCGTCTTTACAATCTTCTTTTCTTTCCGCAGGTGTTGATAGCGAATTTTGTAGTGATGCTTGAGTGGGAATGGGTATATCGTCAACCATATTAGGCATCGCAGAATCTTCAAAATTAGTAAACGAAATATCTGTAAAAACTTCCGTATCCCAATCTGCCACAGCACCTAAAAATAAAGCAAAGGATATTAAGAAGGCTAAAATTAACGTAATCCCAAGTTTATTTATTCTATACCCGGGGTTCGGTTTTCTATAAGGTTTCTTTACATTATAATGCCTTTTTTTCCTGTATACATCTAATCATACATCCAAACCATAAGCTCCTTCCCCCCAAGGTTCCAACTTATATTCAAAATACTTGCCTTTTAGAATTATTACTTTATTCTTGTATAATGCGGCTTTGAGTTGTCCCCTATTTCTCAATTTATTTATCTCTTTTTTTACCCATTTTGGTGTTTTCTGTGATGATACTTTTTTCCATATGCTCTTTTTATATGGGGGTGTCTCATGAATTCTAATGTTCTGACTTGTCGAACCGCCATATTCCTTTTTCATATATCCTCTATCTTGCAACCCCATTGGATTTTGCCTCACACCCTTTCAAAAGACATAGACTCTTAATTAAGAGCGTACACTATATCTTCCATTTACACACTTTCTTACCAAAATCCCCACAAATCATCAGCCTCCTTTTTCTTTAGACCTTTCTTCTTTGGACTCGTGTCGAATGGACTGAACGAGGAAGGATCAAACGAAGGAAGGGTAATCGAAGGCTTGAGACGTGGAAGAACTGCTTTTCTCAGTTCCTACTTTTTTTCTATTCCTTAAAATTTTATTAATCTCCTTTTTCCTCTTCTCACTCCTGTTTTTAACAGTCCCCTTCAATTTTGTCTGGGTTATTGCACCGCTATGTACTTCGTTATGGTGGTAGCCACATAGAACAATAAGGTTGCTACCTACATTGGGACCTCCTTTAGAAACGAGTTTAATGTGATGTACCTCTTGAGCTTTGAGCTTGCAGCCACGAATCTCGCATTTATTACCCACAGCATCCATAATCTTTTTCTTCTTAGCAGAAGTTAAAGCCGACCTTATCGCTTCTGCATCAGTTTTATTTTTCTCCCCTGTGAAAGGATCATAATCTAAATCAAACAACCTCATATTTCAACCTCCTTTCAAATTTATTAAGTGATCTTTCGTTCATTTCTTCTTTCTTCCTTGTTTCTTCTTTTTCCCAAAAAACGCTTCTTCCGCTTCGTTCATTTGTTTAATGTACGATTTTCTACCATCTCCTGTCGCTATCTTATTTTCTATTCCTCTCAATGTCTCGGGACCTTTATTTGCCACTCTTATCACTCCTTACTCTCTCAAAAGTCATACAGGATACAAATAATTTCCGCTACCGTACAATTTAATTTCAGATATTCCATAGTTTTTTTGAAGAAATCGGAAATTAGTTGGATAATACAGCTAAACCACTTTTTATATGCTTATGCGTAAATATCAACGATAATCAACCACAAACTGCAAAATGTGGAGACATATATAAAGAATATGGCACGAATAAAGATATTGGCTTCTAAAGAACTGCAAACAATCTCCCGGCTCACATGACTAACTCTTTCACTTCTGGAATAATATCCAAAGATCACCAGAACCTACTACCCGGAAAACACGCATTAAATAGAGAGGAAATAAAAGAGATAGTAAAAGTAATTAAAAACCATATGGCATTATTATCAATACTGATTTTTCCTTTATCCCTAAACTTCCCCTCGCTTCGCCACCACAAAAATTGTGATGAATATATTAACAAAGACACGAATGTATATAAAGGGTAAGGCTACATTAGGCTACATACATGAGACGAAAAAGTGAGCAAGAGCGGAAGGAGCATGTCACGATATGGATAGAAGCAGCGAATTTGGATTATTTGGATGCGCTGGTAGAAAGGGGCGTGTTTGAAAACAGGAGTCAAGCGGTAAGACATGCAGTCCGGTCTTTTATAAACATGGACAAGGGCTTGGTAAAGTTCATAGAAATCGGCGGCTCGGCATGAGCACACGGATTATATTTTGAGCGCAACCGATCTGAGACTTTGGTTACCCCCCTCAACTAAGGGTGCATTACGCATTTCTTACAGGTTAGGTGCGCCTAATTCTCTCCATGTACTGGAGGAACAAATTCTCAAAAGTCCCGTTGTATTTAGCACATCTCAGAGCGAGCATCTGATTTGCCTTTTCGGCATACCACCACGCACCTGATCTCTTTAATCGGACATGACAAATAGTCTTGTTAGAAGATTCAATTCCTCCACTCCCCACAGGATATCCACCCTTTCGATAAAACTTGTAATCCACTCTATCCCTATTCTCTTTCAAGTAGCCTGTAAGACGGTCTAGTTCACTCTTTGCTTCCGCACTCCCCGGTTTCATGCGTTCTAATCCCCATATCACTCCGCTCGACTCTCTGGAGAACAATCTTGCGAGAGTTGCCTCAATCCATTCTCGCGCCCTCTCCGGGTTATGCCCATATTGCACCTCGGCAAGCTTATGAAGATGTTCACTCAGATGATGATAATCCAGAACTTCCACTGCTTTCGGATAAATCTCCTTTGCCACTTTCCAGATCCATCTGGCTCCATCAGCTATTACACACAGCCGGACTTCCTCTTCTGGAATCAATCCCGCTTCTTGTACCTTCTTGAGACTCTCTTTCAACTTTTTATTGCTCTGAACCTGATGCCAGCTCAGAATATGCTCTATCCTGTCTTCATCCACGAGATAAAACCTGAACCCTTTTGCTTCCTTCCACTCGCCTTCCCCGTTAGCCCTCTTTGCTCTCACTTTTTTCCTGCCTCTTCTCTTTCCTTTTGCACTTTCGGGTCGCGTTGGCACATGGGCTCCATCCGTCGCTAACACCATGATAGGTCTCCACTTCTTACCTCCTCCCACCTCTCGGATCTTTCGTTTAACCTCTTCAACAGAAGGAGCAACGTCAAGAACATCTACATCCTTACATATATCCCCGACTACCTCGTGCATCGTGTGATCGCTCATTGACAACCCAGTTAGCCCTTTAAACTGTTCTTCTGCCTTCTCATATGGGATCTCCGCTGCTAAACTCGCCCCAGCCTTCTTAATATCCCACTGCTTCTTACGTCCCGAAAGGTGTAATGCTTCGTCTAAGGGATAGAAACCTTCTGAACAATTCTTACACCAGAAATAAGGGCGTTTCAGTTTTACTGGACCTATCCTCGTCTCAACCGTTCGTTCAACTTCATCCCTTGATCTCAATTCCCTTCCACACTTTGGACACACCGTTTCTTTTTGCTTCAGCTCTTTAGAATGCAGCTTTTCCACCAGAGATTCCGCTATCATTCCAGTCAACTTTTGACGCGTTTCGAAAATTCCCCCTACTATCTCATCCAGTTTCCCTTCTTTCCCGTCCATTTCATCCTCCAGCATGTTTAGCCAGACATCAAACTGTTCGTGAAGCCGCTCCCGCACTCCTTCATTTATCTTCAGCCAAGAGAAATCATCCCATGGAGCATGGATACTTGCGTTTATCATCCTTTTTCACAACATGAGACAAATAGCAAATCTTTAACTATGTTTATTTTCCACTCCAAACTATCGAGACCATAACCTTTTTAGAGGCTTATTTTATAATTGTAAGAATCAGGTAATGCACCCAGATAGCGTCTTTTGAAAAGCCCGTACAGAAGCGGCTGAGAATGATCAAGAGGAGGTGGGCGCGCTTTACTGCGTTCTATTTCGAGAAAGGTGGGCTGGCTACGAACAATTGGATTGAAAACTACTACTCAACAAGCTTGAAGACGCATAGAAAGAAGCAATTCAGGACCGATAGAGGAATAGACAACCAGATGAAGCTTTCGGCAATGAAGAGGGCGGGGCTACTGGGTAGATGCAAGAAAACCCTACTAGAAGCGTTTTTGGTGTTTATACCGTTTTTGGATCACGGGTAAGACTTTTACGATTCAAGTTGGTGTGAAAGAAGAGAGGTGGTTAGCGGTAGCTATTGCCTTTTTAATCGTGTAATGGCCGTTTTTGATGTTTTGGTACCGTTTTGGATAAAGATAGTGTGGATTTTGGACCTGAAGCCGATGTGGGATCACTTTATGGTAGTTTACTATTTGCAAACGCTATGAAAATGAGGGGTACGATGGATGAAAAATTAAAAATCACTTGATTTTTCGATTGTGCCACCAGGACTGTTAAAGAGTGGTTTAATGGTTTACAGTAGAAACGAAAACTTCTATGTGGTAAAAAAAGAAAAGATGTCTAATATCGCCCCTGTATGTTGATTTGCATTTTTCTGAAAAGTAGAAAAGTTCGATATAAAATCTAAGGCAAAGATATATTGATTAAAGGCAAATACACTTTTAGATTTATGATAGAATATTTTACTTATTGGTATTTATTTCCTGTTGGAATTATTATTGCAATCTTAGCAATATCTGGAGGCATATCGGGTACGAATTTCTGGATTCCCGTTTATCTGATCTGGCTAAAAATTGAACCGAAAACAGGATTTTGGTTAGCTCTTTTAACTATGATTTTTGGCTTTGGTTCCGGGATCATCAAGAATTTAAAACAAAAAACAATTAATGGGTATATTGTAAAGCAATATCTCAAAATTACTATCCCTGCAGCAATTTTTGGGACTTTATTGGTCCCCGTTGCGCCAGCAAAATCATTAATCATTGCTTTCGCATCTTTTGTGTTCTTATACGGCTCTTTTGCGATATGGCGCTATGGCATTAAGCCAAAGGAAGAGGTTGAGGAGCACGAAACGGTATATTGGGTGACTGCGGCTATTGCCGGGTTTCTTAAAGGTTTAATTGCAACGGGTTTGGGTAAGTTAATCCTTCCGGGGATAATTCATCACAAAAAAGTTCAAAACTATGCAGAAGCTGTCGGATCAACAATTTTTATTATCTTCATCACAAACATCATTGCTGTTTTGTTTAGATTGACCCCTTCTTTTATGTCGGTCTTACAGATGCAAGCAACAAATATTTTTGCCATCATGATCTGGGTTGCCCCGGCAGTGTTTATTGGTGGGCAAATTGGACCTATAATCGCAAGAAAGTTATCATTAAAACATGCGAGAGTGTATGTGGGACTTTTATTGATTTTTGTTAGTGCTTTGATGTTTATCAGAGCTTTTACCTTAATTTAGTAAGTCCCTTGCCCATTTAGCCAAAGAGGAACTGGAACGACGTTGTTCAGGAGGTGTATAATAAAAACAGCGGTATTTGCGGTGATTGCACTCCTCAAAGAGAAGGATATTTTGGACGATAAAGGTCCGCTACCAGACGAGATTTATGAGGCGCTAATTGGGGGATTTGGCCATATAGCGGCGGTTAGCGTACATCAGGGCTGTTAATGCGGACTTTTTGCTGTTTTTTGCTCTTTTCTGCTGCATAAATCGCTGACTATCCTGGCTCCGTAGGGTTTATGTGCTAACAATGCTCATTACATTTGACAAGAACGTTTTAAATCGCTTCTTTTATCACTACTACCTAAAAGTATTTGGATATACTGTGTCCGCTCGAAAAAACCACTCACCCGCAAGCTACATCCTCTTATACCACTTAACCACCCGGAAAATAGCAAAAACGACAACCAAAGTCAACGCCACATACACAATCCTCATTTTTGTATCTGTTCCCTTGCTATCATTCTGTATGCCCGCTATTGAAGCATCCCAATCATGAATGAACACCGCCTCATAATAACCCGCTATATCCGCGTTCTCTACAATAACACCAGCTTCTCGGTTATAAACCGAATTCGCATTCCAGTTCAGTGAACAAATAAGCACCTTCTCACCATCCACAATCAACCCTTTATTATGCACTTTTGCCAACCCTAACGAGTCCAGATCAGCTAATCGCGCTTCTAAGCTCAAATTATCTGCACTCGCCAGTTCATTCAGCCACGAAACGACCTCGTCATTATTATTCTCACCCTCCAAGTATTTAGAATCCAACAGCACTTTCACCTCACAACCTCTTCGTGCTGCCGATATAATAGCAGCAATGAATGGACTGACGTTTTCACCCCAAACCAGCCTTGCTGAGAACTGCTGCACGTAAACACACGCCCTTGCGCTGTTTATCATACCCAATATTGTCTCGTCACTCAGCGCAGAGTCGGGCGCTAAAACGGGAATTACAGTAAAATCGCAGTTAATAGAGAACGGTTCGAAGACAGGCACATAAGAACCGTGAGGCATCTCGCGAGCCAACCAACAACTGCCTCTCTCTGCCTCTACTGAAAAATCCTTACCACGCCGAAAATCTTCTGCAAATACCTCTTTGAAATAACTCGCTATTTCTCTGTCCCGTAATACGATGCCCCAGCCACGGTTTCCAAATGAGTTATCACAGGGCACACCCGTGGATTTCCAGTTTTCTGACATTAATATCGTAGTTTTGTCGTCTATGACTGCGTACTTAGCATGGTTTATGAACGGGTCATCAGAGAACCGAACTTCTCCACCTCGCTCTTTTATTTTCTCTGCAATGCACAACTCGTCACCACTAATTCCGCCAATTGGACTGCCTTCAAGTAGCAACTGCACTTTCACACCTCGGTTTAAAGCATCTAAAACGAGTTCCAGGAGCTTTGGATTCGTAAACTCGTAGAGATTGACGCATAACGAAGAAGAAGCTTTCCCTATCTCCTGCTGCAAGACAGCGAAACTGTTGTCGGGCGAGACGAATGCGGTAACTATAGTAGAGGTAGAGAACGTTTCAGGCGCGTGATAAGAAGCGTCAAAGTATATTAGGATCCAATCATTTGCAGTATCGGTATCTTCGTTTCCTTTTCGGTTTAGTATCATACCTTCTCGTGGCTTCTTCAATGGCTTACCGTGCCAGCCTGCACCTTTGTATGACGAATCCCCGTATATTAAGGCATCAACTATTCTTCCGTGTTCATCTTGCAGGATCACTTCATCGCCACTGTTACGCAGAACAAATGCTTTTCCTGCTTGTTGCAGATTGCCGACCTCAGGATCCGAATCTGAGCCGTATTCGAAGGTGGGATGAATAGTTACGCTACTCCTTTGCTCTACAAATGCCGATGCATTTCTTGTAACGTATAAAGTCTCACCCGGTGCAATGCGAAACTGCGGGAAGGTAATTTTCCCTTCGTTATCTGTTAAGCTCCAGCCTTCGAGGTTTACCGAACGCGCGCAAGGATTGATGATTGCAACGTATTCGTCCTGCTCTTGTTCTGTGTTCGGATAGAGTTCGGTTATTATCAAACTGGACGAAGAGGAATAGGCAACGGCTGTTATGGTAAGCGAGAATAGAAATAAAGAACCGAATACAAGCGCTAGTGCGAGGTATAATTTAATGGTGGTTCCTCTCATTTATCTTTCAGGTAAATAATTATATGCTGGCTACATATAACTGATTGTTTCGTGGCCTTTCTGCAACGGAAAAGCGATAGTCCTCGCTGGCAATTGTGGATACTCATTAACGAGGCATTAGAAACTGCTGAATCAGACTTTGGCGACTATTTGCCTAATCCGGAAGATTATGAAGAACAACTGGCACACGGGGAAATCAAATGGTAACTATTTCCTCCCCTAATAAACCTTATTTCTCAATTATTTTATTGCAGATAACGTGTAATATTTATCCGTAACTTCGACCATTTTTAGGAATATGTTTTTGTGTGATGGTTTTAGATGTCT
>QBUM01000216.1 GCA_013180585.1 Candidatus Methanophagaceae archaeon GoMg2
TTGGATGAGGCTCTTGGATTGAATATGTTCCCTAAAAAAATTCGAAGTTAAGGTTTCAAAGAGTGATTGTTTTTCTTTACTTAATTTGCCTAGTTCTCCCAAAAGCGTATTTACATAAGTCTTTATGTATTCAGCAAGTTGTTTCTGTGTAACAATAGTCATATTTTGATCCTTGCATATAACAACATAATAGTATTAGAATACTTATTGTACTTACCCTTTTAAAACACGGCTTTTCTTATTTTTGCCCCCGAAGCTATTGCACATAACGCTCTGCTATACGCCGCGTCCCTATCCCTTCTTTCTCTTACTTGCATTAAATATAGTGATTCCTACAATTTCTCCTTTCTCATATCTGGTTATGACGTCATCATCCGTGAGTTCGGAATCATCTGCATGACTTGGCTTCTTGAAATTAATGTAAAGAACATCGGCTTCTTTATCGTAAGATGTCCAAATCCTTGAATAAGGCACTTCAAGTAATTCAGGCACGAGGTTCAACATCCTTTTTACTTCTACTGCGGCCATATCATTTGCCTCCTTTCAAGTTGTCTTCCCCGCCTCGTTAAGAATGCGGTAATCACAAAACCATCTTCGTTACTTAACCCGCTATATACCACTGCAATATATTTCCCTATTTCTATTTCCTTCACAGCTATGCATTCTCCCGCTTTGCCGTCATAAACTGCTTCTGGCTCCACCAGCGTTTCGAGAACTTCAAAATAATAGCCCGCCTGAGTGCTCTTCTGTGATATGAAACTATTTTTTCTCTGTTAATCTGATTGGCACTTCGTTTTTAGATTTGGCTACATCCATATCATACCAAAAGTCCTTTTGCAAATATCAACCTTGTTTATAAGCATGGCGTCTAACTTGTATTGTAAATACCAGCCATTTTTGACGTATATCCTCTGGCTTCCTTTACCTCCTCTAAATCTAAAACCAAACAATTCTGCTGCTCGGCAAAGCACCTCAAATCTAACATTTTTTGTTTTTCTCCTGAGTTCTTCATATATTTCCTTCTTATCCATTGCTACACACTTCCCGGTTATTATGGGTTAAACCTTTAGCCTTTCGCCCTATGGTGTATAACGTTCCGAGCGTATCTGAAGTTTCCCGAAGGGGAATTTGGGCGGAGTACCGAAGGCACGAAGCCAGATACGCTCTGTTATACGACTGTGGCACGTTCATACCAAACCATGCTCACGAAGAGCTTCTAGGAACTTAATCGTAGCCCTTTGTATTTCCTTTACATCTTGCCGATCGAAATAGATTACCTCTTTTTCGTAGTTAAGACCTGCAATGTCTTTTATACCTCGCTCAACCCAAGCTATGACATCTTTTTGGGCTCCTTGTGCTATTCCAAGCTCCTTTAGCAACCATGAAGGAGTAGTATAACCCCCGCTTTCAATTTTGTCGCGCTTTACAAAGATGGCAATGAAAAGGTCAGAGTCTCGAATGCGGCTTTGAACCTTCTCAGGAATGCTCTTTTTGGAATAGCGTTCACCAGTTTCAAATTTTATTCGAAGGGCTTTTAGAATCCCTGTTACGTATTCATTGTGGTCCTTGTCAGCAACATCGAAACTCATTGAAACAAATGGCAGAATTTCGGAGTGAGATACTTTTTTAGCGGTAGGAAGCATCTCAACCTGCTCTGGCCAAAAGTATTGAATTTTTTCTTTGTAAACCTTCAACTTTGCGATGCAACTATCGAGATGGCCACGAAAATATTCATGGCCCATGTTTTGGTCGTGTTCTTCCAAAACAAGGTCTAGTGATGCACCGGTCACTTCCCGAAAATTCACCATTTCTTCTTCGGAGAAAAGCTCTGCCAGTAAGTTTAGTGTACCCATGTAAGCCACGTTATACGCCTCGCTTAAATATTTAAGTCTATAGTGAGCCCTGACCTTCTCGAACTGCGAAATTTTCTGGTCAATTAATTGAATGGCCTTTGCTTTGGAGATTTTCATTTTATTCCTCTAATTAGTGCCATGTCGCCTAACTGTATATATACGACATCAATGTCGTATATACCTCCCTTCAACTGACTTCTAATCTTCATCTCCTTCAACCACATTTTCAATATACAACAACTCCTTTATTAAATCTAACACTCAAACCACCCCCACACTCTTCTTACCCTTCCAATACCTTTTCCCGCTTGCCTGCAACGTCACTCGCTCTCTTCCCGTTCAAACACGCAAACCAAACCCAAATTACCGCACATATCTATCTTCCAGACGCGCCAGCCCTCTTTCGCATACCTGTTCAAAGTCGCCTCAATCTCAGCTTTATCTATTTGCCTCGCACCCTCTTCTCCTTCTATGGGCAAAAACTCCACCTTGTATCTATACCTTTTCATCTTTTTCCACCTGACCTTTTGATTTTACCGTTTTTTCTTTCTTTTTCTTCGCTTTCAACTTCAATTTACGCTTGTAATAAGTTAACGGATGATGAACTTTCTCACAAATATCATCCGTGCCTGTACAATTACCATACGTACGCATAGTCGCACAGGACGGTGCGGTATAGCGAGCACCACCTTTATCGCCTGCAATATGTTCCACTTGATACCGTGTCCGCGCTTCATCGAAATCAGGCGAATTTTTGTATATCGCTATTACCTCGTCCTCTGTTAGACCGATATTCAACAAGAACGCAGTAACCGCGAATCGTCCACCGTGTGTCACATTCACACCCTCTTTTAAATTGCCCAGAATGGCTTTTATACAAGGCGGAAAGCTGTCCGGGTCTTTCACCAACGACTCGAACCCGACATCACCGAGTTTCTTTCGATTCTCTTCCAGCTCACGTTTTATATCCACCGTGTAACCCTGTATCACCTTGCATATCTCATTGGGCACTTTCAACGGCAAGTCTTTCTTTATCCGTTCATACATAGCCTCCTGGACCACGCGAACAAAATCGCTCTTACTCAGCTTCACCTTTCCGCTCTTCAACCCGCGGTTCACCAGTTTCCATCTTTTATCGCGTAGATTCGTCGTGAACCGTAAATAATCAGAGAAAGCCATCAAAACCTGGTCTTGCGCATGCGGAAAGAAATCCATTTGTATGTCAAACTCTTCGGACATCTCGTAAATAATATCCAAACTGGAATCCTCTGATAGCCGCTCATGTGCCGCTTTTGCCTCTGAGAGTGCGTATCTGCGAACAAGATAAGCGTCACCGACACAGGATACGAGAATACGTGCGAACGGATAAGACGATAATTCTATATCAGCCTGAGCCGGGCTAATTATGACTGGCTTTCTAATTGTTCCGTCTTTTATTGCTTCTATTACCCGCGCTTTGCCTCTCAGCCTTGCTCGTTCGAACGAAGCGGCGCGTATTAAATCGTCAAGCGTTATTCCTGTGGTATCTACGTATTCCGATGCCGCAGCCAGAAAAGGGTATATACATAAATGCTGGGGGTCCGCATGCCGTTCTACCATATTACTCTACTTTTGTCCTCGGGGATTAAATAAGTTGATGCGCGGTATTTGTATAGAAGGGGTAAAAAACCACGAGATTTCACAAGATTAGCACAAGATTCTTGGGTTAACATGGGATAAAAAAACAAATAGTGCACTTAAGCCGGGTCCCAAGTATTATCTTCTCGTGAAAATCGGTGTAATCTGTGGTTAGCTAAACAAATACGATGCGCGTAATAACAAGCGCGTAATACAAAACGAAACTATAAAAACCCGAACCGCAGCACCATATACGCCACACCACCGAAGATCGCCGATAGCGGAATAGTAATCACCCATGCCGTAAACATTTTTCCCACCTCGGACCACCTAATCCTGCGAAGGCTCTGGAAGAACGTTCCGCCTATCACTGCCGAAGCCAATACGTGCGTGGTACTTACAGGCATACCGGCTATACTCACACCGACTATTGCGATACCAGCACCCGTTTCGGCAGAGAAACCGTGCTTCGGCTCCAGCTTTGCCAATCGCCAGCCCACAGTCTTGATTACTCGCCAGCCCAGTAAAAACGTGCCCAGCGCCATTACGGACCCGCACATCAATTTTACCCACCAGGGCACGTCAAAATATGGGATAAAGCCTCCAATAAGTAAAGCTACCGTGATTACACCCATTGCATTTTGCGTATCGTTCATACCGTGGCCGAACGCCATAAACGAAGAAGAAATAACCTGCAATTTCCTAAACACTCTTTCGGTCGTAGGTGATGGTGTCTTTTTAAAAAATATGTAAAGCACCCAACTGGTGATGATAAAAATCAACGCTCCTGCCATGAATCCCACAAAAGGACCGAGCGCAATGGCAAGAAATACCTTATTGGTAAGCACTGCCCACATTATTATCTCAAACCCACCTGCAACTATTCCAGCACCAAGAATACCTCCTACCAGCGAATGCGTTACACTTATAGGAATTCCAAGTGAGGTGCAGATAAAAGTCCATAATATCGCACCAACTAAACCACCGATAAGAACCAGTAGAAACATCTCGGTTGGCAAAACTGTCATAGATACAATACCCTTTCCTATAGTTTCCGCTACTGCGGTAACAACGAAAGCGCCAGCGAGGTTAAAAATACTCGCCAACGCCAATGCCTTTAGCGGTGTCAGCGCTTTAGTTGCAATTACCGTAGCAATCGCATTCGCACTGTCGTTCGCACCGTTCAAAAAATTATAGAGCAACGCTAAAAATACTATTATGACGACAAGTGCAAAAACAGAAAGCATCCCTTTAAATACCGCCTTTCACTCTAAAAGTCTCCAGAATGTTAGCTACGTCCTCGCACTGGTCCATTGTATCCTCCAGAATCTCCACTATCTCTTTGAGCAACACCCGGTCAAGGAGTTCCGCGGGGTCTTTCAAGGGCGTGGTCATTAGTGTTTTCAGCCATTTCCTGTTTATAACATCCGCTTCGTTCTCTAACTCGTTTATCTTTATACAACATGCTGCTAACTTTTCTTCTGAAACACTCAGCGTTCTCAAGCAACTTACTGCCGTCTTTATTTCTTGTGACGCTTCAAGGATAATCGTTGAGAATTCACTCACGAACTCTGGAGGTGCCGGTCTCTCTGTAAACGCCAGCCTTGCTACTGCTTTCTCGATTCCATCTATCACATTGTCAAGATTATGCGCGAAATACCGGATGTCACCTTTCTCTTCTGTGACACGAGTATGGTCATAGAACAGTTCCTGTACGATTTCATGAACGACCGAATCCGCCTCATCCTCCAGTGTTTTAAGCTGCTCACTGATTTCCGGAAGCCTGGCATATTCAGGACCTAATTTAACCAGCATCTCCGCGGCTTCCACCGTCTTTTCGGCAAGCGTCTCAAAGAAGTCGAAAAAGCTATTGTCGTGCGGTAAAAACACCGACATCTTTTGCAACACTGCAGTGAACAAACATATTTTTAGCGATAAATTACCCTTTTTTATACCGCCGTCCCCTTTCTGCACCTTACCTCTTTTCATGCATTACCTGCCACCCTCACATAAAGACCAAAAGGGCTATTTAAATATTTCGGAATTTACGTACACGCAAAGAATAATATATAATTATGCAAAAGGAAAACTATTGAGCCCTAAGAGATATAATTTAATAATTTCCTGAACGCTCTGCCTCTATGCGATACTTTATTCTTCTCCTCGGTGCTCATTTCCGCAAAGGTAGCGCCTTCGTATTCAAATATTGGATCAAAACCAAAGCCTCCTTCGCCCCTTCCCACATCTGCTATTTTTCCCTCGACTGTGCCGACAAAAAGAATCGGCTCTTTTTCACTGGATTCGCATAATGCAACAACGGTTTTGAAAGTAGCCCTCCGCTCCGCCCCTTTTTTATTTGCCATCAACTTCAATATCCCGTCATTACCTATACTCCGGAATACAAAAGCGGAGAAAGGTCCCGGGAAACCATTTAACGCGGGAATAAACATCCCCGAATCTTCTAAGAAGAAAGGTTTTGTCATCCCCTTATTTTCCCTTATATAATCCGCACTCGCACTCGCTACTTCTTCTGTCTCATCAAGCTGCAGCTCTGGGTAGTCGTAGTCGAGATGCTCGATAGCTATGTCCTTTGACTCCACGTCAGCCAAATCCCTTATCTCTTCTACTTTGTGCGCGTTCGTGGTGATGAAGACTATCTCTTTCCGCAATCGCTTTTACTCCGATTCTATTCGCGGTGCCAGCAAATAGCTAACTTTTGCTTTCCCTTCTGCCACTTCAAAATCAATTTGCAGCGGATAATTCTTACCCATGTTGAGTGTTATATTCTCGGCATGGCTCATTCCTTTGCTCATCGCCGCGATGTACTCCAGCGAATATAAAGAACTAACCGTTTCCGGCGTCAAATGTATTAACTGCTCCTTACTTAACCCTACCCGTAATTTATCCATCTCGCCTTCTGTCTCCATATAGAACTCGTCTCCAGCCACACCGAGCACTATGTTATCGCCTATCTTCTCCGCAGCACGTATTGCCCTTCTAAACTCCTCAGTCTCGATGATCACATGTGCGGGAAACTCAAGTTCCGGAACCTTTGGCTCCTTTCTCAGCGATGATGGATCCAGCAATGATAGAGTATATGCAAGGCTACCCATCCTTGTATATATCTTCTGCGCATGCTCGTCCAATTTCAGCTCAACGTCTTCTTTGCCCCCTATACCTAAGATTCCCAGCAATTTCCCGAAATCCATACCTATTTCTGATTCTTTATCCTCTTCGGACTCGGTGGAGTACTGAAACTCATCGAATGCGTCACGCTGCAACTCAAAAGAGATCATTGCCACATTCGCAGGGTCCACCGCTCTTAGCTTAAAACCATCCTCCGCTATTCTTAACTTTCCTTCATCCACTACCGCAGTAATCGTCTCTACACATTCCCTTAAGACGCTTGCATCTATTTTAGCCTCAAACATTTCTTCTTATTTCCTCCTTTACCCATCTATCTATACGTACTATCCTGTATTGTTAAACAGTAAAGTAGGATATATGAATATTTAAACTATTCGGTGCAAGAGTTACAGAAGTTTTCAACTTTTACGCGCCATATTCAGAAGGTATTTAACCATGCACGCATGTTCTATCGAGCTGAGTATAACAAAAGCTTCATCTACGGTTGCTCCGCGTACAAATGCGCCATGACCACGCGCTACTATCCCCTTATGGTCACGAAGCGTGCTGGCGGCATTCCTTGCCAACTCATCCGAGCCGATTCCACCACTCACTACGGGTATTTCATGCAGAAAATATATGCTTTCCGAATCTTCAGGCACTATCTGCTCCCCGCACAGTATTGACTCAACCACCGCATATTTCGAATGCCCGTGCAAAATAGCAAGTGCAGAAGTTTCCTTATAAATCGCTCGGTGGACGTTCACTTCCGTAGATGCAATTACATCCAGCTCGTCAGGAGATGCGGGGTCTATCGGAACCGTAACAATCTGTCCCTCGAGTTCGTCAAGCATACTGCCGGTCGTGCTGATTAGCATCTGGTCGCCTACTCGCTTGCTTACGTTACCAAAATGCGAGTGTGCCAGCCCTGCGGTAACTATCTTCTTACCGTATTTTATTAATTCTTGCATCTCCACTTTTTAATAGCAATATCTTTAACTAATCTTTTTATTCTGTTATGAACCTCATCTCGGTGTTTGACCTATCACGTGCGGAAATAGAAACGATATTAGAGAATGCCGGAGAACTAAGAGCGGAGCGGAAGGAAGGGAAAAGGACGAGGAAAGACTTAGAAGGAAAGACATTGGCACTAATATTCGAGAAACCTTCTACACGCACTCGTGTCTCTTTTGAGGTGGCGATGCTTGAATTAAGCGGTAACGTACTAAGTCTAAACTGGAACGAGCTACAATTGGGACGAGGAGAAAGGATAAGAGAGACGGCAAAAGTATTTTCCTCTTATGTTGATGCGGTTATGATAAGAGCATTCCGGCATAGTACGATAGAGGAGTTCGCGAAATATACCTCGATTCCCGTGATCAGTGGGTTAAGCGACCTGGAACATCCATGTCAGACGCTGGCAGACCTGATGACGATAAAGAAATATAAGAAGAGCTTGGCTGGAGTAAAAGTGGCATGGATTGGAGACGGGAATAACGTATGCAACTCGCTAATCGGCGGATGTGCAATTACAGGCATGAAGATCTCCGTTGCGTGTCCAAAAGGTTATGAACCTAACCCGGAGATAGTAAAAAGAGCGATCGAGATGGGCTGTGATGTGGTCGTAACTGAAGATGCAGAAGAAGCCGCTGCGGACGCTGATGTCTTAAGCACCGATGTGTGGGTATCTATGGGCGACGAGGACGAGGCAGAAAGAAGAAAGAATGCCTTTAAGAATTATCAGATAAACGAGGACCTGGTGCGTGTTGCGAAAGACGATGTGATAGTAATGCACTGTATGCCTGTGCACGTAGGAGAAGAAATGACTGAGGAAGTAATAAATAGCGACAAAGCGGTGATATTTGAGCAGGCGGAGAACCGGCTACATGCGCAGAAGGCGTTGTTGCTTAAATTGTTAAATTAAAAAGCCATATATATTGACAAATGCCTGTACTATCATGGGCTCATCAAACTATTTATAAAACCTTTTAAATAGCCTCTCTTTAAAAAGTAACCAAAGGCTAATAAACGAGAAAAATGGGAGAAATAGATGCGGAAGAGGGTTTCCCTTTTGACCTGAACCCTATGTATGAAGGGGAGAGGGTAAGAAAGGGGAATATGTACGCGGAGTTAGGCGGACACGATAAACCAGGATTTGAGCTTGTTCTCTTTGAACCCGATTCTGAGAAGGTGAAAGATGGTGAAGTCACGCTGATAGGACCGGACATAGGAGAGATGGAAGAAGGCAGTAACTATGCGTACGCGATGATATACACTGTATGTGGTGAGCAGATAGAGAAAGATCTCGAAGCGGTGATAGAGCGGAGGAACCACGAATACCAGTCTTATATACAGGGCTATATGCACCTCAACCAGAGGTCAGAGATATGGGTGCGGATAAGCAAGGACGCGGTGAAGAAGGGGCTAAAATCACTGAAACAGATAGGCCAGGCAACGATAAAGCTCTTCAAGGCAGAACTGCCGTTCATTGAGAAGATGGAAGCTACTTTTATAACCGACGAAGCAGAGGTAGAGAAAAGGTTGGAAGAGGCGAACAAAATATACGAAACGCGAGATATGAGGACGCGGGGGCTGCACGATGAGGATGTGGACGAATTTTATCAATGCACGCTCTGTCAGTCATTTGCACCAACGAATGTATGCGTAGTCGCACCGGATAGGATAGCGCTTTGTGGTGCAATGAGCTGGTTCGATTCGAGGGCTGCGGCAAGAGTAGACCCCGAAGGCCCCAACGCACCAATAATAAAGGGGGTGTGTATAGACTCCATAGGGGGCGAATACTCGGGTGTAAACGAAGCTGCGGTAAGACTATCGGGCGGCGAATATGATTCCATAAAATTGCATTCATTTTTAGAGAAGCCGCATACGAGTTGTGGCTGTTTCGAGGTAGCGGGATTTTATATACCGGAGCTTGATGGAATAGGCTGGGTGCATCGTGGCTCTAAAGTCGCTGATACGCCAATAGGTCTGCCGTTCTCAACGATTGCGGGCTCAGTAGGAGGCGGTAAGCAGGTAAAAGGTTTCCTTGGCATAGGAATACAATACTTTTACAGTTCTAAGTTTATCCAGGCGGATGGTGGCTGGCGTCGTGTGATCTGGATGGCTTCGGATTTAAAAGAACGAGTGGCAGATGCCATTCCCGCTGAGATGAAAGATAAGATAGCGACGGAGAAGGATGTTAAAGATATAGAGAGCCTGCGCGAGTTCTTGATGAAGGTTGACCATCCGGTTGTGAATGGAGTAGTCAGGGAAGTTGATGGTGTGCAGGTAACCGAAGGATTGGCTGTGCCTGCGGAAGCAGCAGCAGTTCCTACTGTGGCAGAAACACCAGCGGTGCCACTTGAAGCGAGAGTCCCGGCGGGAGTTGAAGTTCCTGTTACGTCCATGCTAACAGCAGGTGGTGGTTCGCCCCTTGTAATAACGTTGAAGGACGCGGACATTCGTATCGGGAAGATAATAGTGAAGAGGAAGGAAGGGAAGTAGACGCAATATACTTCCCACTTTTTATTTTTTGCACATTTCGTAGTTATGCACCATTTCAGCGGTGCTTGGGAATTGTGGAGGTAAAGCCATGAAGGTCGGAATCGTAATCTATTCAAATGAATCGGAAACGGTATGGAACGCATTTCGGGTTGGCAATTTTGCGTTGACCGAAGGCGACGAAGTAAAAGTGTTTCTGCTCGGCAAAGGTGTAGAATGTGAATCTCTGGATACGGATAAGTTTATGGTAACGGAGCAGATGCAAACGTTAGTGGATAATGGAGGAGAGATACTTGCCTGTGGCAGTTGCCTAAAAATACGCCAATCGGGAGGTTCCGAGATGTGTCCGTTGTCAACAATGAATGATTTATACGAACTAATAACGGGTAGCGATAGGGTTGTTACGTTTTAGAGCATGTGGTAGTGTAGTAGATTATAAAAAATGTGACCACAAGAGTACGCAGATTATCACGAGAAACCTTTTCTGTGAAAGAGACGCTTCACCAACAACTTTTTTTTTTACCTTCGGTTAAAACCTTGACTTGAAACTTTATTCTTGCTTTTCTTTCAGCACAAACCTTTCTTAAAAAGAAAGCTTTACCAAAGAAACAAGGGTTTTCTTTTCTGCGAAGCCGCGAAGCATTTTTAGTCAAACTTTTTCTAAAAGTTTGTTGATAAACCTTTTTTAAATGTTTTTAAAGAATAAGTGTTGTGTTAATCTTGTGAAATCGCGTGGTTTATTAATTGCAATTTATTACAGGAATGAACTGTCAGAGTCACGACACAATCAAATACGCCCCGACTAAGATCATTACCGTTGCAATCCCTTTGATGATGACCGCTGACGTTTCACTTATATTCTCCTTTATCAACTCCGGATAGAACACACCGAGCAATGTCGCAAATATAAATACAAAAAAAGGCTGTGTTGACGGTATCGCACTCACGAGCGAGACGTACGTCATAGAAATCGCATCGAAGTATAAAACATAACCCGCCCATGCAAGGGCACTGTTGACAAAACAAAGCAGATATATCCTCGGCTGGAGCGACTTAATATCGGCAATGAATCTTCTCTTTATGTTTGGGTGGACTAAGAGAAAAGGTCTTATCACAATATTACCGAGCACGAACCAGAAGAGGTAGGTCCAGTAGTCAATGTACGAGAACAGGAATTTTGCGATTACATCCTTGCACGCCATGAGTAAATCCAGAAATAACATCATGAACAGTGCAGGCGAAATAGAGAAGGCTAACGATTTGCGGTCTAACCATCTAAACGAAACGGAAATCGCACTGAGGACCATAAGTCCGATGCCAATATACCGTCTCGTTGGGAGGTGCTCACCAAGGAATATTGTGGATAATATGAGTACGAAAAGCGGTGCGAGGTAAAATAAGGGTGTTACTCGCGATACCTCTTCTATCAGCAACGCTTTATTGTAAAGAACGAAAGCCAGTCCAAAGATTATACCGAGCACGAGAATCACGAGATAGAGCAACATAGATTCGTGGAAAGAAGAGCAGAAAAAAAGTATCAGGAGGGGGGGTATAAATGTGATAGTCAGAAAAAGCTGGTAGGAGTAGGCATCTTTAATGTGGTGTGTCAATAGGAACTTGTCCACTATCACTACTACTGCCCATAGTATAGATGCCAGGAGTGCAGGAATATACCAATACCATTGCATACGTAATATCTAAGTGTTGCGTTATGAATAATAAGACCGAGATGAAACTACCCTTTATTTTGCATTCAAATAGCTCGAAAACCACAAGTTCTTGTGTTATTACAGAATGGCTATATTTTTAACCATTGCTTATAAACTTCATGCTCATTCAATACTTCCTTCGCCCTTTCTCGTTCTTCTTGATGCCTCTTTATAAAGGCGTGCATAAGCTCCGCCGCCTCCAACTTACACGCTTTGCACGTGCGCTTACCTGCTTTGCACTCCTCAAAGATTTCTTTCATCTGAGCGTCTTCTTCTACCAAATGAAACATCATAAGATCATAAACCGTGCACTGTTCTGGTAACCCGCCCAAATTCTTCTGCTCTGCAGCCGTTGCTCTTCCACCCGTCTTCGCCTGTTTCACTTTACGTGCAGCTTCTTCCGGTGGTTCCGTTAGCGAAATATAACTCTCCGGAACGCTTGAAGACATCTTCCCACCTGTCAATCCCTGCATAAACCTGTGATAAGTGGCAGCAGGCAAAAAGAAGCCATAGCCGCCATATTCAAGCTCCACGGCACGTACCAGTTCTTCTATCGCAACTATATTCCTGTCAATCTCGCTGGCTTCAATACCGAGCACATCTATGTGCATCTCATATACTTTTTTCGGTGCCTTGATTCTACTTGCTATCGCTTCCAACGCACCCTTATCCGCCTGTTTCTCGCGTATGCTAATATACGGTTTCTGGTCTTTACCCAACCGCGTCTCCACCCGGAACATCCGCATCCGAGATGCTATGTCCCTCGTAAGTCTGATATGCGGGTCCTGGTCAACGCCAACCGGGATGACCACAGGTTTAGGACCACCATATTCGGACAACTGTGGCTGTAGTATGTCGGCATTCTGCACCAGTACACTTATCATGTGTGATATGTTAACATCGCCCGAGAAACCATATATTGCACTTATTTCACTGAAGTTAGCCTCTGTTCCAAGTTCAAAAGCGAGATTACGTAGCTTTTCATTCGTTGATTGGAAATAGATATGACCTCGTTCGACATCAAAGCCCAACGCTACAAGGCTCAGTATGTATTCATTTACTCCTATTTCCTTGCATAGCTTCCAGGGGACACCTCTGACAGAATGCGATTCCATATCTGCAATGCACGCAAAAGCGTCGCCGCCCATGCGCTGATGCCATATAATCTCATCCATCACCATCTTACCGCCCAGATGAATCCGCCCGGAAGGCATGAATCCGCTCATCACCGCGAAACTGCTCTTCGTTTGCATTGCCCTGAGCACGTCTTCATACCCGCGATGGCCCACTATTATACCCCTTCGCATGTACAAATGCGGCTGCTCTATCTGTTTCAAAGCATCCGAGAACCGCGAAATACCAAAGTCTTCAAAAAGCCTTGAATAATCTTTTATATCCGTAACACCCCAGGGGTCTATCTCTGCTGTACTACTGACCCGTCCTT
Source organism: Candidatus Methanophagaceae archaeon GoMg2 (assembly GCA_013180585.1). GTDB lineage: Archaea > Halobacteriota > Syntropharchaeia > Alkanophagales > Methanospirareceae > QENJ01. The sequence goes on from QBUM01000216.1 coordinate 13,251, forward strand.
TCATTTGGTTATCACCCTTCACGCTTCACTACGCTTATTTCATAATCGTGTATCACAGGATTGGCGAGAAGTTTTCTGCACATCTCTTCTACTTCTATCTTCGTCTTCTCTTCATCCTGACTCTCTACCTCTATCTTAAACGTCTTCATCGTTTTTACGCCACGCACCGCTCGAAAACCAAGCAGGTTCAACGCCTTCTTCGTGTTCTCGCCTTCGGGATCCGCAACTCCTTGCTTCAGTTTTATCGTTACGTCTATTTCCATTGTCATGTGATTTACCTGAATGTTTAGATTAGAATTAGATATATACTTGGGATTAAAAACTCACTCGGTTAATGAACGATACATTTCTGGTATTCTTGGTTAATCCACGCCTTTTATATAAAACAAGATGTAATAATAAAACATCAAAATGCCAGAGCGAGAAGAAACAGCAGAAGAGCGGACACAACGGTGGATGGAACGAGAAGCAAAGAAGGCAGAGGAGGAGGAGGGCGGCAGAAAAGCAAAGAAGATAAGGTGCTCTAAGTGTGGCAAAGAAGTGGACGAATTTATGGAGATAGCCGGAAGAATCCTTTGCATAGACTGTTATGCGGAAGAGGAAATGGATGAAATGACTGCAATGTCCATGCCCGGCGAAGGTGGCGGAGCAGGTTGAGCGAAAATGGAAGAAAAGAAAAAATATGCGTTACCTATACCTCGGGCGATAGCTACTGGTATAATATTTGAAGCCGTGGAGAAATTTGGATTGGAACTAGACCAGGAGAAGCCGCCTGATGATGCTTTTGATCGGCAATCTGATTTACCAACGAAGGAATATGTGCCCCGAATACTCTTATGGGGTGATTCGCCCGAGATATTGATGGAGGCGAAAGAGTACATATACACGAAGCACGAAGAATGGATTTCGAACATAGATGATAGGCGAAAGATGCGTCAGGAACAAATAATGAAAAAAGTGCGCAAACGATAGCGTTCTATTCTCTTAGTTTACCCCTATATAGCCACAAGTCAAAATACCCGTTACTTTCTTTATTCTCTTTTATCTCAGCTTCAAAATCGTCTTTAAAAATATCCTTTACAATTATCGCTTCTTCTTCGCTCGAAACCGTGAATAAAACCTTCCCTCTTTTTTTTAGTACTTTCGGGACTTCTATTAACACTTTTTCCCAAGCAAATAGCTCAGAAGGCGTGAGCTTACCCACCATAAAACCGAACACGGCATCAAAATCTCTATCAAAGAATGCAGAGAGGGCGGAACAATCCAATACAAAGCTATCCTTGGGTTTTAACACTCCTTCCTCCACGCCTTTGCAAATATCGCACTTGTTTACATCTATGGTGATGGGGGAAATGCCCAATTCGTGTAGTGCTATTGTTGCACCACCATCGCCACAGCCAATCTCAAGTGTCTTCGCATCTTTGCTCAAGTCATATTCGCTAAAAAAATCGCTTAGCACTTTCTTCAAAGCCTCTACCCGATCCCGCGGATAAAAACTATCTTCTTTCAAATCACAATCGCAAAATAATCGGTTCACCAACCCGATGGAATAAAACTCCCTCAGCCCTTCACTGAATTTCTCCCTCGTAACTTCTACTTCTCGTTCTGCCGCACCTTTTATCGCATTCGCAACTCGCGTAAAATCTTCTCGCTTCCATTTATCTGCGATGACACTTGTGAAGATAATCCAGAAACCCAACTCTTTGTCATGTGTGGCAATGCCTATCAGCTCTTTGTTCTCATCGTATATCCTTATCGCTTCTACCACGTCTTCTGCTTTTACTTTACTGAGATAATCGAGCGTTTTGCCTATCCCCTTTTGCTCGGCATAGCTCGTTTCTACCAGCATAAAATCGCCTATGTCCAATAGCTCATTCAGTTCCATCTCTTAGTTAATAAACTACTTCATTGTTTATATTTAGGCGTCATCCTTTAACGGAAACAACCTTTCTCATATGAATAATCTCGTGGTCATCCTATCGCACCACACATTCGACTACATAACTTTTTACCGCATCCCTCAAACATTCTAAATCTTCATCTGTGTAAATCACACCTTCAAGATATTTTTGGTCCAGAACTTTTGTGGGCACGAATTTCTGCAAGACATAACGTTTACTACCGCGTATCTGTTTACCTATTTCCAAAATATCCGCCTTACCAAGTTGCAATTTTACCACTGTTGTCCGGAATTCATAATCCAATCCGGATTGCATGATTAACTCGATGCTCTGTTTTATTTTTGCTGGGTCCACTTTAGAGTTAGTAATCTCTCGGTATCTTTCCAGAGGTGCTTTTACATCCATCGCAAGGTAGTCCACGATTTTTAGTTCAATCAACTCTCTTAAAATTCTGGGATTGCTACCGTTTGTATCCAGTTTAACCAGGTAGTTCATTGATTTTAGCTTACTGATAAAATCTATCAGGTCGGGCTGCAGTGTTGGTTCACCACCCGTTATTACTACCGCATCCAGCTTTCCACGCCGAGTTTCTAAAAAAGCAAATAAGTCTTCCTCAGGGATAGGATGCGAGAAGAGTTTCGGGTCCACCAGTTCCGGGTTGTGGCAGTACGGGCATCTGAAGTTGCAACCCTGGGTGAACACAATCGCACATATCTTGCCGGGATAGTCTATTAACGAAAAGCGCTGAAAACCACCGATTAACATGCTATAAACATAAGGGTATAGGCATTTAAAATAGCATTATGAGGATTCCTTTGTCTTGAACATATCTATAAAAGCCATACGTTCATAAATTGCCTATTTGTTCCTCTTCACAGTTTCGATGGATTCAAAATAATAGCCTGCCCTCTCTGAATGCTCTACTGTAATCCCACTCGCTATGGCTAATCTGATGAGTCCCGTGGTTTTAGACATTGTTGAGGCTGTCCCACAATTGATTTTAGCACTAAAAATTTTGCTTCTTTTTGGATTTAAAGTCATATTTACCTCTCGTTTTCTCCCGTTTTTGGGTAGTGTCCTAAATTTCATGATCCACCTTTAAACATCAAAAATTCCCTCCACGTCCATGGATGGTCGGCGATCCCTTCAGCCATACATGGAGTCCTCTCGATGTTTCTGATCCCTTTGGGAGTTTCAATCGCAAGTGTTGAATGGGGTCTGATAAGATTGGTGTAGCACTGGTAGAGGCAAGGTGGTCATCCAGCATATTCTTGCATTTCGAAAAACAGAGACTTTTCCGGAC
>QBUM01000215.1 GCA_013180585.1 Candidatus Methanophagaceae archaeon GoMg2
CTTTGCTTATTATCCCTCGTCTGTGGTGCCGCCTGGTCCAGAAACCCAATGCTACACTCCCCTTGGAACTTGCCCACAGCCACATCCAGAGATACTGTAAATAATTCCTCTGCATTTTCCGGTCGACGGTAATCGTGCGCATATGGTTTGGCATAATGCATTTTAAACTCCCGCAGTATCCGGGAGACCTGCCTGTTGCTATAGACGACATTAAAATCGTTCCTGATGAGTGCCCGCACTTCTGGAGTCAACCACGTACCCTTGCTTTTAAGCTTCTCTTTCAATTGTTCCTTCTGTTTTTTGGTTAGCTTTGGGGGTCTGCCACCGCCAAAATTTGGGTTGATGCCTTCATACCCTTGTTCGTTCCATTGGTTTAACCAGTTATACCCTGTCTGCTTTGATATACACATTCTCTTGCAAGCTTTTTCAACACCATCCTCCAAGTACAACTGATGAATAAACAACAGACGCTGGAAGACATGCTTGTTCTTCTCCTCTCGAATAAGACGTTTTAATTTTTCCAGCGAAATATGCTGGATAAGCGGGTTGGATGAGTCCATGTCATTTATTTAGGCTAATGGTCTAAATAATTATGTCAGATACTATATATTGGGATTTACGGGTTCTGATCTCGATTTTTTTGTGAAGTTTGACGAGTTTTTCGACCATCCTGCCAGAACAGATTTGACAATTAATTATAGGAGCATTAAATCCGTAGTAGATACCGGAGCAGAGATTATTAGGCATAATGGGGATGCACAACTAAAAAAGGAAACGACTGCGCATGATGATAAAATCAAACAAATAAAAGTTTATTCGTCTCTGCACCAAAAAGAATATTACAAACAGTATTACAGTCAGATTGCAGAGCATTGCGTAAATAGCGTTTCTGAATATCTAAAAAAAGGATATAACCCGGAAGACATTATGATTCTCTCTAGAATTGTTAATAGACCAAAAATGATTGGGCCCTTACTGGATTATGCAACTATGACAAAAGTACCTATTTCAAAAGATTCTAGGAAGATGCACCACATTCGTTTGATGTCCGTGCATGGAAGTAAAGGTTTACAAGCAAGAGTTGTTTTTATACTTAATGTGGATAAAGATATGTATGGATTTCCCTGCGAATTAGAAGATCCATCTATTTTTGAACCTGCTATAAAAGGGAGGAAGAGAGATAAAGAAGAAGAGGAAAGAAGATTGTTTTACGTTGCAGTAACAAGAGCTAAAGAAGATGTTATTATCTATACTCAAAAATGTGCAGAGAGTAAATTTCTTAAAGAGATCGAGAATCAGTATTTGTTTAGCTGGGACAATGTCCCAGGAAACGATAGTGACATATTCCTAAAATTTCTCAGGAATGATCTCGATATTGACTGGACGCAAAATGCAGAAATCAGCAAATCCGATGATGACAAAACCATCTGCATCATTAAGGATGAAAGCTCGGCTGAAATAGTGATCGATGAGAAGAAGGAAAAAGCGACCCTAAAAATCAGCGATGGGAGAACCTGTAGCCTAAAAGTTAAAAAGGAGGGCGGAAAGCTAAATATATACGAGAATCGTATTAATGTAGAGGAATTACCATATTAATAGTAGTGGACACACTATTCCAATAAAAATGAAAGAAAAAGGAGCTATTGCGATAATCCCAATAAAAGGGATGATTACAGCAGAGGAATCGTTTGGTAATTCTTCTATTCGTCCTTTTTCACCTTCAATTTTAACAATCTTCGTAAGTCATAATTGTAAATATCATTTTTAGAAATACTTTTTATTGGTTCAATTTGATATTTATCTCATATCTTCTTTATTTTTCCGCTTTTTTCTTCTTGTTTCTGATGCCTAACGTTATTGCCACTGCAAAAATCTCATTAAATTCGGGCTGCTCTTCTAGTGTTATGCCCCAACCGCCTGACATAGTTTATTAATTGTGGAACTTCTTTAATAAATTTGTATGCAAAATAGAATGGAAGAACTTATTGAGTTTGTGGAAACCATCAAGAATAATGTGCATGATTGGTGGGTGAGTTACAACAGAAAACTATGGACCACACATATTTTTGTGTACGGTGGTCTTCTTTTGTTGGTTATTTTTGTTGGTGCCATCCTATTTGCAAAATTCAATCTTTTTCATACCGACGCCAACAGTGCGAGATACATGCTCAGCGCACTGGTTCAAAGTCAGGCGGCAATCGTTGCCATTGTTATCACACTGACCTTGATTGCAGTTCAACTTACCGCTTCTGCGTATTCGCCACGAGTAATAGATATTTTCAAAAAGAATCCTGATATGTGGATACTTTTGGGTTGTTACGGGTTTTCGATATTCTATGGGTTCATTGTATTGAAACTGGTGGAGGGGGCAGAAGGTGAATTTGTGAGTCAAAGTGCTATCTGGTCTCTTGGTTGGGTTTCTATTTCGTTTGAGTCTTATGTTTCTCTGGCGTATTGGCTTGGGGCATTCACGTTTGTTGCGCTGTTTCTGTATATGATAAATATCATCAATCTTTTAAGACCCGAAAACATTATAAAAAGATTGGCAATCGAAATCACCAAAGAAAATGTTTCGAAATTCATCGAATCCGTGGAAGAAAACGAAAAAGACCGAAAAAAGCCAGTAGAAAAAGATCCAATTCTGCCAATAATGGACATAATTCACGGTGCGGTTATGAAATACGATCTCGAGACGGTAAGAGTTGGATTAAAAGCAGTAACGGATCAGATGATTGAAATTATTGATTCAGATAGTCGAGAAAAGATTATTAAGTGCTTTTGTAATCATTTTAGACGGGTACGTATGTTGACTGTAGATAAGATGGATGAAGAAGCAACAGGAGAAGTTATTAAAAGTTTGGAGACGTTCGGAAGGTCAACAGCAAAAAAGAATCTTGGATACGCGACACAGAAAATTACAAGATCTATCGAATTAACTGGAGTACTCGCTGCAAAGAAAGGAGAATGCTTTGATGCGTCCACATGGCAGGCAGTAGAGTCTCTTAAATTGGTTGAAAAAGTTGTTATGGAAAAAGGAGAAAAATTTAAAACCACTGCAGAAGCGATAGCGCTGTCCCTTCACAATGTTGCCATCGCTGCCGCAGAAAACAAACGTGAGTGGCCAACAATTTGGGCGGTTTTGTCTCTTGAGGAGATTGGAAAAGGTGCTATAAAACATGAACTTGTACGAGTAACGAGAAGGATAGTATTTTCTCTTTTACGCATTGTGGCAATTACCACAGAAAAAGGACTTGAAAATGCAACAATGGAAACAGCAAACTCTCTTGCAGGGTTAACAATTTTAAGCGAAGAAATCGTTAAAACTGCGATTCAAGACTACGAATCTGGGTTAGAAGAAAAAAACCGTGACTCCTTCCAAAAATTCGAGAAGCTATACGAACAGAAACTCGAAAAGCTACGAGCCGAGAGATGATGAAAAGATATTTTAAAGGTGTTCAGCCACACGTAAACATAGCGAAAATAGAAGCGGAGATTGCTTTTTTGCCAGGTCCACCAGAGCGAGCTTTGGAGATTGCAAAGATTTTCTCATCTTACGAGAAGGTAAGAGAACAGCGGGAATTTGTCACGTATAAAGGCGAAACAGAAGGAAATAAATTGATGTTATCCGAAAACAAAACAGAAATCAGGAAAGCAATTACAATTCGATTGCCGGACTATCTGCTAAGGGAACTCCCGGAGGAAGAATCCTCAATTTATGAAATCTTGAATTTGGGATTAAAGCAGTTGAAGATAGAAAAAGCAATAGAGGGGTATAAAATGGTGACGTATCGCTAGCAAAAGTCGCGGAATTAGCAGGTATTTCTATCCGCGAAATGATACCTATTGCTTATGCCCATAGTTTAGAATCCAAGTACGATGAATCACTCGTTGACTCCAAAATAAATCCTGAAATGGCAATTAATTTGTAGAATATGTAAAAATGACTGTTGTTTCTGATTCGGGTCCGTTAATGGCTTTGGCAAAGCTTGGAGTCCGTTCTCAGGTATTTTCTGTTTATCCTACGGGCGCTGTCTAAAAACCCTGCTATTTATCACCGCGGAGATCGCCGAGGGCGCAGAGTTTAAGAACGCTCCAATCCACGTTTGGATTTTATGATGCCTCTGCGGTCTCCGCGCACTCTGCGGTAAAACTTGAGGATATAGTGATTTCACTGGAAAATTCGGCAGTACCCGGGTGGACAACTCGTGAAGCATTGCAAAAGACATCAGGCAAATCCGAATAAAGAATCATGAAACGTAACAGCAATAATCATAGTTCAGTGTCACTCACTTTCATCTCTTTTCCTCTTCTCTGTGGCACTATTTCCAGCTTTGCATCTGCGAATTTTGCTTTTAGTTCTTTACCCTGTTGCAAATAATCGAGGAACAAAGCTAAAGCAGCTATTTCCGAATGAGGTTGATTACCAACGGCAATGTTCCAGTCTGCCGCTTCGAATACTTCGTAAGGCACCTTCTCCGCGCCTACTACGACCATTATTTTTTCTGCACTTTCTCTTAGCTCTCCTATCACGTCAAGGATATTCTCACCATACATCGTCAAGTGGCACACTTTCCCTCCCCCTTGTTTCCACTTCGTTACTTCTTCTCGCCAGTTCACGCCTGTTTTAACAAAGAAGTCGCCACCCCAGTTCCTCGTCACTTCTCTTATACTTCGCTCTATACCCTTATCATTAGATGCGAGTAGCATGCCTTTAGCACCTAATGCACGCCCAACTAATCCGACATGCGTGGTTATTCGTTTATCTCGTTCCGGACGGTGTCCTAATCTCAGTACTACTATTTCCATCTATGCTCTTTTTCTTTCTAAGGTTCGTATTAAAAGAAAAACAATCTGGAAAGCCAAGTGAAGATTTCTATTGAATATTAATGATGCTTATAAAGTTAGAGGTATAACATATATAAGAAAGGAAAATGAAGCTTTTAACAGGTACTCTTGTCGTGGCTCTATTAATAATGATAGGGTACATCGCTATTCAATACACAGAAACGATGCCCGGATTGTCGGACCCGGGTGAATGCCTCAATCTCGATGTCTATACCGAGTACTTCAGGTCCGATGTATATAACAAGAAACTGCCTTATTCCAAAGCTGCGGGGTCGCGGGTGTGTCTCGTTAACTACAAGAACGCTACAGACCCTACATGGAACGAACTAATATCTTTTCTGAACAGTGACGACACAGATGAAATCCTGTATATAGAAGGGTCATTTGTCTGTGCGGACTTTGCCGAGATGCTACATAACAATGCCGAGACAGCAGGTATTAAAGCAGCTTTTGTCTGTGTGGACTTTGCTTCGGATGATGAGGACGGACATGCACTCAACGCATTCAACACCACGGATCGGGGGCTGGTCTATGTAGATTGCACGGGTGAAGGGTTCCTGCACCCCGTATCGCATTCACAAATATTTAAAGATTCCACCCGGTACTGCCCTCATTTTAATTATTCGTGCGATAAGATTGCTTATATTGTTGAAGGAGAGGAGTGTGGCATGATAAACATAGACAAAGCGTCAGCTCTGGAGTACTGGTTTTATGAGGACTATGCAGCGAAGTGGAACGAGCATGAAAGAGAATTAGAAGCATACACTAGCGAAGTAAATGAATATAACAGAGCGATTGCGGCACACGATAAAGAAGTTAAAGCGTATGAGGCAGCGGTGGGTGGTAGAACGAGTATAAGCGATCCGGGAGAATACGAACGATTGGACAAGAGGTATAAAAAGCTAAAAGCGCGAGAGAAGGAATTGGACGTTACGGGAGACGAATTGGAAACAAAGCGAGAGAGGTTGGCGGAACGGCAAGAGGATTTGGGCTGGTACCGCTGGAAGCCGTTGAGCGTGGTTACGGACGTTAAAGTTCATTGGTAATAACCAGCAAATTATTGGAATGTAGCAGGACCATGAAAAGAATTTACATCATCTTTTAAAACATCAAGATTATATGAGTCTGCAAGTATAATATTCTGCAGGACATGGAGAAGGAGTAAGGGACTGGAACAATGAAGAAAGGGGAAGGGGGATTGTTAAGGGACATAAGGGTAATAGCAGTGATATTGCTCGTTTCATTCGCTTTGGTGGCTATTTATGTTTATCCGCCACCACCTGCGGATGCCGGGATAGATGGCAATCTAAAATACGGTCTTGATTTAGTAGGGGGTTCCACACTGCAGTTGAAATTAGAAGGCACCCTGGTACAAATAAACGCACCGGTTAATGAGAGCGAAGTAACCTCTTTCCTCAATGATGCCCTGGATACCGAGGTGGAAATTTACAAGACGGACGAAGAGGGTGTATATGAATATGAGATAAGAAAGACAGTCACAAAAGAGCAGTTAACAGAGGTGTTGGCTGGCATTAATGGGAGTATAGCAAAGAGACCGGATGGCAAAGATTATTTTGAAGACGGTATAACACGAGAGACAAGGGACGAGACTCGGCGGATAATAGAGACGAAGCTAAATATGCTGGGATTAGCGAGCACTACCATAAGAACCGTAGGAAACAACCTTATGATCGTAGATTTAGCGGGTATAGATATAAAAACCGCGAAAAATTTGGTGGGCAATCCCGGTAAATTCGAGATACGGATACAGACGAATGGCACTGGTGGCGACGTAAGCACAGGGCAAAGATTAGAAGATATTGTTAATATCACCACGCATGTCGTTTATGGCAGTGAAGGGATACAGAGCGTGCGGATGGTTCCAGAGCGAACAAGTGAAAAGTCTCCGTGGGGTGCGCCATTTACGTTAACAAAGAAAGGAGCGGAAGCGTTAAGAGATGCTGCGATAGAATATGGTGCATTAGACGATCCAGAGAACCACGAACTCGCTATGCTGCTTGATGATGTAGTTGTGTACAGTGGACCCTTATCGCCGGACCTTGCGGAAGACCTACGAACGGAACCCAGCTATAGTTTAATATCACAGACGGGAGTAGGAAATGACGGTTTGAAGCGGGCGAGGGAACTGATAATACACTTAAAAGCAGGTGCGTTACCTGTAAATGTAGATATAATGGGCTCCGGTGAGGTGCCAGCATATTTAGGTGCAAAATTCAAGAATGGTGCGGCAATTGCTGGTTTGCTTGCTCTTATTTCCGTTACACTTGTCGTTTTCTTGCGATACCGAGAGAAGAAGATAGTATTTCCGATGTTCTTCGCATTGCTCAGCGAGATAATATTGATATTAGGATTTGCAGCAGTGATAAACTGGGAAATGGATTTGCCGAGCATTGCCGGGATAATAGCGGTTATAGGCACTGGAGTGGACCAATTGGTAATAATAACGGACGAAGTGCTTTCCGGAGGGCGATCTTCAGCAAGCATGTATCGTAAACGAATATCGTTTGCGTTTGGTATAATATTCGTTTCTGCGACTACCACCATCGTGGCGATGCTTGCACTCGCGTTCATGGCGCTTGGTACATTGCGCGGTTTTGCAATCGTAACTATCGTGGGGCTGTTTTTTGGGATTTTAATTACGCGACCAGCTTATGCAAGGGTAATAGAAAAGATTCTTTAGGTCACCCGTTTAGCAAACTCATGGGCGTCTTCCAAACATCTGTCTTTACTAAGGATGCCCTTCTCCAGAGTGTGTTCGTCACGCGAGACACCGACATAAACAGATAATTCAACCGATGCCGCGTTGCAAGAAGCATGCACACCCACCGGAAGTGCACAGCCACCGCCGATTACCTTTAATACCTCATTCTCCACATCTGCTTCTATTCTCGTCTCTGAATCGTCTATTTTGCTTAAAATCGCACTTGTATCCGAGTCTTTCCTCGATACTACCGCAATAATACCTTGATTGGGCGAAGGCACAAACGGATCGCAATCCAGCCGTTCATACTCTACTCCGAGGTTCATCCGCACAAGTCCGGCTTCCGCAAGCAGTACACCATCATAATCGCCACTCCTTAACTTTCTAATCCGCGTATCCACGTTACCACGTATGTCCTTTATCTTTACGTTCACACCTGTCGCATCCATGAACTGCAGAAATTGAAACTTTCGCCGCACGCTCGACGTCCCTATCACTGCACCATCAGGCATATCGTCCAGCGTATGGTTCGAAACCAGCGCGTCAAAAGGTGAATCACGAGGCAATAGCGCGGCAGTATCTAACAGTTCGTCTCGTTCCAGCGGTATATCCTTCATTGAATGCACCGCAAGGTCTATTTCACCCTCTAAAAGTAACATATCAAGCTTTTTCACAAAAACGCCCTTCTCGGGCATTTCGTATAAACCCCGATCAGTCAGGACATCGCCTAAACTCCGTACTATCTTTATCGTGGATTCGTGTCCCAACTCTTTCAATCGCCCACGTACATTCTCTGTTTGCACTATCGCCAGTTTACTGCCACGTGTCCCTATTATCATTTGCATTTACTCAATTACTACTGTATCAATTATATGACTACCATCAATTATTTGTTGTATACTAAGATATAACTACCTTCATTTTAACCGTTTCTAATGGCAATTCTTATTATAGCAAGAACCCCTATGTGTTTTAACCTCACTAAGAAATGATTGTTTCGCCTGTTATCACTTTACTCTTTCTTCTACTCTATCTTTAAGCTACTCAAGACTTGCCCCTGATTTAGACTTCCACATGCACGTTCCTAAGCGAAGCTTTTCGATTTACCCATAAGTTAGCGAAGTTGCTCTAAAATCTTAAAAGTTATAAGAGTTAGGTTCGGTATTAAGCAATTGCCTGTATATTTCGACCATTTTTTAGCAGTATTATTCTTACTCTACCCTTCGGTCTTCCACTACTTTAATATCTTTACCAACACCGTTGGGGGTAATTGTAATTAAAATGTTGAATGTATGGAACTAATCTTGGTACTGTTTGAAACATCTCTTAGACACCTCCCTAAGAATTCGTTAGAACATGATAAAGCTTAAATTAGTGATTTAACAGATATATTTACAATGCTTATCCACAAACGTGGTGACTTCGTAACGGACGGAGAACACATCCACATGCGGGAAAGTAAAAATACAAACGGTAGGAGGTGACAAATAAAAAATGAAAGAAGGTAAAAAGAGATTAGTAATCGGTTTAACTATATTAGTAGTGGCTGCTGTATTTGGGACGTTTGTGCCAATTGCTGTTGCGCTACCTACCGCTACCAGCATCGGCGTTGATGACGCAAGCGGTTACAAGGATACACACGTAATAATACCCGTAAACATCACCAATGTGCAGAATGGACCTGTTCCCAGTATAAAATTTGATGTGCTATACAATAACAGTGATATAACCATTGTAGATGTCCAGAAAGGTACCCTAATTTCAGACTGGGATACCCCTGCATATTGTAACCATGATTGGGGCACCGCGGTTGCAATATTTTATGATTCCGTAGATGAGCATGCGCTACAAAATGGCTCGACTGGTTCTGTTGTACTGCTTAATTTCAGCGTTATTGGCGAATTGGGCGACACAAGCGAGATGGAATTTACAAATATACAACTGGCTGAAGGTCATCCAAACTATCAAATAGGAACAGCACCAGCGAAGAATGGTACGTTCACCCTGATACACTATGGCTTAATAGAAGGACATTTAACGGACCGCACGGGAACAGAAATGGAAGGAGTAACTGTTACTTTAACAGCGAAGGACTCAGGCGCAGTGCGGGATACGACAACCACAAACGGAACGGGTTATTTCAGTCTCAACGATTTGGAGACAGGAGATTACTACGTGAATTGCACAAAACTAAGATATTGGGATAATTCATCGCTGCTGACCGTAGAATCTGGAGAACAGAAAACGGTAAACATTATTCTTTGGAGAAAGGGCGATTTGAACGAGAACGGACATTCTGCGGATGTTGGCGACTTAGCCATGATGAAAGATGCTACCGTTGACAAGATCACGTCTGACTGGAAATTCGACTTGAACGCTAACGGACATTCTGCAGATGTCGGTGACTTAGCCATGATGAAAGACGCTACCGTTGACAAGATAGAACTGTTGTAAGCTTAGAACGTGTCTCGATAGGCCTTATATACCCCTACCCAACATTACAGGGCGATTTCATCCCTGGTAGGGGTTGTTTAGTTTTTTATTAGTCCCATTTTTAATTCCAAAACCGAAAGTTCCGCTGCATACTATTTTATATAATTATAAGTTGTATATAATAAGTGATATGAACCAGGGAAGAGGGATTAAGCGATTGGTGCTTGATTTGATTATATTAACAGTGGTAGCTATGTATGCGTTTGTACCACTTGCATTTGCACCGCCTGCCGCTGATAACTTTGATTTTCGTGGTAATGTAAGTCAAGATACAAATATAATGGGCGTAGAGGCGACAAAAACGGTAAACACCTCTGCCTCATGGAAAAAGGGCGATTTTAATAATAATGGTATTCCCGCAGATGTTGGTGATTTAGCAATGATGGTAGATGTAGCCGTTGGCAAACTTATACCTGACCAGAAATTCGACTTGAACGATAATGGTATATTCGCTGATGCGGGTGACTTAGCAATGATGAAAGACGCATCTGTGGGCAAGATAGAATTGTTATAAAGCAATCTGAGAGCGAGTATAAAAATGGATAAAAGAATTGGCCTTTCCGTATTACTGGCGTCCGCTATATTCGGGCTGTTTGCACCCCTTGCGTTTGCACTGCCCACTGCTGATAACTTTGGCGTTTCTGATGTTAGTGGTGAAGATCAAGGCACATATATCTTGGTTCCTGTGAACATTACCAACGTGCAAAACGGGCCGATTGTAAGTTTAAGGTTTGATATATCATACGATAACAGCGTTATAAACGTTGTGGGTGCACAGAAAGGCGATCTAACATCATTATGGGATAGTCCAATCACCAACAATTTGCCATGGGGCACTCGCGTTGCCATGGTGTACGATGGGAAAGATGAGCATGCGATACAGAACTGCTCTTCTGGCTCAGTTGTACTGCTTAAGTTTAGTATTATCGGTGAACCCGGAGAAACGACAGATATACGTTTGAATAACCTACAGTTATCTGACCTGAGCGGCGAAAATGTGGGCTTCGACACGGCACCCACAAAGAATGGTACATTCACTATAGTTACCAATCTCACTTCTGCATCCTCACCAACCCTTTCGCCATCACCAACAGTATCGCCAACGGTATCACCCGCGGAGGAAAGCGAAGAGGAAGCAATGGCGCCTGACGATGCAGGATATATTTTTCCAACATCCCCACCCACGATAAAGCCATCTCTAATGCCTACAACAGCATCTCCCGCGAAGGCATCGCCATCGTCTATATCAAGCCCATCTTCGGTACCGGCAGCCACGTCAAAAGCAACACCAAGTCCACCGGGCTTCGATGCATTTTCCGCTATCGCTGGCTTAATAGCAGTTTCGTATCTTTCGCTATGGAGAAGAAAAGTGTAGCCATAAGTTCATTTCCAAACGTTTCTAAGAATAAGTTTGCAATTGTGTATCCGATAACTAAGACGGAAAACATATAATTAAACAAAAAGTAGAAGTAAGAGGAATAATAGAAATGGATAGCAAAGCAATGAATGTAATCTTAGTTGCTGTAATAGTGTTGTCAGTCCAGTTACCCACTTCTGCGATTCCTACTGCTGACCATTTTGGTGTTGTGGATACAAGTGGATACAAGGATACCCACGTATTAATACCCGTGAACATTACCAATCCGCAGAACGGTCCGATTCAATGTATAATATTTAATATCTCGTACACTAACAGCGTTATAAAAGTTGTGGACGTCCATCAAGGTATTCTAACGTCCAACTGGGAAAATTCTACCTACAATAACTTTGATTGGGGGACTCGGGTTTTAGTTGGGGGTTCCGAAAATCCAATACAAAACGGCTTAAGTGGCTCTGTAGTAGTGCTTAACGTTAGCGTTATTGGTGAGCCAGGAGAAACGACCAAGATGAATCTGAGTGACATACAGTTATCTGATGAAGATGGAAGTCTTGTGGGAACAGCACCAGCGAAGAATGGTACATTCACGATTCTTTCATCAACGCCTGCTCTTGTGTTTGATACGGGCGCAGGAACATACCCCAGCATCTCTGGCGTTCATACAGGCACAATAAAGCTAAAACAAACAATAAACATGTCCAAACTTTATACTTATTCATGCCCGGGAACAGGCGGGCATTCCGAATACGTTAGAATTTGGAACGAGTTAGGGACAATAGCAAGTGGGAATTGGGCGGGTTATAGACACGGGTGGCAAAATATCACCTTCGACAACTCTTTTACTTTGAAGTCAGGGGAACTCTACAACTACACCGTACACACCGGCTCTTATCCTCAAATCATACGTAAAAAGACTTTAACAGTGCCAGAAGGGGAAATTAATTGCACAAAGTTTACAGATTTGAATGGTAAAGTGTATTATGATAGGATACCTGCCATTAAATTGTTTCTTTCGTAAAGTAGTCGTAGTTGTGTGGTTGAGATAAAAGACTACGGGATTATCCGTAGAAGAAGGTAAGGCACTGATAGACCAGATAGCAGCGTTAGGCATCCGGTCGTTTGTGTTCACTGGTGGCGAGCCTTTGTTACGCGAAGACCTCTTTGAATTGATTGAATACGCGAAATCCATAGGCTTTAATGTCTTCATCGCAACGAATGGTACGTTGATAACGAAAGAAGTGGCGAAATTGCTGAATAAATTCAATGTCGGAGTCGTAATAGGTCTGGACGCTATGAATCCGGAGATGCACGACGCTATAAGGGGTGTTGAAGGCGCTTATGACGCCGTGATTGAAGGGATTGAGAATTGTGTAGCCGAAAAGCTTTATTTACACCTGAATATAGTTGCTTCCAAGCCTAATTTCGATGAAATCGAGCGAATCATAGATTATGGCGATAAAATCGGTGTCTATTCTTATTTCATCTATCGGTTCGTGCCTTTTGGTCGGGGCGACGAGATTCGTGATTATGACCTTGGGCAGGAGGAGTTCATGACTCTTTTAGATCTGATTCGTAAGAAACAGCGTGAGGTGAGTGCGATAATAATTCCCGTTGCAGCGCCCGAATACTGGGCTTACGTGCTTCAGACCAGGGGAATCCACAGCAGGCGAATAATAAGTCTTTTGGGGCGTTTCTTCGGTGGTTGTTTAGCGGGGAAGGGGATGATGTATATTAAGCCGAACGGTGATGTATGGGCGTGCCCTTTTCTCCCTGCTCAGGTTGGAAACGTGAGGAAAGAAAGAGCGGATACAATATTGGAGAACTTAGAAAATTTCTTCGTTACTGCGAAGAGCGGCGGTGAATGTGAAGACTGTGAGTATAAGCCGGTGTGCGGGGGCTGTAAGACAAGGGAAGAGCCAAAGTGCATGCTGGAACGGGGATAGCAAAAAAGTTTTTGGGGTATCCTGTAACTTGTGTTTGTTTACCGCTGATAGCGCGGAAACAAGAAAATAAATCACAGGACACAGATTAACGCAGATTGACACAGATCAACAATGTCAAACTCATATAAGTCCGTGTAAATTAGTGTAAATCCGTGTCTTTAGTAGAAGGTAGTTATACTTTATATACAATGAAAAAGAAGGAAAGGTTCAATGCCAAAGTTCTAAAGGACGGCTTTCGCCATGTGGTAAATGCTTTCCCTGATGTTACGCGTTACTGCGGGCTCAGCGGTAATAAGTACTATAACATTAATATCAGCTTACCAATATCTTAAATACGAGTATATTAAAAAGAGAAGTGAGAAGAGATGTTTGACGAACCTGTAATAGATATAAGTACTCAGAAGGTAACGACAGTAACGCCCGATACTACGATAGCGAAAGCGATTGGCATTATGGAAAAGAACAAGTTCCATAACCTGGTTGTGCTCGACAGTGCAGAGATATACATGGTTAATATACAAGACCTGCTACTCGCATCCAATCCCGAATCACACGTGGATGCGTTCATGTTTACGCCACATTGCATACATCGAGATACGCAAACCATTGACGCGATAACAGAGCTGGTGAATAGTGGTCAGAGAGGTGCTCCGATCGTTGCAGATGACGGTAAAATTGTGGGAATTGTCACAGAGCACGATGTAATGAAACGAGGTGCGGAATCGCTACTTTTGAAAGATACCACCGCAGCAAAGGAAATGACCAGTGACCCGGTATGTATGGAAGCGACAGAGAGTATAGGAAAAGCGAGGAGCATCATAAGAAAGAACCATCTGGGACGTATTCTTGTCGTTGATAGCGCGGATAAATTAGCTGGCATAGTTACGGAGGGTGATATCGTAAGAAAGTTATACAAACCAAAGCGAAAAATGACCGCGGGGGAACTCACAGGCGAGAAAGTACCGAGAATGGAGCAGCCTGTCTCGCTCATTATGAACTCTCCTGTGATAACGGCTGATGTGGATGCAAATCTCGCAGAGATCTCAGGATTGATGCAGAAGCACGATATACTTGCTGTTACTATTGTAAGAGACCAGAATCTGGCAGGAGTCGTGACGATTTCTAATATAATGCGGTATCTGAGTGAACTTCGCGAAAAGGCTAAGATTGATGTGGAGATTCAAGGTACGATTAATGCGGAATATACGGAACTCGCAGATGAAATCATAGATAAAGAGGTGGTGAAAATTGCCAGGTCCGCTAAGCGGATACACTGGATAAAAATAGTGATAAAGAAGGAGCGGGACCGAGGCGGTGTTTCATATTATAAAATCGGGGTGCATGTGAAAACGCCCAATAAATTATACGTCGCTCATGGCGAGCCCGGAGGCACTAAAACACAGATGACTGCGAGAGGTGCCATAGAGGTAGAAGTGAAAGCCGATAAGAGAAGATGGGACTTCATTGAGGTGCTGAAGGATGCTTTGATGTCTGTCCGGGTACAGATGGAGAACGATCGTGGAAGGGGTAGGTAAAAACTATTCTTAGAATGGACAGCATTAGATCAGTACCTTTAACGCTCTTTCGTGCTTCCCTTTATTTATTTATCCGTATTAGCAACATCAGAAACGTCATCTTCAGCCGGGGGCATATCTCCCTTTAGGTTTCTTCTGCTTCTGTTGATGTCTAAATCGTTGCCTCTTCTGTTTCTACAAGCTCAAAAGATTGATCTGGATCAGCAAATTGGAAAGCCTCTTTTCTTGCTTTAGGCTTTTCATATTCAAATTCGACTTCAACAACACCGGGAATACCAAGGGATTTTATCCTTATTTTCATAAAATCACTAAATAGAACTATGCCCAAGATTACCACTCCTGTTAAAATCAGCGTTATCTCCAACCAATTATCTTTACTGAGTCCAAATAACTCTATTGACAAAACAAAGACAAACAGGATAATAAAAATGCGAAGGAGGAATATTTTCAACTCATTAATAAATAACTCGCCAACGCTGGTTAGATTTTTATGTGCTTCTACGTAGGTATTTCTTCCTTGAGTTGCTTTTTTGAAGTTGTTTTGGGCATTTAAAAAGCTAATCAGAGATATAGCACTTCCTTTTCCGTATTCCGCATGCGCACATCCGAGGTTGTTGTAAAAATCAGCAGCTTTCTTTAATTTTAAAGCCTTCTTAAATTCTGCTATGGCTTCTTTATATGCCTTTCTTTTGGTTAACACTAATCCAAGACCATTATGGGCATAACCCCTATCTTCATTTATCTTTAACGCTTCTCGGTATTCCCGTTCCGCATTGTCGTAGTCTTCCTCTATTGTATAAAGCAAATCTCCAATACTGGTGTGAGCAATACCAAAATTAGGATCGAACTCTATTGCCTTAGTGTAGTCCCTTTTTGCCTTTCTATAACTTTCTAACTTATGATAACTGACTCCACGATTGTTATAAGCTATAGAGGCTGTCCCACAATTATCCAACAACCACAGATAGCATCCCACCTGCATATCACAAAAAGATTTATTTCGTTCTAACACCTATGCCATTCTGAGTTAGTCCTACACAGAAATGCGAAATCATCTCTAAAAAATCGCGAAATTCTAATTCCACTCGAAATTTAAACGAAAGGTTTTTATTGCTGTCTGTATAACCCTTATTTAACTATAACAGCGAGGTGAAGATAAGGAATGGCGAT
>QBUM01000214.1 GCA_013180585.1 Candidatus Methanophagaceae archaeon GoMg2
TCTTGCGTTATTCGCCCTTTCTTTGCCAATCGTGAAATGTCCTTTTTTATTATTGTAACCCCTCGCTCCAAGGATCCATCGTCCTTAGTCACAACCGAGGTATCGTAGCCTGCTTGGACGCATACCTGCACTATTCCTGTTCCCATTACACCCATTCCAACAACACACACTTTCTTTTCGTTCATGACTTTGTCATCACACCTATTCCATAACCTTAAAAACAGGGCACACATGCTCACCGCTGAAGAACTTATCACCGTTATAAGTGTGTATACCGCTCATTTTCACCTGTTTACCTATTACGTCCTGCGAGACACTCTCGGCATCAAAATCAAGCCACCCAACAACGCACGGGCCTTCTTTTGTCTTCACCAGGCATGGTATATAAGGAACGTCATCCTCGAAACCCTCGGATGCCACGCGAATAACCGTAAAAGTCGTCACTTCGCCCTCACCGCTTAACTCTATCTTTTCCAGGCGTCTGTCACTGCACCACTGGCAAACGGGCATTGGATGGCAAGTTATCCCTCCACATGCTGCACATTTTAGCCCTAATAATTTACCCGCCTTCAACCCTTCCTCATAATCCGCATAGGTCAAAGCCACATACTCTTTAGATAGCTCTTTCTCTATCTCTTCCTGCTCTTTTCCTACCATTTTTTTCATCACTTCCTTGTCCTTCCAAGTATAATATGACACAGCGTTCCGAAGTCACCACCAAGCGTATCGGTCATCCCATACTCAGGAACAGGGTCAATTTGATTGCCTTTTGCCGCTTCGCCACGCATCTGTTTAACCATCCAGTACACTTGAGATGCCCCCGTTGCACCTATCGGATGACCCTTACCCATCAGCCCTCCCGACATATTTGTGGGTATTTTCCCGCCTATGTCCGTCTCGCCCTGAGCCGTTGCCTCCGCCGCTTCGCCCCAGCCGAAGAACCCCAGGCACTCAAGCGCTATCAATTCGGCAATGGTGAAGCAATCATGCAGTTCTAATATGTCAATATCCTTGGGTTCAAGTCTTGCGTGTTTAAAGGCAACCTTCGCCGACTGTATCCGTGAAACCGGCTTTGTTAAGTCCGCCATCTTTGATAATGAACTGCCTGAACCCTGTCCTGTACCCAACACGTAAACCGGGTCATCTGTATATTTCCTCGCATCCTCCACAGGGCAGAGCACAAGAGCTGCGGCACCATCCGAAAACGGACAACAATCCATAAGCGTCAGCGGGTCTGCCACCATCATTGAGTTTACCACATCCTCCACCTTCAGGTTGCCCATCTTCTTATAGAACTGAGCCATAGGATTCAAAGCGCCGTGCCCATGATTCTTTATAGAAACATGCGCCATCTTCTCCCGTAGACTATCCAGTGGTATGTCATACTCTTTGGAATAACGCCGCGCTGCCATTGCGAATACACCCGGGAATGTGAGTCCCACTGGTCCTTCTGTGGGCGTGTGACAGCTCATTGCAAATGTCCTCGTTGCAAACGCAGTGCCCATAGTCAACGCTTTTTCCACTCCACCTGCTAACACCATGTCACAGTCCCCTGAACTTACCCACATCGCAGCATCTCGTATTGCAACAGTAGCTGATGCACATGCGCCTTCATACCGTGTCGCGGGTATTGGACCGAGGTTGAGTTCAGCAGCAGAGAATGCCGCGGGCATTACCTGCCCCTCTTCAAAACCAGGCAGCGCCGCACCCTGAAATAATGCCTCTATATCCTTTCCCACCACACCAGCATCATCCATCGCCTGCAGTGACGCTTCTGAGAACAACTCAAGTGAAGTCTTTGATGCTCTTCCAAACTTTGTATGCCCGACACCTATTATCGCTACATCCCTCATTCTTATCTTCTGCCCCCTTTCCTCCTTTTATTCAATAATGCACCATCCGATTATAAAAGTAATGTGGGGGAAAAGTTGTAATAAACACGTATACATAATTGCTTACGCTTACTAAATAGTCCATACAAAGATTTAAGAAAAAGAAAAAATGGTAGAAGAGATATTAAGGCGGAAACGGGAGATTATTGAGCGGCTGAAAGAGCGGCGAAGTATAAAAATGACGATATCAGAAGCTAAAAAAGAAGTGAAAAATCCAGTAATCACAGAAGTAAAGAGAAGGGGCTTAAAAAAAGGGGAAAGCGCGATTAAAGTAGAATCTGCGGTGGCCGCGAAACAAATGGAAGACGGCGGTGCATGTGCTATATCTGTCCTCACGGAAGAGGCTTTTGCAGGTAGTTTATCTGATTTAAGGGATGTTAAACTTTCTGTTACTCTTCCCGTATTGCGAAAGGACTTTATATTCGATGAGTTTCAGGTACTGGAGTCGTATGTGCACGGCGCTGATGCTATTTTGTTGATAGCACGAT
Organism: Candidatus Methanophagaceae archaeon GoMg2; assembly: GCA_013180585.1. Lineage (GTDB taxonomy): Archaea > Halobacteriota > Syntropharchaeia > Alkanophagales > Methanospirareceae > QENJ01. Next base: position 2,381 of record QBUM01000214.1, read on the forward strand.
TTCTGAACGCGAGTAAGTTGAACGAACTGACAAAGAAAGCCGCCGCGGTTGGTCTGGAAGCACTCATAGAGATAGATCGGGTATCGAAGGACATGATTTCCGGTATGGACCTGATGTCTGCATCTACGCTAATAGGCATAAACAACCGCGACTTAGATACGCTCGAGGTAGATGTAGCGACTTTTGAGCAGATTGCACCTGAGATAAAGTCTAAGATACCTGCCAATGTGCCTTTAGTAGCAATGAGTGGAATAAGTAATAAAGAAGATGTAAGGCGGATGTTCGAGGCGGGCGCAGACGCTTTGCTCGCGGGCACTTCCATCATGCACGCGGAAGATATAGCGCGAAAAGTGCGGGATCTTGTGTATTCAAGAGTATAGAATAGAAATGGGTAAAAAATTAGGTTCTTTGTGTACGGGCATGGTACTTTTGTTCTTGTTCTGTGGATTCGTAACCGGAGTATGCGCAGAAGCGGAGGAAGGGCAAAAAGCCGTTAAATGCTTGACTGACCTCGATTTTAATGACGATGGCTATATCAATCAGTTGGACCTGGACATATTGAAGTCACACTTTAACGAGCGTTATGCGTGGTATGTACCGTGGGATTTGAATGCGGATTTAAGGTGTGACCACAGTGATTTTTATTATTTCGCAGACCATGTACCATTGAATTATCGCTACCAGGTAGAAGAGACTATCTCCGTGTGGAACCAATCGAATTATACGATCAAAGAGCGAAGAAGGCCTGCTGTTATTCTTCACGAGGTCGTTTATCCACAAAATCAGGAGCGCGTAATTAGATGGATAAAACAGTACACGAGCCTCGAACCGCCTAAGAACGACTCGGCAGTATGTGTTCATTACGCTCGTGACCTCTGCCGATTGGCGTATATAAGTTTAGGACCGAAGACGATAGCATGGGGCTCTTCTGGCGCTCACGCCTATGGAATAATATATACTGGTGGCAACTGGCGAGATTTATCTAATTGGGTTATAATAGACTCTTACTGGAAGCTATATGCCACTGAAAATGCCACGAATTCCAAGAGTTTTTATGACACAAATTCGATAAAAATACTCTTGGATGAAGGACGTGATGGCTATTGGGCAATCCATCTGTCCGTGGATTCTCAGAATAATACTGTTTATGAGCCTTATAAAGCGGAATACCGTGTAGGGCATTTTCGTGAGTCATCCGAGCAATGAAAACTTTAATCACCTTCGCATTCCTCCCGCACCGTTATCACGACAGAAACCATTCCGGCTTTGCAGCACTATCGGTTAGTGCATGAATCGCCTCTATACATATTCCCCTTTGCCATTGTAGATGAAAAGACTGGTGCTACCGCAGGCTGGCAACATTATGAGGGTGATTATCAAAGCGCAAACTTAGAAATAGAGCAGCTTCACTGTGGTATAAAGATGGAAGGAGAGCAAGTAAAACGAACGCCAGAATTTATCCGGCCTGTAAGCTTCGTTAAGATTTTTGAATACGTAAAAGGAGCAAGAATAGAAGGAAAAGCTTCTGATGGTTCTATCGTTCTGATAGCGACAAATATGACCACAAGCCAGGGAAGAGAATTTGTGTATTTACAAAGGACCGTAGCTAACGGTTCATACACGTTTATCGTGCCTTACTCAACAGGGAAACTGAAGGATGGAGCGACGAATTTTGACGTTTTCGCACAGGCTTATAAAATACGCGAGGGGGATATAGAAGACGAAACGTTGGTCTTGGAGATGGAGAAAGAAGTAGAAGTCACAGAAGAGGACGTGATGGAAGGTAAAAGTTTGAGTGTGGACTTAATGAGCTGAATGTATTCGTGTATGCACGCTAATTTTAGTTCAATGATTTTGAATGATTCTGAGGATTGAAAACGTTTATGCCTTCACTTTTTTAGTCGCCTTTCTCTTCGTAACATCCCTTTTTGTACCTCGCCGTACGAATTTCTTCTTCTCCTGCTTTTCAATGTACCACCTTAATATTCCAGCATTTAGCAGCCAGGTGTTCATCAAATCCATAACGAGCCCGAATATAAGCACGATTGATATCGCTTTTAGAATGGTAATATCAATGAAATAAGAGACGATAAACAGGGCAAATATCGCAGTCAGCGTTGTGGAGGTCATCATAATGCCCGTCTTCATCGTGTTTCGTAACTTTTCGTTTAAGTCACCCTTTTTGCGGAGCAGATTGGTCGTTAATAAGATATTGGAGTCCACAGAATAACCTATGAGCATGAGCAATGCCGCTACCGTGCCAAGCGATAACTCCATTCCCATTAAGTTCATACAGGCAACGGCGACTACGATGTCAGAAAAAGCGGCAAAAATTACTGCTGATGGTGGTATAACAGTTCGGAATACCGCGAATACTACTATCGCCATCAAAAAAAAGGCGATCATAAGAGCGTATAATCCCTGAGTTAGGTATTGCTTCCCAAACACGGGACTTATATTCGCCATTTGGTAACTACCAACTCCATAATCCGCGTTGAGCAGGTCTATCAACTCGTCCCGCTGTGATTTGCTCATCGGTCCGAATTCTATCCTCTTCTCGTTTCCTACGCCTGTTCCACCCACGAGGGCAAGAGGATAATCAGCGAATTTCGCGGTTAGCTCCTCTCTCGTCTCGTCAGTGCCTACTCTCACCATCGTGCCACCTTGGAAGTCCATCCCCAAGAGGACGGGCGAACCGACACTCAATTGCGTATATGCTATCATAGCAAACGCGAAAAACAAAATGATTAGAGGTATCGCAACCAGGCTTTTCACCGAATATTTCGTTATATCTATTTTATCAAACAAGCTTTCTCTTTCTTCGCCTTCTCTCATGTTCTCTCTCTTACCTCTTATCATATCCTTATCAAAGGAATAAAAAGGATATGCTTTTACTATACGTGTCGCGCAGTAAAAGATCCAAGCACTAAATTACAAATAAGCCTAAAACAAATTGTGAATATGGCAGAAGAAATAGAAGAGCGGCAAAAACCTCTTCTAATGGTCAGTGAGAGCATGCGTAACGCAGACATGTATTACGCCACTCGTTTTCTTTCCACCGCACCTTTTACCTATCTCTACCTACCCCACGGAAGAAAAGACATGCTCATCGTGTCTCAGATGGAATATGGACGGGCGGTAAAGGAGTCAATAGTAAACGAAATTCGTTCTACACTCGATTATGGCTATGACCTGAAACAGGAAGAGCTTATTCTAAAAGTTCTTTTGGAAGAAGACGTGAATGCGATAGAAGTCCCAAAATATTTCCCGGTGTACATTGCCAATACGCTGCGAACGGAAGGTATAGAAGTGGTTCCGGTGGAGGCCGTGGAGATGACGAAGGAGCGGGAGATAAAGACGGAACAGGAGATGAATTATATGCGAAAGGCACAGCGAGCATGTGAGCACGCAATGGGAATTGCCATAGGACTCATAAAGAAATCTTTCGTAGAGGGCAATCTTCTTGTGGTGAACGATGAAATTCTCACCTCGGAAATACTAAAAGCCGGCATAGAGCACGCATTGATTGATTCCGGCTGCACGTGTGACGCAGGCGAGCCGATAGTCGCATGCGGGACGAAGGCGGCGGATCCTCACTTCTCGGGGCATGGACCTATTTCAGCATACGAATCCATTATCATTGATATCTTCCCACGACTGAAGACCGAGAGATATTTTGCAGATATGTCACGAACAGTCGTCAAAGGTGAGCCGGGAAATGAGCTAAAAGAGATGTATGCCGCAGTCAAACAAGCTCAGGATGCGGCTTTGGATATTGTGAAAGCGGGCGTAACCTGTAAAGAGGTGCATAATCACGTATGCGATATATTCGAGGACAGGGGTTATGACACTTTAAGAAAAGGAAGTAAAAAAGGATTCATTCACACTACGGGTCATGGTGTGGGGCTGGATATACATGAAAACCCCGGCGTTGGTGATAATGATTACGAATTACGAGCAGGTAATGTAATTACAATAGAGCCCGGATTGTACTACCCTGAACTCGGCGGCGTTAGATTAGAGGATATGGTGCTCGTGCTGAAGAACGGTTGTGAGAATTTGACACAGTTTGAGAAGAAGTTTGTGGTATGATAAATCCGCAAATTAGCATGTCCACTTTAGATGATTAGGTGGGTGATTCCAGAGGTCCATCACAAAATCATATACGCCACCACGTCATCAATCGTTGATACCTCCTCGACTTCCATCTTGCCCTTCATGTACTCGCCGAGGTCTATCTCCTTTGGCGTGTAATATGCCCGTACAAACGTGAACCCTAATAGATCATACTCTTTTGTCTTCTGCTCGTAATAAGTCAGTCTCTTCTGCTCTTTAGGTACTAAAAAAAGTTTCAGACCGTTCGTCTCCGCCGCTTTTGCCTTATTAAGCACAGATCCTACCTGTCCTATATACCCCCCTTTTTCGATACTTCCTGTAATGACCACGTCCTGTCTTACCGCCTTACCTTCTATCGCAGCTATGGTGGCAGCGGTAATCGCGGCACCTGCTGATGGCCCGCCTATCAAAGTGCCATTTATGTCAAAATAAATGGAGATGTCTTTATTCGAGACGTTTATATTTGTGTAGTCCTCAGCAACTTTTACCGCTTCTCTTACCGAATATTGCGTTGTGGGGTCGGTAAACGGATTCGTATTGACCAGAACATTTCCAGTGCCGTCTTTTATCTCTACATGCACCGTACCTATCACACCTAAATGGTTATCGCTCCGTACAGCAACGATATTAGCGCAACTGACGCCTTCCGATACGTTTATAAAAGTGTGCTTTGCCTCAATGGCTGTACTTCCGGCACTACTGGCACTGGTAAGTTGTTCTATAATGTCCTCTTGCACCTCTATTACTCGCTGCTGTTGTTGATAGATCAGAAATGATGTGGCTATCGAGAGAACTAATAGGATAGAAAGTATAGCAATTATTGCATTCTTGCGGTTCATGTTCGTCACTCAATTAGTATATTGGTGCCGGGCAGTAATATAAAAGCATCAGAAACGCAAGTTCACTTATCCTTTCACATGTCTCGTTCAACCGTTCTGCATGGAAGAAAGCCCCAATGTTGGTTTTCACCTGTACTAAGGCATGTAATATCTCTTCTGCCTCCTGCGATCTCAAAAGAGTACACTTATTGAAGATCAGGGGGGAAAACAATTCGCTGAAATACCTCAAAAATCAAGAAAACTTATAGAAAAATTGGGATGTGTACTACCGGAAGAACCTATTACGAAAAAAGGTTAAAGTTACAGATTAATCAAACTTTTTAAAAAAAGTTTTATCAAAACATCTTCGTAACTGGGTGGGGTGGTATATATCGTGGCTGTAGGGTTACGAGAAGGCTGATACCGTACCAGTGCTGAAGAAAAAGGGAAAACGCACTGTAGAGTCCCGAAATTATTTCGTCAAGAAACTTCACCTCAATTTATGGTGAAACTAACAGACAAAAAGATCGAATGGGCAGTTAATCAGGTAATCAACAAAGGGGAAAGCACGGAGATGGTTGCAGCGATATATGGTGTCTCAAGGAGAAGAATACAGCAATTGGTGCAGTATTATAGGGAAACGGGGGAATATCCTATGCTTGATAAGAAAAGAAGGCCCAAAACTCATCTTAGCGATGATGAGAAGCAGATAATTGAAGATGCCTATAAAGAGTCATTCTTGGGTGCCCGTTTACTTAGGTACCATATCCAGAAGCATTACAGAGGCTGTCCAACAATCCAAAAATAGCGGAAAAAGAAAGACAAATAGGGCTTTAAACCCCAAAAGAAGCGATATTTTTATGGTCAAAATCAATTGTGGGACAGCCTCTACAAACAGAATATATCGCATAACAAGATTCATCAGCATCTGCTTGAGCTGGGACTGGCGAGACATAATCCAAAAAAGCAAAAGAAGCGTAAAAGATGCCGATATGAACGAAAGCACAGTCTTTCTCTGGTGTATACGGATTGGCTCGACTACGATGGGTCCCAGGTGATAGCGTACGAGGACGACGCATCGAGGAAGATCATCTCTATCGGTGATTTTACCAATGCAACCACAGACAACGCCATAGGTGTGTTTAAACGTGCAGAAGATATAGCGAGAGCATATCGTGGGCAGATCACTGCGGTTAATACAGATAGGGGCACTCAGTTCTATGCAAGCGGTGGTGAAAAGAAAAAGGAGGGCGTAAGCTGATTTAAACAGTATCTAAATGCTCAATGTGTCAAACACATCCCATCGAAGCGGAATAATCCGCAAACGAACGGTAAGATTGAGCGGTGGTTTCAGGAGTACATAAGACATAGGTGGAGGTTTGATTCTGTGTATGCGTTTGCAGAGTGGTATAATAACCGTATACATGGGGCTCTTGACCTGGAATACTTTGAAACTCCGAATGAGGTATTTATCCGGAAAATGAGATCTGAGAACACGCTTGGAATGTTCTTCGAGTGGAGTGAAAAGGAGGTAAGTATATGAATAAGAAATGTCTTAGGAATAGTAAGCGAAATAATATTAAGACTCAACATTATGTGACTTTTTGTTCAATTCGATTTTGTTTCACGTTCTTTTTCACTCTGGTACTTTTCCATATCGCCTTTTGAATGGACATGTTCTAAAAGATCACTTAGAACTTTAGCGAGTTTCTGGGCAGCAACGTGAGACAAGTATATCCTTGTTCCTGTAACAACAGGTATTCCATCTTTCTTTATGCCAGGCATTTCCAAGAAGTCAATATGTACATCCCGGGAAGAAACGTTAATGTTTGCAAGATTCGAATAAGTTATGGCAGAAATGTCTAGCCGAAGATCTTTAGGGTCATAATGATATAAATCTTTCAAGTCTATTGTAACTACCTCTGACGTAGTTGTTTCGACAGTTTCTTCTTTTGGCAAAATCGTCTCTTTTTCACTCTTCATTAAAATCAAACCTCCCGTGTGACAGTGGTAATTTTATCACCTTCTCGTGTATTGGCTATCATTATTACCGATTCATTCCAGGTAGTATCCCCATAGCGATATTGGGCTGCTGTGGCAGCTGCGGATAACTCAACTTCTGGTTTTATATTTTTAATGAAATAGTCTAAGATAGCAGTGTTCATAAGGTTTGTTCCTTCACGGTCATCAGTCATAGCGTAGGCCAAGAACGTCAATGCAATAATTTTTTTTGAATCCAAGTTCGGATGGTAAATCGGATGCTGTGCATCGCTCAAGTCTTTCTTAAGCAAACCAAGGGTTGTAAGATCACCAAGAGCTCTCCTAATGGCGGGCGGTGAAGCTCCGATTATCTCTTCAAGATCTTTTGGACGATAATTGCTATAAGGATCAGCTACAATCTCCTCTACGACATTTACCTGTACGGAATTTCCAAATAACCCACCGTATGGTTTATTCACATATCTTTCCAACGCTCTCGGTATCTCAGTCTCAGGGGATATTTCTTCAGTCATATTGAGTTCACTAATATACATTATCATTCATACCCTATATAAACCTTACTTTTTTTTTCTGTAACAGAAAATTATTTTTCCAGCCTTTGTGTCTGTCTGTGATGGGGTATCTTTTGATCATAGTAAGACACCCATTGATCAGCCCACGCCCAATCAGTTAAACGTACAACCTTTTCACCTCTAGATGTTTCGATTGTTATAACACTTCTGTCTAACTCCCGAATGCTGCCTTCGATATTAATCCCTTCTCGTTCCCACTTCCTCTCACATCTTTTCAGGTTGTGCATGCCTCCCTTCTTCATCAACCATGAAAGAAAACGAGCCATGTTGGGAGATTGCACTACTGGCTGAGGGGGGGTATCGTTTTGTGCCATTTACATATCTTAGTCAATTTTTGTTACATTTAAGCTCATAGATAAAGGGTAGTGCCTTCAGAGATACTTTCCCTTTCGCTATCCACAGTTTCTAAAGTCCGGTTTCCTACGTCCACGCTTTCATTTGATGGTTTATACAGGGTAATCCATTCATTACCTTTATCGCTTTCGGCGGGGTTTGAGTCGAAGGCGTATATTTCTACTTCTGAGGAAGCGGAAGCCTCGCGCTTTAGAGGTTGTCCCACAATTGATTTTGAGCGTAAAAATAAAGCCTCTTTTTGGATTTACAGCACTATTTGTCTTTCTTTTTCTGGCATTTTTGGATTGTTGGACAACCTCTTTAGCGCGGGGTACGCCACTTAAACCTGAATCTCCTACTTAATTAATCAAACCTGAATATCTCAATTATTTACTCAAATATTATTCTCTTCTGTTCTTTTTTCTCAGAATAGGTATAGGGAACATATATCTTCTTTTTTGTTTTTGGATCCATCCCTGTATAATACATACATGTTGATACGGTCATTGGAGTAGGCGTAAAAATCTGCACACTTTCTGCATTCTTTAATCTCTTAATTGCTATTGCAAGCTCTTTTGCTTCTTTCATTGTAGAACCCGGATGTGCAGTCATAAAATAGAATGATAATTTCCTTTGTGTTTTCTTGAAATCCGCCATGAATTTTTTTAAGTCGCCTTTATCCTTGTTCATCAATTTAAGGACATTCTTATTCACATGTTCCGGAGCAATCCTGAGTGTATTGAATATATGATATTTTGTAATCTCTGCTATGTATTCCGGAGTTGTCAGATCAAATCGTATGCCACTTCTTATAATGACTTTCTTAACACCTTCTACTTTTCTTACTTTTCTTAAAAGACTTACCAGTCTCTTATTGCTTCGATCCAAAACGTTACAATCTATGCAGCTATTATTACATTTATTGCAATCCATCCCGTACATATTTGCAGAAGGGCCACCCAAGTCGTCTATATTTCCTGTGAAATGAGGTAATTTTGTTATTTCTTTTATTTCTCTTAATATTGATTCTTCACTTCGTGAAATTATTTTATCGCCTTGTAATAGATTTACAGAACAAAAATTGCAATCGCCTATGCAACCTCTATGAGTTATGACGCTGAATTCAAATCCTATTAACTCTTTTGGCGTCTCTCTTGTATACTCTAATTCATAATATCCATCAAGATCTTTAGAGCTATATTTTGGACTTTTATATTGTAATACGTATCTATTGTCAATCTTTTGTATAAGATCTTCAGTATTTGTCAACATGTTCTGCATATCGCAGAATCGTTCTTTTTCATTCATGACTTCTTCATAATTTGGAAGTTCTTTAGCAGTATTGACTTTATCTTTTGTTATTATGCACGTGCCTGGTATATCATACAAAGGCAAATCATTTTTTAGCCGTTCTGCAATCTCAAGTATTTGTTTCTCGGAATTACCATATGATAATATATCCGCTCTTGTATCAAATAATATAGGTTTTCTAAGTCGGTTCTGCCAATAATCATAATGGACAAATCGTCTCAAGCTTGCTTCCGTTCCACCCAAAACCAAAATTGAACCTTTGAATTGATGTTTAATCCAATTACTAAACACTGTTGTTGCTCTATCTAAAACAACCTCATGATAATCTTGTGTCTCATCTTCTGCCCTTGATTTTTTTAACGGTGTATAGTTACGAACCATAGAATCTATGCTTCCGGAGGTCACACCAAAAAATAGTTTGGGTCGGCCTAACTTCTTGATTTCATCTTCTTTTGTTGGTTTTTCTATCACGCCAACTTTATAGCCCTCTTTTTCAAGTACTCTTTTCAGTATTGCAACTCCGCAAAGAGGATGATCAAAGAATATTTCGCCAGTCACAAAAATGATTTCATAATCCATGAATAATGTAATATCTCTATCGGTCTTTTAAATGTTCTCATAATCTCGGTTAATAATGATTTGGTCTGTCAATTATTGCAATGAAAAAATGCAAAAAATCAGGGTCACGTTTTCTGTGTTACGTTCAGGTTCCTACCAAATCTGTAAATCCCGCGGCAGTAGATGCGCTGGAAATGATTCCGATGTGCATCTTGTGCCATCCTCTGAAATTCTTTCATATGCTCCTGGCTCTTTCCAATTACGTATTGGTCCACCTACTCTTCTACTATTTCATCGTCTCGCGCTTTTCGTCTGCAAATCTCTACTGCAGTTTCTATGCTCTTTGACAGCACTGTTATCGTTTTCCATATCACGCAAATATTGCTTTACGCTATAAAGCCCTCGTGGATTATCTAATTTCTTCTTTAACTCTCGTGTAGTGCACTTATCTGAATATTTTTCATAGATCGCATCAAACGATGTTGGCTGCTCTGTCAATACCTCTTGTAACACATCCGCCCGGATACTTCGATGTTCCTTTTATAATCTCAACCTCTCGGCTTTTGCTATTTCTGCCACACCGGGTTCGTCATGACTTGAAACAGTTGGTAGGGAAAAAACACTTATGCCTAAGCGAGGGGAGATGTCAGTAAGTACATCCTGCTCAATTAGACAAAAATATTAATACTATAAACAACATGAAGAGATTTGTATGAAAGTATTAAATTATAGGATTCTGCTCAGAAAGGAGGCGGAGGGTGGTTATACAGTGATAGTTCCTTCTCTTCCTGGCTGTGTCACATATGGTGACTCAATAGAAGAAGCGATTGAGATGGCAAAAGAAGCTATTGAGTTATACCTAGAGAGTTTAAAGGAGCATGATGAGGAGATACCAACGGAGGAAAGAACTTTAGAATATACCCTAACGGTAAAGGCTTATGCCTAAACTTCCAGCTCTTACACCTCAAAAGATTATCAAAGCACTCGAAAAGAAGGGATTTGTACTGGAAAACTTTATTAAATTTAAATATGAAATGACAAAACGAAAAACATGGCAAGTATAAAAGACGTTCTGGAAAATATAGAAAATTTGGATATTAACGACCAAACGTATATATTTGGTGTTCTTTCCAAAAGGTTGATTGATTTAAAGAGATCAGAAATAGCAAAAAGAGCTATAGAAGCTGATCAGGCTTTTAGTGCGGGGAAGGTAAAGAGTGGCACTCTTGACGACTTATGGGATGACTTGAATGATTGAAATCGTTTGGGACGAGAAATTTAAAAGGATATACAAGAAATGGAGCAAGAAGCACCCGGATTTAGTAAATTCCTTTCGGGTTAAAATGGAACTATTTACAGATAAACCATTCCATCCTATTTTAAAAACACATTCTTTAAGCGGGATTTTGAAAGGGTTATGGTCATTAAGAATAAGTTATGAATATAGATTAATCTTCAGGTTTGTAGATAAGGAAAAGATGAAAGTCTTGCTGATAGATATCGGAACGCATGAAGAAGTGTATTAAAACTCCGCCTACAAGCGACTTAAGTGCTACCTTTCTTTATTATCTTGCACACACTACTCGTTGTGGTTTGCTATCTTTCATAATTCGCCATTTTCCTCTTCAGCCACCACGTAGAAATATTCACATACGAAGCTGTCCCGCAATTAATTTTGAGCACGAAAAAATTGATTCTTTTTCTGCATTTTTGGATTATTGAACAGGTTCGTACATTCATAACTCGCTTTAGCTTCCCTTCGTTCTCCATATCTCTTCCTGCTCTATCATCAACCGCTCTGCATTTGCTATTTCTGGCATACTCAGTTCATCAATACTTGAAGCAGTGTTTAGCTGAGCGAAATTACAGGGTTCATCAATTATCATCATCATCGAGACCTTTTGCGGTGCAAACTGTCCCGGGTTTCATGTTGCCTATATCAAACTGGGATGGCTGAGTCTTACTCGCTTTTGATGCATTCGTGATTAAATCCTGCAAGCCATTAAAGAACATCTATGTACCAAATCCATACAGCGGCAAGAACAATCCATAATATATCAGTTCGAGCATCTACTAACTATCACCCATGGGTGTTCGGTTAAGTACGACTCAACATAAATAATGCCCCATAAAATAACACAACAACGCATTTCAGACACGGATTTACACGGATTTATCTTTTTTGCCTTTCATACGACTTTTTACCGTCACAGAGCAGAGCACCCAAAATTAATTAGAAGTTTGTGATTTCCATCTGCGTTAATCTGTGTCCCTAAAATACTTTTTGTATGTCTTTTCTTTTGGTTTTGTGGACCCTAACTACTTAACCGAACACACAAGAAATCCCTCCACGTAAACGTATCCGCATTATAACGATCTCTCACATTTTATTCTTCTTTCGCAACTTTGATCTTCAGTAACAGACGTAAAAACACACGCTATTTCTCAATATCCGCAAAATCCGTGCATACTTATAGCCTCAACTACGCTTTCACTATCTCCCTGAACTCCTGCTCATCTATTACCTTCACACCAAGCTTCTTCGCCTTTGCCAATTTAGAACCCGGATCTTCCCCTACTACCACATAATCCGTCTTCTTCGACACGCTCGATACCTCTTTACCTCCCAACCGCTCTACTAAGCTCTTCGCCTCCTCTCTTGGCATACTGATTCGACCAGTAAAAACAAATGTCTTACCCTCCAGAAACTTCTCGTCCTCTGCTACTTTTTCCGTCTTATCGTACCACACACCCGCTCTTTCCAGCTTCCCTAACAATTCCTTCGTACATTCCTGCTCGAAGAATAGAAGAATGCTTTTCGCTACCTCAGGTCCTATCTCTGATATGCTTACCAACTCGTCATAGCTCGCACTTCTCACCGCATCCATATCACTAAAATTATCAGCGAGCAAAGACGCAGTATGTACTCCCACATGTCTTATCCCCAGAGCGTGAATGACCCGCGAAAAAGTTGTTTGTTTGCTCTTTTCTAACGCTTTTAATATGTTCCGTGCTGACTTCTCACCCATCCGCTCCAGCTTCAATAGGTCTCTTTTCGTTAAGAAGAACAAATCCGCGGCGTCAGAAACTTTATTCCTATCCACTAACTGCTCTATTACCTTATCACCCAAGCCGTCTATGTTCATTGCACGAAGCGACACAAAATGGTTTATCCGCTCCTTCAACTGCGCAGTGCATGAAACGCCAATACACCTCACAATCGGCCCCTCTTTCAACACCTCCGCACCGCAGACCGGACACCTATCGGGCATCTTGAATTCTCTCTCTGCATCAGTCCGCTTCGATTTTATCACGCTCACAACTTCGGGTATGACATCGCCCGCCCTTTCCACCACTACTGTATCGCTAACCCGGACATCCTTCCGCCGCAACTCATCTTCGTTATGCAATGTTGCCCGGCGTACAGTCACACCACCTATCTGCACGGGCTCTAATACGGCAACGGGCGTCAAAGCGCCTGTTCGTCCTACCTGTACCACTATATCCTTCACCCGCGTAAACTCCTCCCTCGCCGGGAACTTGTATGCAATTGCCCATCGCGGACTCCTCGAAATCGTGCCCAGCCTGTCTTGTTGTGCTATGCTATTTACCTTCACCACTATCCCATCAATCTCAAATCCAAGGAACGCGGCGGCGGGCTCGGTAAGGCAGCTTGACCCGAGGGTTACTGCTTCTCGACCTCTCGATTTCTTTACGTATGGGCTTGGCCTGGTTGACGGTAAAGAGTTCTCATCGCACGGGGAAATACTGGATTATCTGCAAAAAGTAGGATTTAAGGTAAGCCCATTAGTAAGG
>QBUM01000213.1 GCA_013180585.1 Candidatus Methanophagaceae archaeon GoMg2
ATCGCCATTCCTTATCTTCACCTCGCTGTTATAGTTAAATAAGGGTTATACAGACAGCAATAAAAACCTTTCGTTTAAATTTCGAGTGAAATTAGAATTTCGCGATTTTTTAGAGATGATTTCGCATTTCTGTGTAGGACTAACTCAGAATGGCATAGGTGTTAGAACGAAATAAATCTTTTTGTGATATGCAGGTGGGATGCTATCTGTGGTTGTTGGGTAATTGTGGGACAGCCTCTATAGTCAGTCGTATCTTCGTGATTGGGCCTTCAACATTCACTTCAGTATGTGTTATAATACCGCTTTCTTCGCTTTCTCCAAGTATTGCCTCAACAAATGATGTCACGGCGTGTACCTATCTAAAATACGCGAATAATGCTTTTTTAGTGTTTCGGCCGCTTCCCATTCCCTAAAATCTTCCTCTACTTCCCAGGAGTAGGGATCGCTCTTATCGGATAACTCGTCATGCCCACATCGCTCTTTGAACTCGTCAAAATTGATCTTCCATTTATCTTCAAATGCTTCTATCTGTTTTATAGCTTCTTCTAATCGGCGTTCCAGAAAGTCATTTATAACGATATTAAGCGCTATATCTACTCTTGGTTCGTTCGTTGCTTCTACTAATATGTGAGAAATCCTTGTTGGTAAGACTATCATTCCTGACTTTTTCGTTACGGTTGCCATGTTCATCAGCCTTACTCTACCTTTATACTTTATCCATATAAAATTAATGTTACTTCATCTGGTCTTCTAAATCTTTGGCTTCAAAACTTGCCGTTGAGCCAAAGATATAGACATAATCAGCATATTTCAGGAGTTATATGGCTTCGCCAACAACTTTGCCGAAACTCCTGCGTTTTCGTTCTCTTTTGCCTTCGCATAAATAGATAGTTTTTTCTCCTTCGTTTTACACTCCAAACACATCTGCTCTGAGGCTGGTTTTTCCTCGCTTCAGTGATAGCTCAGTTCCAACGTATTCGGTCGGACAATTCTTTTGGGTCTTCAAGAATGTTTCTACTGCGGGATACAGGTCTTTTTCGTGTATATTACGTTGATTCCGTATCTTGCGTTTCATCAATTCTTTTGGTCAAATCCAAACTTTTCACTCTCTTTGAAAATGTTTTCCGGAACTTAATAGTCATATCCGTTAGCCAATCGAGATATTCATCCCAGTTATCTCTCTTTGTTAAATCAGCATCTCGAATTAAGGCAATAGTTTTATCAAGATTTTCTGGATTCGGATCCCATTCTAATTTTTCACCTATTTCAGCTTCTATCTCTTCTTTCACTTGCAATAACTGTGGCAACGCAGCACTTGCAACTTTACTCCTGATATAAACCCTAACGCCGATTTTATTATCAAATGTGTTAGCAGTATTAGATAAATGGATCCCAGATCGTCCTAAAGAGACATTGAACCAGTATTGCGGTCTTGCTGATTGTACTGATGGTATCTCTTTCCTTTTACTCAATTTCTCTCTAAATTGTGTCCAAAACTCCAGTTGTAACTTTTTTATTTCGGTAAGACTATCAGAGCCAATCACCTTATCTTTTCCAATATCAGCAGGTTTGCTAACCACATTAAACCTAACAGCAGGTTTTGATTCATCTATCTGCCACAGCTCAAGAATCACACCATAAAATGATATTTCATCAGATGTATGATCATTTAACCAATCCAACGCCTTTTTATGCTCTTCTGTAAATTCACTTGCAATCCAGACAACTGCTGAAGCATCTAAAACAGAGCCATAAGTTATTAATTTACCTAAATGGTCATGGTTAGTTCTTTTAAGTTGATTTTCTATAACAACATATCTATCAGTACCAGCATCCTTTGCTAAAATATCCGCTGAATACGGCCCCACGGATACTTCTGTGTTTTCTACCTGTAATTCGAGTCCTAATGCTGAACTTAACATTTCTATGTTGTCTTCTCTTGCCAACCAGGGCGTGAAATCAGAGGCCTCATCTGGCCATTTTTTCCGTATAATCACCCTCTTTAGAATACCCAAATCCGTTCCCATAACGTTACGCCTCCATGAAATAATCTAAATCTATCTTTTTGATTATGTACGATGCAATAGTTGATACTCCGACATCATTTTCGATCATCAATTTAGCTAATTGTTCACCATCAATAAGGATAATCTTACTTTCGATCATTTTAACATATTCTATTGAACTTTTTGAGAATTTCGAGGTAGTTATAAAAATACCCTTTCTTGCCCTCTTACCCTGTAAAGCACCTGCAAATTTCTGTATTTCCGGGCGGCTAACGGGATTCTCCCATTTCTTTGCCTGTATATATACAATGTCTAACCCAAGTTTGTCTTCTTTTATTATTCCGTCAATACCTTCATCATGACTTTTTCCTATTGCTTTACCGGCATCTTGTCGTGATCCTCCATAACCCATTTTGACCAAAAGTTCTACTACTATTCTTTCAAAGAAACTTGGAGAACAATCTTTAATACGATCAAGCAACTCAGAAGCAAGATCATCTTGCAATTTTTGATGACCAATTCCTATGAGTTCTTCGGGTGTAGTATCTTCATATTTTAGAGGTTCATCCAATTCGCTTTCACCTGATTTTGAGGACCCTCTAAAATCAATAAATTCCTGATATTGTTCGAGATAGTTGACGTTAATCTCTTTTGGCGGTTTTTCTAAGACTTTTAGACCTCTATCAGTAATTCTAAAATAGCCTCTTCTGGTAGATTTTAATAAACCTGCTTTTTTCAGATACGTGTTCGCCCAAGCAACCCTATTATCAAAAAATGCTTGCAGGCCGCTTGGTAAAAGTTCTTTTCTTTCTTCTTCTGTTAATTTGAATTCATCGGCGAGTCCTTCTATCGCATCTCTGATATGATGTTCTTCCTTATCCCCTGCATATTTTAAGAGCGGGAGCATAATGCTTTGATAATCGGGTATCATCTTATCACCCCTGTTGTTTTATATGCATTATTAGCATATATAACAGTTTGCGTCTAATTGACGCTAAGGGCGATTTTGGTGTGGTTTTTCACATTAATTTGATACTCTGAAAACATCTGCTCTGATGCTGACTCTTCCTCGATTCACTAATTATTCAGTTCCAACGTATTCCGAAAGACAATTCTTTTTGGTCTCTAAGAATTTCTCTAGCGCTGGGTACAATTCTTTTTCGTGCATTTTTGAAGCTCCTTCTTCGAGCACTTAAAGCAGGGCATGATGTATATGACGACTGCAACCTCAAATAAATTGCGGTAAGAAACATCAATCCAATATTTAGGACGTGCGGATTCTACCGATGAGCGTTTGGCGTGGTCTGAGAAGTACTTCTTATATAGACGTCACATACGCTGTAATTCGTTTCAAATCCATCTTTCTGTAGTTAAATTCACGTATAACTCTATCTATTCTCTGCATTTCGTCATAACTCACTATTTTCTCGCTACACTTATCGCAAACCTTCGCATGGACGTTTTCAATAACTAATAACTCCTCACCTAGCCATATATCTTCCTTTACTTCTGTCTCTTCCAATTCTCCTCCACAAATAGGGCATAAATCTTCCGGGTTCATCTTCTTATGGATAATATGCTGTGATTATATATATCTTCTTCTCGGCCACGGCACAAACAGCATACAGATATTTATCCTCAAGAAAGAGTAGATAACTTGGATAATGGTTATCATTGGATAGCTTTCCACTATTCTACCATTGAGCAGGCATTCTCTTATGTCCTCAGCACTAACCTTTTGTACATCCTCAAACGTGCATGGTATGTGAATTCTATTCTATTCCTTTTTCCAAACGCGTGTATCTTTTTCAAAACTGCCATTTCATATACTTCTATTCAAAGTAGGACTTTAAATAAGGTACGCTTACCCTTTATCCAGAAACGAGCGGCAATTTCCTTTACACTTCTACCTATTTAAGACGCCGATTCACGCAGATTTACACGGATTTAATTTCTTCTGCGTTAA
The DNA here is from genome assembly GCA_013180585.1 of Candidatus Methanophagaceae archaeon GoMg2. Classification (GTDB taxonomy): domain Archaea; phylum Halobacteriota; class Syntropharchaeia; order Alkanophagales; family Methanospirareceae; genus QENJ01. Next base: position 3,973 of record QBUM01000213.1, read on the forward strand.
TCAGTGTTAATCTGTGTCAATAATTAATTTTAGCTGGATATTATGCTTTCTTGCTATTTATCCATGCACAGGCAACGGTTCATTCCAGTTCCCGCATCATATCGTCCATAGAATATATCCCACTCTTTTCTTTACCGTTAATCCACTCAATGGCTTTTACTGCACCCTGAGCGAACGCTTCTCGACTGTGCGCTCGGTGTGTAATCTCAAGACGTTCCCCTATGCCCGCATACAATACGGTATGCTCGCCGACGATGTCACCAGCACGCACTGCATGTATCCCTATCTCATCATCCGGTCGCTCACCCGTTATGCCCTGCCTGCCATATACGAATTTATCCACGCCCAAGCAATCAGCGATAATTCCCGCAGCTTTTACTGCCGTACCACTCGGAGCATCCTTTTTATGCGAATGGTGCATCTCTATGATCTCCACGTGATACCCGTATGCGTGAAGACGCCTCGCCGCTTCTGCAATCAATTTCCAGAATACATTCACACCGATAGAGAAGTTCGGAGAGATAATGGCAGGTACTTTTATGACGTCTTCCATCTCTTTGAACTGCTGCTCCGAATACCCCGTGGTGCCAATCACAAGCTTCACGTTATCACGAGCTGCAACTTTTACGTTTGCCACGGATGCTGCTGCGTTAGTGAAATCCACGAATACATTGGGCTTAACTGCCTTTAACACGCCCTCCATCTCATCGGGGCTTGATAAAATCACCCCTGGTGCTATCTCTTCTCCCACACCACTCGGGTCAAAACCCGCTACCAATTCCATATTAGCGTTCTCTAAGATGCCACTCACCACCTGACTGCCCATTCGCCCTTTTGCTCCCGCAACCGCTACCTTTATTATCATGTTAAATCATTGCCCATTGTTGTTAATAAATGGCTGTGATTATATGCTATAACAACCATAATGAGTTGGAATCAATTCCCTACCTCTTCTAATTATCCTTGAATCAATTTTACACCCCTCTCGAAAGCTTTAAATATAGTGTGCAATTTTGGACACTATATGGCATTTATCCTCGCTCAGAATCGCAAGGCAAAAAACCGGAATTAACGCCTAATAGTGCTTGATAGTGGACAAGCGGGGAATACGCAAAGGTCGAATAAAAACAGCTAAACTGAAGATTGAGGCGTGGTAATGATGGTAAGAAACTCAATCGAAAAGGTGGCATTATGCTTTTGTTAGCAGTTAAGAGAGGGAAATTGATGAATCTGAATAATATATTGGCTCGGGGGGATTAATGGAGAAAAGGATTGCAGAGGTCAAAAAAGAGTCTTTAGCTGCTGCTGAGAAGATTTTTGATGGGGCCAACCGTTAATGGTTGTTATAGATTATATGACTGGCTGTGCAAGTCCAATCTTTGTTGTCTTGTACCCATTATCCCAAGCGTGAGAACTGTGTTCTGGCTATTGAGCAATCATTCCAATTCATACTTCTCCGCAATCTCTTTAAAAGCGTTCGCAAGATACTTAACCTGTTCCCAATTCAACCCGTACGTATTCAGTTTAAACTCTCTCGTTGTCCCCGGGAAGATACCTGTAATCTTCCGCTTTGTTAGCTCGTCATAAAGGAAATAACCCCGTCTCTTGTGCGTTTTTGCAATCAGATCGAATGAATCTCGTGTATCCACCTTCGTTAGCGTATGCTTCCGCGGCATCTCAGATGAGATCTTATTTCCTTTTATCTTCAAAAACTCCGCTATAAAAAACCGGGATTTCTCTACCTCTTCGTCCCAGTGCTTTACCCGCTCTTTCACCTTTGGGAATGATGCCATCATCGCCACCAGCGGTGCACCCATCACCGTGCATCCAAGTAACTGCGTCTCTTTTATTCCAAATTGTCGCCCTGTAATGTCACCTTTTAACTTTGTCGTTGCAAAGACGATGTCCGCAAAATCTTCGGTCGTCGCAAGCACACCCGTTGGTGCAGGAGCTGCCATGCTCTTATGCCCTGAACCAACAACGAAATCCGCACCGATCTTCTTACCGTCCACCGGCATCACACCGACAGTATAAGCGCCATTGTACAAAAAAGGAATGTCATACTCTTTGCATACCTTCCCAATTCCATAAATGTCGTGCTCATTCGCAAACATGTAGTCAAAATGAGATACAGCAACCAATTTCGGAAGTTTTCCCGTCTGCTCCTTTACCTCTTCTATCTTATTCGCCGTATTCTCCGCGGTTATGACGTTATGCTCATCCACCCGAATCTCCTTCCATAATGCACCTACGGATTCTATTGCAATACAAAGTGTATAGTGCGCCAGTGAAGAGACTAAGGCAACATCCCCCTTGTCAAGAAGGGCATTGGAAACGATCTGAAATCCGTTGCGAGCACCTCGCACTACACGAACAACATCCATACCCACAAATTCCGCAAGTTCTGCCATGAATTCCGCAACCGGCGGTCGTTTTATGTAATCCAGCCTGAATGGTTTGAAACAGTAATCACAAACAGAGTAGCCGTCCCCATATGCAATTAAAACCTTCCTCGCCTCGGGTGTTAGCCTTCCTGCCGACTGAATCGGGTCAATGTTTATGTACTCCTCCTCTCTCGTTCGCAGCTCGATCTTGTCCGTAAGATATTTTAGCTTCTGACCATCTTTCGTATCGAAAACCATCTTAAGCTCTGCCAAAGTCTTTTCAAAATCCTCTTTCTGCTCATCACTCAAGTGGTGGTCGGGTGCGGTTTCACGCAGGATTTGCCGTAGGTCCTCGAGCCGAAACATCGCTCTAAAAATCTTTTCTATCATAAATAATTGCCCCTATACATATTTCGTTTACTACCATACCATAAAGTATTTCTCTTCATAAATTGTAATTGTTTGGTAAACCACCTGATTGCACAGATTTTCACGAGAAGACAATACTATATATCTGACTTAAGTACTTTATTGGTACTCTCTTGGCTCTTTTATCTGATGTTGACCCAAAAATCTTGTGCTAATCTAGTGTAATCTCGTGGTTTTTTTATCTCGCTATACAAATGCCATAAATTTACTTCCAGGCTTGATTCTGCGGTTATAGTCATTCCGAAAATTTTAGGCACAACAGATATTCACGAGAGAGTAAAAATAGTAATCGAGTTTCAGTGTGTTATCGGTGTTTTAGCCCCCCAATAAATACCATTTCTTGCTGTATATAAAGTATGACTTCTACCTATTTATTTAGGACGCAGATTCACACTGATTTACACAGATTTAATTTCTTCTGCGTTAATCAGCGTTAATCTGTGTCAATAATTAAATTTAGTTGGATATTACGCTTTGTTGTTAAATATTTCCTCTCAGCATCTCTATATAAAGCGCTAAGTCCCTTCTTGTTATTACTCCCACAAAGTTCCCACTCACTTCTTCTCTCACCGCCAAAATATCTCGTCTGTCCCGTATCATCCTTTTTAACGCTTCCGCCGCCTGTTCCTCACCTAATATAACATCGCCAAAGCTGTCGAATGGACTCATAGCGTTAGAAACATTAAAAAAGTGTCTTTGCTCGGCTGGTATTTTTTTTACGGCATCAAGCGTTACAAACCCTTTTAAATCCCCGCTCTCATTCACTACTGCGTATTCGGCTGTCTTCTCCTCCAGCATCTTTCTCATCAGCTCCATGATTGACATGTCCTCCGACACGCTTGCCCTCTCGGTTCTCATGACATTCTTCACCCTTATTCCTTCTAACGTGGCAAAAGTGATGGTGGCTCTCTCTTCTTCCGTGGCTGCCATGTACAGGAAGAGGGCAAGTAAGGGGAGCCAGAGGTTCATTCCCCGCTCACCGGTCAAAATAAAAGTGAAAGGGTCGAAAAAAAGACCCGCTATTACCATTGCACCCGCAAATATTTTCCCTATCAATACCGCCTTCTTCGTCGCTTTTAAGAATGACATCCGCTTTGCGAGAACAGCTCTTAAAACTCGTCCTCCGTCCATTGGGAATGCAGGTATTAAATTGAAGATTGCTAACACTATATTGAAAGAACCGATGACTAACACAAGAATTCCTATCGGACGGTAAAAGCCCAAATTTAAACGGTTTAGCACGATATACACAAGATAAAATAAAGTACCAATGGCAAAACTCATTAGGGGTCCGGCAATTGCAATCCTCCACTCCTTTTCCGGGCTCTTGGGTATCTCCTCCATCATAGCTAAGCCACCAAAGAAGAAGAGCGTGATGCTCTGTATCTTCGTCCCAAATTTCATTGCAACATAGGAATGCGCCATCTCATGGAGTAACAGAGTGAAGAAGAATAGAACAGCAGCTAACGTGGCTAAAGAATAGCGGAGGACTGGGTCCATCTCGATGCCCCCTAAGCCCATTGGAATACGATAGTCCGTGGCAGAGCCATTTGCAAATGCAAAAATGAATAGGAACAATATAATCAGAAAAGTGAAATGTAGTTTTATCGGTATGCCAAGGAGCTTACCCACTTGAATAGACGTGTGCATCGTATCTTTGTAATCAGTTAATTTTATATATCCCCCTTAGTTCATAAATAGTATTATGGAAATAGAATTGTCTTCGTTATATGGGCAGGAGATATACACGGACAAGGGTATGTATGTCGGCAAAGTAGAGGATATAAATGTGGACATAACAGAGAAGCGAATATCAGGGTTTGCGGTGAGGGATATAAATCCAAACGTTTTTGATGTGGGCAATAAACTGGGCGTAATTATCCCGTACCGGTGGGTAATTGCGATGGGGGACATCGTATTGATAAAACATGTCATGAGAAGGATAGCGACTAAAGAGCGCGGAGGGGAAGGGGGAGAAAAGAGAGAGGGAGAAGAGTTTAATAACGAGGAATGAAAACTTGGCCTCACCACAGATATAAAAAAGATATTGATAGAGCGATATACGCAGGAATAAAGACAAACGCCCCTTTAGTAGTACGAGTAGACGGCAGAAACTTCAAGCGTGTATTGCGTGAGAACGAATTCAAGAAGCCATACGACGAAAGATTTGCAAGGAGTATGGCGGAAGCAGTGGTGATTTTCTTCGAGAAGAGCGGTTTCGACCCTGTGATTGCGTACATCTTCTCAGACGAGATAAGCATACTTTTCGAGTCTGTTCCCTTTAAGGGTAGGATAGAAAAGCTGGATTCTGTGATTGCAAGTTCCATTGCAAGTGCGTTGACCATCATTTTGGGTTTTAAAGAAGCTATTGCGTTTGATGCAAGGGTAATCCCGGTTTGTGGCGGAACTGATGCGTTAGAGTATCTTGCACAGAGGCAGGCGGAAGCTTGGAGGAACCATATCAATGCTTATGGCTATTACGGACTGATAGACAAGGGATTAAGTAAAAAGGAAGCCGAGAAACGGCTGATGGGGCTGAAAGCAAGGGATGTGCACGAGATGCTATTTCATATGGGGATAAACCTAAACGAAACGCCAAAATGGCAAAGAAGGGGCATTCTGGTTGCAAAGCAAAAATATGATAAAGAGGGATATAATCCAAAGACTGCGGAGACTGTTACTATTACACGCTATAAAGTAGTTCAACTGTGGGACCTGCCGTTATTCACGTCAGAAGAAGGGCGAAAATACATATCTGAAATGCTTGGAAATTGGGCCCGAAGGGATTTGAACCCTTGACCGCCCGGTTATGAGCCGGGCGCTCTAACCAACCTAAGCTACGGGCCCTCATTGGTCATATAACATATTGTATATCTATTTCATATAAAGTATCTGTATTGTATGGCTTTGCACTAAAAGTCCAATATTTCACCGACTTTAGGTGCAAAGCCCTTTTGCGCACTGAGACGAAATAGCATAAAGGCTTTCTTCTGAGAAGAAAGCTAAGATAGATTTTTAGCGCATTATCCTCACAGTATTGCACATTATCGAAACAATGCGAAGTTTTTTTATGGTGGCTGTGTCGAAATAGATGCTAGAAGTTTGTTATGATAAGGCAAATAGAAGAAGGGGATATGTTGCTGGGGGAGATAAAAGCGAAGAAGAAGGATGATTTTGAGATAATTGTTACGCCTGTGAAGAGGAGAGCGGAAGGGATATAAAGGAAAAATTAGTAAAGCTTTTTATACCAACCGAAAGCTTTTTATATGCTATGATTGGAATATATTATTATTATTAATAATAATAAGCCATAGATCCTGTATATAAGTACAGGAGTATAGTCCCAACAAAAAGGGATATAAAGGAGGGATACGATACAAAATGCGAATAGAGGACAATGAGGCTAAAGATATGGTGTTACCGTTGACTCATCACAGAGAACCTACCGAGATACAAGATGTATCTTTAAAAGAGCAATTAATTAGAAAATTGAATAGAGATATCCAAAAAAGTACTGGGTTAGATGTAACTGATAAAAAAATCACCTTGCATGAATTTGAAAAAGAATATAAAATCACAATAAAGGCACCAAAAAGAAATGTTCATGGTAAATTAGGATACCACAGACATAAAACATATGCGTTCATATCACCTATTGAAAGAGAAAGAATAAATAAGGTGTTTGATGACGAATTTGGAATTGAAACAGGTGAGTTTGAATTTTTGAGTGAGAGTGACTAAAATATCTATTTTATCTCCGATCATAGAGGATGAACTTCAGAAGGCATTAGGGACACCATACGAGATAGCTACCAAAGTTATACTTAAGTATGAAATAGATTTAAAAACTATCGCATGGTATGGCTTAACCGAATTACGAGACGTTACCACACACATTGCAAATGCTGTTAATTCAAATGATGAAAATGAAGCTGTTTTGGAGATAAAATATCTACTGAGCATATAAGACGTGCAGCTCTTGAAACATTACATGAGTACGCATGTGATCTATTTGATGAATTAAAGCCGAGATTAAAAGGATCAACATTTAAATACAGATTATTAATGCTACCAGCACCAGATACAAAAAAGGTTCAAGCATTAAAGGAACGAGTAAATGGGCATTTGTTAGAGGCAAGATTGAGCAGAGGCACGGATTGGGTTAAATCGGTAGATAATTTCTACGAGGCTATAAACGATCTTAAAACTTTGAGCAACGAAGTGCCGCCTATATCTGAGGTTAGGTGGAGAATTTTTGGGATCATTATTGGAATTCTAACAATAATTTCTTCAATATCAGCAATAAGGTATATTCATAATTTAATCAAAATAGGGGCTTAGCCGTAAAGATGTCCCTTAGAAACTATGGTGATGGTGGCAGTCGGAAACATAGAAATTGGTATATCCTACATGACTCACATATATCAATCCTTTGGTATCTCAAGAGTATCACAAAAAATAATATCTGAACTTTAGGTGCAAGTTTCAGACTTTAGGTGCAAAGCTGTATTGTATATCTGAGATAAAAAACCACACGATTTCCCCTGATACTCTTCTTCTAAAAGAAACTTTCATAACTCATAGGGACACCCATGAGCATGAAATTAATAAGGGTATTTGCTTACCGCCGCGATCACGAAGAGCGCTGAAGACACTATGTGTTCTATGCGGGCTCCGCGATAAACAATTATTAATAAATTCACACGAAAAATTGTGAGAAAGTGGTAGCAATCTTGTGGATACAAGAAACAAAAAAAACTATCAAAACGACCAGCTACTTAACCATCTTAAACTCTCCTTATATTCACACGCTACGGGGTAACCTGATATTACAGGGTAAAACAGGAAGAAAAGAACTGCGGCAGAGGCTAAAATAAGAAAGCACAAAATAACGAATGATGCTACTCCTTTTCTCGTGGACGCTTTCAGATGTAGCTCGTTTACCCAATAAGTGAGTGCAAGTATCATGAACGGCACATTGGGCATAAAATGATAGATAAATAGGATTCTTGTGATGAGCACAAAAGGGACCCATTGCAACAGGAAAGGAATGAGAATGAATAGTGCAACGCTATTATCCCTACCTATATGTCTTACTTTATCCGATACGATCCGTGCCGCTATGAAAATCAAGGCGGGAATACCGCACCACCATATAATAGGATTACCCATCAAAACAATACTCGAAACTGTGCCGTCAAAGGTGTTGGAGTACATCCAAAGTGGTACATGAACCCCGGGGTCAAAAGGGTTAAACATCAAGGGCCAGCTCCACCAGGGAGAAGAGAAGGGATGCGTCGCGTCAATTCCTGCATGGTATCCAAACATGTAGAACTGCAACTTGATGACATCCACGAGACCATGTCCCTCGCCTGCGAACATGGATGGAATATAAGTCGCGATGTAAATAGCAGCGGCAACGAGTAGCCCTGCTAAGACGGTCTTCCAATCGCTAAGAATTGGCTTCCTGACTTTTAGATCGCTAATCACTAATAGGATTAAAATTGCTACAAAACCAAAGATTGCAATCCATTTCACCGCGAAGCAACACCCGAAGAAGACAAAGCTCAGGAAAAGAGAAGTGGTCTTTCCTTTTTCACTGCCCTCTCGATTGGAGAAATAATCAAAGGCAAGATAGAACATCAAAAGAGAAAAAAAAGCGATGTATATCTCGCCAGTTGCCAATCGCGCCAGAGCGAAGTGCATGAAATCGAATGTCAAAAGGAAAGCCGCGAAGAAGCCCATTAACGCACTTTTAAAAATGCGCTTACTCAGAAGGAATATTATAGGAATCATCAATGCTGCGGCTAATACGCCAAGAATACGCCAGCCAAATGGGTTCATACCAAACGTCAGAATGCCCGATGCGATTATAAGCTTTCCAAGCGGTGGATGCGTCCATTCGTATGGCTCCTCACGATTCAAATGCTCTTCCGCAGTTCGCATAAAGTACATCTCATCAAAGTAAGCGCCATACTCCTGTGTTATTGGGAGTTCCACGAACTGTTGCTCATCTACTAACCGCACCGGGTCTTCGAACTCACCTTCCGCCTGTACATCAACTACATCAACCTTTTTATTCCCCGCCGATACTACCAGAATCTCCCCTATCTTACCGTCCGATTCCGCGGCATCGAATACGAACTTGAGAAACCGTACGCTGTTATTACCAAAATCCTTTTTATCCCAATTGGAAAAGTGCACACTATTTGCGGGGTCTTTATCATAAGAGGCGAGCATCCACCAATCTTCTGAACGCGGTTCCACATTATCCGCAGCACAGCCATATAGATCGAACTTAGTTCGCTTCGCATCACGCAAGAATATATAAACCGCTTTTACTTGCTGAACATGTCCTAAGTCAAAAACCACAGGGATATTCTCTTCGCCCAAAGCTGCTTTTGACGGCTGCCAGCAGGAAGAAGGCATCGTAACGGCACCCAGGTTAAAGACCGCAAAAAGCAGAAAAAAGATTGTTAGTGCGGCTATCGCTGCGAGTTCCCAAGTTCCTTTCAGCTTCATTTTCTTTTAGTTCCTGTAGTCTTATGCAGAACAAAGAACGTACAATTATTTATATGATACTATCAATGCAAAATAGATATGCTAATGGCTCTGGATAATGGGACAAGTAAAATAGAAGAGGTGTTAAGTGAAGATATGGGTAAGATGGGAGCAGAGTCGAGGCGAATAATTGAGAATGGCTATATCGGGGATAAAACTGCAGAGCGGACATTAGGCGTGTATAAAACGATAGTCTAACTCTCAGAATAGGCTAATTTTTAGTAAATACTAAACGTCACGTTAAAATTCAAATCCGGATGCTTTTAGCGAGCGGCACAAATGCTTTAAACATATTCAGGTTCGGATTTTCTTGTAATATGTTATATTCATGGCTGGATATGTACATAAAAAAGCATATTTATATTTCAGGATAACCCAAAGCAAAATGTGACTAACAAATTAATTGCATGGATAAGGATTCAGGAATTGCATAAGCACCCAACGATACTTTTACCGTTCTTACTCGGGACCGCAATTGCATGGTCCGAAGCGGGAACAATAGATTGGCGTGTGTTTGTCATTTCGCTTATCATAACCTATTTTATAACGAATGGAGCATTCATGTCGAACGAGTATTTCGACTACGAAACAGACAGGATAAATATAGGACGAATTGGTGGCGATAGAGTCGGAGTAACCACGACTGGAGGCACACGGGTATTGGTAGAGGGTCTTTTATCAGGAAAGCAGGTTCTAACGGCAGCTATTCTCTTCTTCATCGCCGCTATCCCGCTTGGAGTAATATTACAGTTCTACTTTGATACAGGAATATTAACGATTCCACTCGGTATATTCGGGATTTTAATGGGTCTGTTTTATACCGCACCACCACTGAGAGCATCTTATAATGGGTTTAGCGCTCTATTTATGGCGATTGGATTTACCATTCCGGTATTTGCCGGTTATTATATTTATCAGGGATTTAGCTGGTTGCCTCTTATCGTTGCGCTTCCATGGACTTTGTCTGTGCCGGCAATGAAGATAATTCGCGAATTCCCTGATTATGAAGCGGACAAATCGGCAAATAAAAGGACTCTTGTCGTGAGATTCGGAAAGGAGAAAATGGCGCCAATCTATATCCTACTGACATTATGCTCTTTAATCCTGTTTATTCCCGTCATATTTATCACACGGGAAATAGCAGTTCTATTGCTCCTGTTACCAGCTTTCTTTCTGCTCAGGAGTGTAATCCCAATGATTAATGGCAAATGGAGGGACAAAGAAGGGTTAGACGCTATATGCAAGAATGGATTCATCGGGATGCTCTTTATACTCGTGGCACTCACGGGTATTTTCATTTTCAAAGGATTAGGAATGTATTTAAAATGTCAGTAGAAGAACTAAAGTCATGGATAAGTGCACATAAAGACGAAATCTTTGCAAACGATGCGGTAGGAACCGGCTGTTTCAGCTATCTGCCAGGTGAGATCATCTGGGCGGTCACAAAGCGGTGTAACCTGAAGTGCAAACATTGTTCGATTAGTGAAGTGGGCTCAGGAGAACTCACGACAGAAGAGGGGTTCGGGCTTATAGAGGACGCAGCCAAGCTCGGACCGGTCAAGTTCGGATTCACGGGTGGTGAGCCGCTGCTGAGAGAGGACATCTATGACCTCATTGAATATGCTGCGTCTTTCGACATGCAGGTCGTGATGGCAACGAATGGAACGCTGATAACGAATGAAGTTGCGAAACGGTTAAAAAAGGCGGGTCTTGAACGTGCGGCAATGAGCATTGATGCGGTTGGCAGCGCACATGATGAGTTTCGTGGCGTGAATGGTGCGTTTAAGAACATGCTCCGCGGGCTGAAAGCATGTGAAGAGGAAGGGCTTTCTGTACAGTTCTTTACAACGGTGACAAGGGATAATTACAGAGGAATACCAGAAATAATCAAGTTTGCTGATGATTTAAACATCTGGCGAATCTATCTCATTTATTTGATTGCGGTGGGTCGTGGTAAGCAGATTTCTGAAGCTTGCTTGTCCACGGATGAGAACATAGAGTTCTTTGACTATACGGCGACTGAGCAAACGGAAGTGAATACGTGGCTTAAACCGATTTGCAATCCACAATACTGGGCTTATATGAAAGATAAAGGGCTGGTGGATCGTGTGGATGG
>QBUM01000248.1 GCA_013180585.1 Candidatus Methanophagaceae archaeon GoMg2
TAGCTATTTTAGGACAAAAGAGAGCAATTATGGTTTCTTTTTCCTCCTTTGTCTGTTTTATAATCTCGTTCAATGCACGCACTCGGAACTGCCCGCCATGAGCTTTAAAGACGTTTTGGAGCATCTGTCAAGTTATTTATTGTACGTAGACCCACCAAAATGCGTGTTTGCTGTTGAAGAGCCTTTTAAAAGCTTGCTCCGAAATATTGGATATGCGGTGCCAGATAAAATGAATACCGAGTTAACAGAGGCTATGTTACTATCAGGCGTGGCAGCTACTTAAAAAAGAAAAATGGAGCGGTGTGAATATGAGTTAGTTGAATATTATGCTTTCTTGTTCGCTAATTATACGTGAAAGGCTAAATCAAGATAAAATTCTTTCTTACAGATATATACCGATAATCCACCATCAGCAAGCACGACGTCTTCAACCGGAATCTTACCAAAATACTTCGGCGTAGTGATAGTTAACTATAAATATCGTCATTTGATTTTGAAGTATAAAAAATTGGTTTTAGACTGATGCCAACTCAACTACGAACTCAGGACCGACTAAAAAAGGCAATCGTGATAACCATAATCGGTGCAGTCATCAACGTAGGACTTGCCACTGTTAAGATTATGGTCGGTTATTATACAGGATACCTGGCATTGGTTGCCGATGGGGTCCACACATTCTCTGACCTGCTATCGGACTTCATCGCGCTGGTAACCTTAATGTTCGGTGCACGAGAGGCGGATGTGCACATGCATTATGGATACCGCCGTGTAGAAACGCTGGGGGTATTGTTTTTCTCTCTGCTGTTAGCGTATGTCGGAAGTGGGCTTAATTGTGGATGCAATCCATGCCGAGTACAAATACACACAGTTTCTGTTTGACGTCGGATTGATTGCCGCAATCGCAGTGGCAGTAAAAGAAGTCCTTTTCCGGGTGACACTGCGGCGTGGGATAGATTTAAGCAGCCCCGTGCTGGTTGCGAACGCCTGGCATCACCGAAGTGGCTCCGTCAGTTCAATGGCCGTGCTTTTCCGTGTGGTACTCTGTTATATCTTTCCCGAGATCGTCCTCATGTAAAGCATCAGGACCGTGATTATTGCAGGACTTATCCTTCACGTAGCCTGGGAAGAAGGAGTGCAGTCAGTAAAGGAGCTGATTGATTTCTCGCCTTCGCTGGAAATCGTTGCTTTGATAGAAGAAATGGCAGCCCGAAGTAACGTTCACACACAGCCTTCGCATCCGCACCATGGGTGGCGCTTTGCACGTGGAGTTATATGCGGAAACCGATCCGAGTTTTACCATAGAACAGGGTCATGAAATCGCCGAACGGATACGTAACGAGATTATTCGGAACGTCCCGAACGTAATAGAGGTAATGGTCCATATTTCACCGAAAGGTGAGTATCTTCGGAAAGAGCTGGCAGAAATTTAAGCTGAATCTAATTTTGTGGGTGCATATTTCTTCGCATTCCTGTAAACGCTTCAATAGCTCAATACGCGCACCGTGTACGCTGTGATGAACCTTAAGTCGCACCCTACAATTTACGATATGTTTTTATACACATAAAATCTGATTTATTAAAAGTTGCCAGATGCCGAGCGAAGATAAAAGCGAAGGAACAGGAATGAAGACAATTGGTGTTCTAATTGTAGGGCTGATAGTGGGTATTCTTATCGGGGTGGCAATCGGGGCTATCGTTTTCCCGCAACCACAAACGCAAAGTATTGGTGCGGCAAATGAGTTGAAAGCTGGAGAGGCAGGAGAGAATGTGCTTGTATTTCTCAAGGATTATGTCGTTTCGCCTGGTGTTGAGGTTGAGGTGATAAATACAACAGAGGTAGAAGGCGCAAACCTGTATAAAATAGTGGTTAATGTATCTTCGATGGGTAGGTCCCAGGAGGCAGCAGCATATATAACAAAAGACGGTGGATTGTTATTCCCGGAAGGAATTGACATAGAAGATTTTAAAGAGACGGTGGAGCAGCAGCGGAAGGAAGCGGAAGAACGTGCAAAAGCGCAGCAGGAACAGAACAGAACAATCGGCAGTTTCACCGTGAGCAATGACGAAATCAGCATGGAGGATGGAAAACCAATTATTTATTACTTTGGTTCCGATGCTTGTGGGCATTGTAAATGGGAGCATCCAGTAATAGTAAACGTAACATCAAACTTTGAGGGGTATATCTCTTTCCACGATAATATGAACTCTGACGAAGATAGTGACATATTTTCTAAATACAGCACTGGTGGCGTGCCGACGTTAGTATTTGGCTGCAAGTATTATCGCGTTGGCTCGGGTAGCGGTATGGGTAAAGAGCAGGAATCAAATGTGTTAACCGCCCTTATTTGTGATTTGACAGGTAATAAACCCGCGGATGTTTGTTCGGTACCGGAAATAAAAGCTTTGTTGGCTCAGCTATGACGTTAACGAAGCAAAAAAGAGCGAGCAGCATCTGTTGATATGCACTATTAATATGCCAGTTTCAAAACTAAGATGAAATGAAGTACGATTTGCACACACACACGAAATACTCGCTTGATGGCGTTATTGAGCCCGAGCAGCTTATAAAAACAGGTATAAAAAAAGGCTTAGACGGAATTGCAGTCACAGACCATGACACGATAAAAGGTGGCGTAGAAGCGAAGAAATACGAAAAAGATGATTTTATGGTGATTGTCGGTTCGGAAATCAAGACAGAAAGAGGCGAGATAATCGGGCTTTTCCTCGAAGAAGAAATCAAATCAAAGGACGTTCCCGGTGTTGTCGCGGAGATCAAGGAACAGAATGGCATCAGCATAATACCTCATCCTTTCGATGTAGTAAGAAAATCAGCACTGCAGCCCACAGACGAAGATGCAAAACTCGTGGACTGTATAGAAGGATTTAATTCAAGATGCGTTTCCCAAAAACACAATAATAAAGCAGTGGAATTCGCATTGAAGCATAATTTAACGATTACCGCGGGAAGCGATGCTCATTTCGCATGGGAAATCGGTAACGCATTTATCTTAGCGGAATCTTCAAGCGAGGACGAATTGAAGCGGAAGATACTGAAGAACGAAATTAGTTTTAAAGGAAAACTGAGCAACCCTTTCAATGAATGCATGACAAAGGTGCTGAAAACATGGAGAAAAGCAGTAAAGCAAGACACGCATGGCTGAGTATTATGTGCTCCGACCGCAAGCACTCAAGGAACACCCACAGATTTTATCTGCTTGAACTCTATTCCTTTAATCACCCTCTCCTCTAGCACACCAAAACCACAGTCCAAACATGTGGGATTAACCGTTTTGCTAACATCTTGTTTTTATTGCTTTTTCATCTTGTTAATAAGTTCAAATATATGTCATACTAAAGTATAACTAGAGGTATGAATGATAATGGGGGCGATGAAAATTGGGCAAAAAGGACAAGTAGTCATACCAAAGATGTTTCGGAAGGCTATGAACATTGTTCCAGGCACAAAAGTTATTTTTGAGCTCAAAGAAGATGGTATTCTAATAAGAAAGCCTACAATTAAAACAGAAGAAGTTTTTGAACGGATTGCAAAGGCAGGGAAAACCGTGGAAGATATTCACCCGCATGAAGCTTATGAGGGTGAGATAGAGGAAAGATTTAAGAAGATGAAAAGATGAGATACCTTGATGCAAACGTATTCATTTATGCAGCCCTATATGAAGGTGAAAAAGGTGATAAGGCCAGAAAACTGATAAAAAAAGTTAGGGAAGGAGAAGAGGTCGCATTTACTTCTGTTTTGACATTTGATGAATTTTTCTGGATAGTGAAAAAAGAACGTGGTTTTGATTCCGCTCTTGAGGCGGGAAAAGCTTTTCTGGAAACACCGAACTTGACTTTTCTGGAGGTTGATGGTATGGTACTCAGGCAGGCGTATGAATTTATTAAGAAATACCGATTGGACCCCCGAGATGCTATTCATCTATCCTGCGCTTTTGTTCATGGAATATTTACGATAATCTCGGAAGATGGTGATTTTGATACGGTGAAAGAGGTCGAAAGGATTGGATTGGATGAGGTATGAGGGACTCAACGGATTGCCTTTGCTTATTTTTTGGATAGGCAAATTGTACCGGCTGATTTTATCTGCTTGAATTCTATTCCTTTTACTACTCTACCTCAGGGCACGCCGAAGTCACTGTCCAAACAGGGAATTATCCGTTTCGCTAACATTTTGTTTTGTTTTCCATCATATTTTAAACACCTTTACGCATTTTAATTGTTTTTTTATTCTTTCTAAGAGTGGCATTGGGCCTATAGTTTAGCGATATCTGTGTATGCGAAGTTGCCTGACCGATAGATGGAGAGCAATTTTGGAGAGCATCCGAGGTGCGAAGCGCATATACTGTGTTAGGTGACGTAGGACTCATTCCTTCATATTTGACTTAACATATTTGAGGATTATGGCCCTAAGATAGTCACAATTCCCTTTTGACGCTTTAAGCTCGCCTTCTATCGTAGTATCCATCTCGAATTCTAAATGAAGTCTCGACTTTTCTGTCGCCTTTTTGAAATCATAATCCTGTTTTTTTAGCATCCAGTAAATTATTTGGTTCTTTATTGGTGTGATATCAAAGTCATCCGTTGTTATAAATTGCTTTGCTTCCATGCAGTATTTCTCAGAAAAAAACCAAAGATGCTCATACACCCGTTCTCCGTCTTCCTTTATGTAGTCGGTTATGAAAATACCTGTGATTTCATCGGGGCAAATCTCCTGGTAAAAATCATAGATCCTCTCAACCCTTCCACGAATATCTCCTGTTATGCCTACATCCTCTAAATATTTTTTAAACTTCTCTTTCATGCTATCTCCTCCGTTTGCTTTTCCCTAATCTCCATAATCATGCCCTCAACATAATGAAGTATATGCCCTAAATAATTTGTAGCAAATTCATCGCTTTTATAATCCCATTGCCACTTTATATCTTCTTCTCTAATCCCTTTTCTCTTATCTTCATAGTATTTATGCAGCAATCTCCGAATTACCTCCTGTAGTTGTGTTGTTATTTGAATCTCAATTGAAATATCAATCTTTTCTGTATCCCAATTAACTCCTGGAATCTCAAATTCTCGTTTCGTATATACATGTGCCGCATAATACCCCTCTTCTCTAGCTTCGAGAAAAACTCTGCACTCCATACTACGTGACTCACAAAGTGATTTTATTTTATCTATCATAAACTCAACACCATCTAGATATTTAACTACAAATAGTGTTCTTATAATGTCATTTACCTTAGTACACCAGCTATCAGGAAGTATCCATTCACCTTCCGGCTCATCGGGCCAACGCTTGTTCTCTAAGATATTTTTCCTAAATGTTTTTAATAAAAATGAATCGAAAGACTTTATGTATATCTTTGGTTTAAACTCCGGTATCAATAGAGAGTATCCTGTTTTTACTAAATAATCCTCATCATACTTTTTGAGATTCTCGGTTAGTTGAATCCAAAAATCGGATTTTTCGAGATTATGCTTGATTCTACCTGTTACGGACTCATAATATGTCTGGGTCCTATCGGAAATCTCAAATTCATGTTTCTCTTTCAACCATTTTTTGTATTCATCAATGTTTTGGGGCTTTTTAGTATCCATATTCTCACCCTTGGACCTTTCCTATGTTGTCTAACGTTGAATAAACGAACCTAACTTCGGTTATCCCTCCAATAAGTGAATTAATGCGAAGTACTTCGTTTATCCACGACTCGTGACGAACTATCCCGCTTATCATTTTCACATCATTTTATAGTGGCCTTTTTATTTTATCTATATGCGTATTGCTTACCTACGTTTCAGAGCATAAAAGCTTTTCGAATCTCAACATTCACACACCCTTACAAAATCACTCAAAACATGCAACCCTTTCTTTGACGACTTCTCTGGATGAAACGGAACGCCATACACGTTGTCCTTATTCACAACCGCAGCTAACTGCATGCCGTATTCTACCGTTGCTACAACATCCGCTCATATTCCCTCTTCCAGAATCTATTATTGCAATTATGCCTATCTTCGTTTCATTGTAGTCAACCACCCTTTATCTGGTCATACTATTGTTTATTCTGCTAATTTACTCATCATAGTAGCATATTATAGGGCAGCCACATAAAGCTCGTAGATCTCAGAGCTGTTTCTTCGGAAACACAGCCAATCCCTGCTTCACGCTTCATGATATTCCTGAATAGACTTAACCACTACATCTCCGGACTTCACCGTCTCTATTCCCGCAACCGTAGCCATCGCCGCAGCAGCAGTAGTAATATACGGTATTTTGTGCTGGATTGCGGTTTTCCGGATATAGCTATCGGCATATTTACCTTTCTTGCCTACCGGCGTATTGATTACCATCTGGACACGGCCATTATGGATGTCGTCAGTTATATTGGGACGACCTTCGTTCAGCTTTAGCGCTAAATCGGATTCTACACCATTCTTATCCAGGAACGCTTTCGTACCCTTTGTTGCAAGTATCCGGAACCCTAACTTTTTAAGTCTGGTTGCTACCTCAAGAATGTCTTGTCTGTCGTTATCAGCAACAGAAATCAGCACGGTTCCTTCAGAGGGTAATTTCATACCCGCAGCTTCCTGCGCTTTGTAAAACGCTAATCCAAAGGTAGATGCAATACCCATCACCTCGCCCGTGCTCTTCATCTCAGGTCCCAGCACAGGGTCAACATCGGGAAACATATTAAAAGGAAATACAGCTTCCTTCACACCAAAATAAGGTATTTCCTTTTTAACCGTAGCTAAATCAAGTAACTCGTTCAGCTTTTTGCCTAACAGCACCTTCGTTGCTATTTTGGCTACCGGAACGCCAGTAACCTTACTTACTAATGGAACGGTACGTGACGCACGTGGGTTTGCCTCTAAAATATAAACCTTACCATCAGCTATTGCGTATTGGATATTCATGAGTCCAACGACCTGGAGTGCATCCGCAATTTTCTTTGTATAATCCTCTATTTCAGCAAGATTACGTTTTGAAATATTACGCGAAGGAATTACGCAGGCACTATCTCCCGAGTGAACTCCAGCAAGCTCTATATGCTCCATTACTGCGGTAATATACACGTCCTCGCCATCTGCAATCGCATCCACCTCGGTCTCGATCGCGTGCTCTAAGAATTTATCTATTAGCATCGGATATTCAGGACTAACATCTACCGCAGCTTTTGCGTAATCTCGGAGCATCTTCTCGTCATACACTACCTCCATGCCCCTGCCACCAAGTACAAAAGAGGGTCGCACCATCAATGGGAATCCTATTTCATGGCCAACCGCAAGCGCCTCTCCTACGGACCGTGCGGTGCCGCTTTCCGGCTGTGGAATACCAAGCTTTGTTATCACTTCCTTGAATAGCTCCCTATCCTCAGCCAGATGAATGCTATCCGGACTCGTACCCAGAATCTTCACGCCTGCGTTATAAAGCTCCCGTGCTATATTTAATGGGGTTTGCCCGCCAAACTGGACGATTACACCATCTGGCTTCTCCTTCTCGTAAATGCTTAACACGTCCTCTACTGTTAGAGGCTCGAAATAAAGCTTGTCCGAGGTATCGTAATCGGTAGATACCGTTTCGGGGTTGCAATTGACCATTACCGACTCAAGCCCCTCTTCTCGTAATGCGAATGCGGCGTGCACACAGGTATAATCAAACTCTATGCCCTGACCTATTCGATTGGGTCCGCCGCCTAAAATCATTACCTTGCGCTTGGGCGATACACTAACCGAATCTTCAGCAATATATGTTGAGTAATAATATGCGGCATCGGCACCGCTTACCGGCACTGGTGCATACGCCTCCTTCTTCCCTGCGTTGAGGCGCTGTGTGCGTATCTGCTGTTCTGTCTTGTCCAGTAGTTGTGCGAGGTATCTGTCCGAGAATCCGTTCTCCTTTGCACTTTTAAGCATGTCGTCTGGCAAATCCATACCGTAAAACTTCTTTAGCTCTTCCTCGAGTTCTACCAGCTCCTGCATCTGGCTTATGAACCATCTACCGATTTTTGTCATCTGATAAAGCTCTTCAACTGACATCCCTTTGCGCAAAGCTTCATAGATCAAGAAAATGCGCTCACTCGACGGATAAACTATTTTCGTCTTGAGTTCCGGAAGGGAAAGCGCTGCAAAATCATTCACGCCACCAACACCGTATCTTTTGATCTCAAGAGAGCGAATCGCCTTTTGAAACGCCTCCTTGAAATTCTTACCGATGCTCATCACCTCACCCACGGCTTTCATCTGTGTCCCCAATACGTCTTGCGTCTGGGTGAACTTCTCAAATGCCCATCTGGCGAATTTTACCACTACGTAATCACCGCTCGGTGTATATTTGTCAAGCGTACCTTCTTTCCAGTAAGGGAGCTCGTCAAGGGTTATACCCGTAGCGAGTTTCGCGGATATACGCGCGATAGGGAACCCAGTAGCTTTGGATGCTAATGCAGAGGATCGTGAAGTGCGTGGATTGATCTCAATAACCACTATTCTGCCATCTTCTGGGTTATGCGCAAATTGCACGTTTGTTCCACCCAATACTCCAATGGCATCAACGATCCTGTAAGACATCTCCTGTAACTTCTGCTGCAGCTCTTTCTTAACCGTTAGCATCGGCGCTACACAAAAACTATCGCCTGTATGCACGCCCATGGCATCCACATTTTCAATAAAACAAACAGTAATCTTATTACCCTTTTTATCCCTGATCACTTCAAGTTCGAGTTCTTCCCAGCCTAAGACCGATTCCTCTATGAGTACCTGTCCTATTAAGCTTGCTGAGATACCCCGGGTGACAATTGTCTTCAATTCTTCTACGTTGTATACAATCCCGCCGCCGGTTCCACCCATGGTATATGCCGGTCTGACGACCACAGGATAACCCAATTCCTGTGCTATCTTCTCTGCTTCCGCGATAGAATAAGCGGGCGAGCTTTCAGGCATTGGAATATCCAGTTTTGCCATGGTCTCTTTGAATGCAATACGGTCTTCACCACGTTCAATTGCATCAGCTTTTACACCTATCATCCTAACACCGTATTTGGCCAGTATCCCGCTTTTGTTGAGTTCCGCAGAGAGATTTAGCCCTGTCTGACCGCCAAGATTGGGCAGCAACGCATCCGGTCGCTCCTTTGCTATTATCTTCTCCACGTTCTCCACAGTAAGCGGTTCGATGTACGTCCGGTCAGCCATTCCCGGGTCTGTCATGATGGTCGCGGGATTGGAATTCACCAACACGACTTCATAACCCTCCTCCTTTAGCGCTTTGCACGCTTGCGTACCCGAATAATCAAATTCGCACGCTTGACCAATGATAATAGGTCCAGAGCCTATTACTAATACCCGTTTGATGCTTTTGTCTTTTGGCATTTATTCCATTTCACCTACATAAAACTCTTTCTCAGTGTCTCCTCAGAATGCGGGCTCAAATACCTTGGCGGGATATCGAGCATGGTAAAAGCACCCTTGCGCCCCTCTTTGCTCAGTCTAAATGCTGCTCTTGCGCACGCGACCAAAACGTTGGCTGTAAACTCAGGGTTGCTCTCCAATTGACACCGGTACTCAAGTATTTGCTTATTGCCCTCGCCTGTCACGCCAGAAGCAAGTACAAAACCGCCATGAGGCAGTTTAGAATGTTCTTCCAGCATCGCCTCTTTGCTGATGAACAATACTTCTGTATCATATTCACCATAATAATGTGGCATGGTTACTATTTCCCTTCGTATTCGCTCTGTATCCGCCCCTTCTTCTGCAACAACATAAACCAAGCGTTTATGCATCTCTCTTTTGGTGAATTCCTGAGCTTCTCCTGTTCTTACACGTTGTATCGCTTGCTCTATCGGAATTGTGTACGCTCTGGCATCCAGGACGCCCTCAACTTTTCTTGCCGCATCGGAATGCCCCTGGCTGACTCCTCTACCCCAAAACGTGTACTGTTTGCTTCGTGGTATAAATGCCTCGCCTAAGACCCGCATCAGAGAGAAAATCCCGGGATCCCAACCTGCGGAAATTACATGGACATGTCCCTGCTCTTTTGCGATTGAATCCATCTTCTGAAAATAGCTCGGGATATCTGCATGCGTATCAAAACTGTCAACCGTATTGAATCTCCTGGCAAACTTTGGACCCTGAACCGGGATGTCTTCCTTTGAGCCACCGCAGAGAATCGCCACATCTATTTGAATATCTTCTGGGTCTTCCTCGATATGGAATGCCGGGACATCATTTAGCTCTTTTCTTACTTGTTCCGGTCTTCTGGTTAAAACTGCTACTAACTCCGTATCAACATTTATTTTTATTGCCTCTTCGACTCCTCTGCCCACGTTTCCATAGCCAACCAACGCAATATTTATCTTTTCCAAGATCCTGTTCCTCCTTTTAGAACTTTAGAGAATAAAGAGTTAAAATTACAATTTTAGCCCCTTTTCCCGCAGATAATCCTTTATCTGCCCAACCGTGTACGTCCCGTAATGGAAAATACTCGCTGCCAGGCATGCGTCCGCCGCACCATTAACAAACCCCTCGTAAATGTGCTCTAAAGTCCCCACACCACCAGAAGCAATTACGGGAATGTCCACCGCTTCTGCAATTGCTTTTGTAATGGGTATGTCGTAGCCGTCTGTTGTACCATCTCTATCCTTAGAAGTTAGCAATATCTCCGCAGCACCGAGCGTCTGTACCTCTTTTGCCCACTTTATCGCATCAATTCCTGTGTACTCACGCCCGCCGTAAATTACGACATCATACCAGGCACTCGTTCCATCCTCTAATTGCACCTGTGTTTTGCCTTCCGCATCCTCTAACTTCCGCTTGCAGTCAATTGCAACCACGATACGATTCCCAAAATTCTCGGCTGCTTCTTTTATTAGCTCCGGGTTCTTAACCGCTGCGGTATTCGCGCCTATCTTATCAGCGCCAGCATCAAACACCTTTTCAAAATCCGCTATGCTCTTTATCCCGCCACCTACGCATAACGGGATGGATACTTGCTCTGCTATCTTCTTTACCATTGAGACCATTGTGTCCCTTCTCTCGACGGACGCGGAAATATCGAGAAAAACGAGTTCATCCGCTCCCTGCGCATCGTATCGCTTTGCGAGTTCGACCGGGTCGCCCGCATACTTGAGTTGCTCAAATTCTATTCCTTTCACTACAACCGCCTTTCCCTGCTCATCGAATGTTGTATCAAGGCAGGGTATGATTCTTTTTTTCATTTCTGTTCTCCTATTTTAGTTTGTGATTTTATTTTAATTGCTGGGATTTCATCGCCGAAGCGAAGCGCTGTAATTATCCATGCTTCTATTGCATCCTTCGCCATCTCCACAGCCTCTCTTCTTGTTATACCCCAGGTGATGCACCCGGGAAGCACAGGTACTTCCACCGTCCAGGACGCATCTTCATTCCGAGAAAATATTGCATGACTCAAAGTCAGCCTTACATACTGCTCAAAAGTTATCTTGTTCGTTTGTTCCACTCCTCTTACCTTTTTAATCTTTTTCTCCCATGGCAATGTGATAGAAGCAGCACCCACGATTATTCTCCTCCTATGTTAGCAGCGGCATATAAACAAATGCATTTACTTTTGTTTTTTCTCCATTTATACATCTCGTAAGAATCTGTGTAATCTTGTGGTTCTCCTATTGAAATTCTATCGTTGCCTGTGGCTTATCCATTAGAGAACGACGAAGAGAATATAATTCTTTCGGTTATGCAAATTTTAACCGCCCGGATTTTTATGTTTCCTGGTTCTATAAATTTATAGACAACGAAAAGACTATACGATGCCAGACAGAAATAGCATGATAGGAAATATGAAAGCAAAAGACAAAGTAGTAGTGCTCGATTTTGGGGGGCAATATAGCCATCTCATCGTGAGAAGGTGTAGAGAATTAGGCGTTTATACAGAACTTCTCCCGTATGATATACCCGTAGAGGCGCTTAAGGACGGAATAGGGATAGAAAAAGGTAAGATTAAAGGTATTATCCTTTCCGGCAGTCCGTTTAGCGTTCACGAACCAGGCAGTCCAAGATGCAATTTCGAGGTTCTTGATTTGGAGATACCTATTCTCGGGATTTGTTATGGTGCACAGTTGATTGCGCATATAAATGGTGGCGTGGTAGGCGAAGGAATGAAAAGCGAATTTGGGCGGGCGGAACTGCTCTTTAAAGATTCTGACATGTTTAATGGGTTAACTGAGAGCGGAAAGATAAACGTGTGGATGTCTCATGGCGACGTGATAGAGCAATTTGATGGTGCGGATATAATAGGCCATACGATGAATACGCCCGTTGCCGCATTTCGCATCGCCAATAAATATGGTGTTCAATTCCATCCTGAGGTTCACCATACGGATAAGGGCGATAAAATCCTGTGGAACTTCTTATACAAAATATGCGGCTGCGAGCGCAATTGGGCAATTGAATCATTTATTACCGATAAGATAGAAGTGATAAAGAGAGTGGTAGGTGATGATGGAAGGGTAGTATGTGGACTCAGTGGCGGAATAGACTCTTCTACTACTGCATTGCTCGTCAATAAAGCCATAGATGATAGACTCACGTGCATCTTCGTTGACAATGGACTACTGCGAGAAGGCGAAAAGGAAGCGGTTATAAATACGTTCGAGAATAACTTCAATATGAAACTGGTGTTTGTAGATGCGAAAGAGCGTTTTTTGAATGGTTTGCGGGGCGTTAAGGACGCCGAAGCGAAGCGGATGGTAATAGGCGAACAGTTCATAAATGTCTTTGAGGAAGAGGCGATTAAGCTAGGTAACGTGGATTTCCTCGCTCAGGGTACCATATATCCGGATAGAATAGAGAGTGCGGGGGCGAGCTCGCAAAAGTCATCACGAATAAAATCGCATCATAACGTGGGTGGGCTTCCGGAGAAGCTGGGACTGAAGCTAGTAGAACCACTCGCGGATTTGTATAAGGATGAAGTGCGGGAAGTGGCGAAGGAACTCGGTATGCCGCTTCCGATACTGAACCAGCATCCTTTTCCTGGTCCGGGTCTCGCAGCTCGGGTAATAGGTGAAGTTACAGAGGATAAACTTCGGATATGTCGTGAAGCATCGCATTTGGTAGAGGCGGAATTGAAGAATAGCGGGTGGTATGGCAAAGTGTGGCAGGCATTTGCAATAGTGGGCGATGATGTCGCTACGGGCGTACTCGGCGATGCAAGAAGCTTGGGCAGAATCGTTACGATAAGGGTGGTTGAGTCTAAGGAGGCGATGACTGCGGATTTCGTGAAACTGCCCTATGATGTGCTGGAGAGCATGAGTAAACGAATAACAAATGAAGTTAAAGGCGTGACTTGGGTAACCTATGCGATTTCTTCTAAGCCGCCGGCAACGATAGAGCCATGTTAAAATTTTTCTTTTTCAGAAAAAGAAAATTTAGCCTGTGCTAAAAGAAAAACAGATAAGTTCTTTTGGTAAAGCTTTTCTTCCTAAGAAAAGGTTTGTGCTAAAAGAAAAATATGATTAAAAAGATGTATGCAAAGGGAATAAGTTCACTGCCCCCTTATCTATTTGCGGGAATAGATAAGAGGAAGGAGGAAGCGAGAAAGAAGGGTGTGGATGTAATAGACTTAGGTATCGGCGATCCTGATTTGCCGACACCTCCGCACATAGTAGAAGCACTGTGCCACGCCGCAAAAGACCCTTCAAATCACAGGTACCCGTCTTACGAAGGACTGCTGTCGTTCCGAGAAGCAGTAGCGACATGGTATAAACAGAGAAAGCACGTTAATTTGGATGCCGATGATGAAGTTCTAACGTTGATAGGGTCGAAGGAAGGGCTAGCGCATTCGGTATTCGCATTTTTAAATCCCGGCGATATTGCTCTCGTCCCGGACCCCGCATATCCGGTATATAATAACGCAACGGTATTGGCTGGTTCTACACCGTATTCGGTACCATTAACAGAAGAGCACGATTTCAAGCCGGACTTAGAGAGTATAGATAAAGAAATAGCGAGGAAAGCAAAAATCATGTTCTTGAATTACCCGAATAATCCCACAGCCGCAACTGTCGAAAAAAACTTCTTTAAAGAGGTGGTGGATTTCGCTCATGAGAACGACATCATCATCCTCCATGATAACCCTTACTCCGAGCTTACGTTCGATGGCTATGAAGCGCCGAGTTTTTTGGCGGTCAAAGGCGCAAAAGAAGTGGGTATCGAGTTTAACTCGCTTTCCAAGACTTACAACATGACGGGGTGGCGAATAGGATACGCAGTAGGGAATTCTGAAATATTAGAAGGTCTGCGGATTGTGAAGACCAACATTGATTCTGGAGCTTTCCAGGCTGTTCAGATAGCAGGGATAGTAGCGTTAACTGATTCACAAGACAGTGTAAAGCGGAATATGGAGATTTACCGAGAACGAAGAGATATTGCAGTCACTGGATTGAGAGCCGCAGGTGTAGAAGTGAAAACGCCAAAAGCTACGTTCTATCTCTGGGCAAAGGTTCCTTCAGGATTCTCGTCTATTCAGTTCTCCATGTTCTTGCTGGAGCGTACGGGCGTAGTTGTAACGCCCGGGCTAGGGTTTGGTAAGCACGGAGAAGGGTTTTTTCGACTTGCTTTTTGTATAAGTGGCGAGAGGTTAAAGGAAGCGTGTGAACGGATAAAAAGGTTGAACTTATAAATATATAATTTATGCAATCAAAACATTAGGCATATAATGGGGGTTCCAGATGAATAGCGTTTCAAATAACTGCGTGATAACCGGAGATATAAAAGGTTCCAGAGCTTTTAACGCTGCGGATTGGCGCATAATTCAGGGTAAAATAAAAAAGGCTTTAGTGGATATTAACAAAAGCCATAGTTCAGCAATATTGAGGGATTTTACTATAACACTGGATGATGAATTCCAGGGAATTCTAAACACTCCAGAAGATAGTTACGACATTTTTGTCCATTTACAGAACATTATGCCCGTGGAATTCCGGTGTGGAATTGGTATTGGAAAGATCGAAGTACTCTCATACAAAATCACGGAGATGCGTGGGGAATCATTTTTCAGATCTCGTGAGGCACTTGAATTAGCAAAAAAATCTGGCTATCCTGTCATCGTAAAATCCTCGGATGTTGAGGATAATTTAATAGACGATACCATAAACACGATTTTAGGTCTTATTAATACCCTTCAGAGCACGTGGAGTACCAGACAAAAGGAAATAGTGAAACATTGTAGATCTCATAAGGATTATACATATAGTGATATAGCGAGAGAATTAAATGTGAGTAAGCAATCAATTTCCCAAGTATTGAATGCCGCACATTGGAAGGTTGTACAAAATGGCGAACAGTCAATAAGAAGGCTATTAAAGGAGCTAACAACTACGAGTGGATGACAAGCACGATGGTAAAGCGTAAATGGTTGACAATGAAAAGTAAAGCGAAAATGCTTGACTGGAGTGACTGATATATGGCGATCCCGTGGCACAGCATCAGTGTTGTTGCTATCTATTTCTTCGCATATTTGCTTGTAATTATTGCGGGATATTATCTAGTACACAGCATTCTGAGTAAATTTCCCATTGACGATGGTGCAGGCCTTAAACATGCAGGTCTCGCCATTGGGGTACTCGAACGAATATTCACGCTTACTTTAGTTCTATTAGGGCAGTTTACCGCCATCTCTTTAGTACTGGCCGCAAAATCGATAGCAAGATTCGAAGATCTTAAAAAGCGGGAATTCGCAGAGTACTATCTTATAGGAACCTTTTCAAGCATGCTTTTTGCGCTTTTCGTGGGCTTGGTGACAGTGTGGCTATTAAAACAGATGTAAATATTAAGAGGATACTTTGCGATAAGTGTAAGAAACATAGAGCGATGACAGAAGTAAGATTCACCAAGATGCAAGGCTGTGGTAATGATTTCATACTGATAGACGATCGAGAATCAGGAATACCAGAGCAGAAGAAGGGCGAACTCGCCGCGTATATATGCCAACGCGGATTCTCAATAGGTGCAGATGGTGTATTATTCCTTTGTAAACCTACTACAAGTTCGTATGAGGTGCGGATGCAGGTTTTCAATGCCGATGGTTCCGAGGCAGAGATGTGCGGAAATGGAATGCGATGCTTTGTCAAATATGTGTACGAAAGAGAGATAGTACGAAGTAGTAGAATGAAAGTGGAGACGTTAGCCGGGTTGATTGTTCCGGAAGTGGAAGTTGATGAAAAGGGCGCAGTAACTTCTATCCGGGTTTTTATGGGCGTGCCGGAGTTTAATAAAATAGAGCAAATGTTTTTCGTGAATGATGAAATAGGTGAGATTAAACTGACAGCGTTGAGTCTTGGCAATCCACACGCTGTTGTCATTGTCGACTCCTTTGATGGGCTGGAGGTTGATAGCGTGGGAAAAGCTATAGAATCTCATAAGGCGTTCCCTAACAAGACTAATGTTGATTTTGTAGTGCGTAACGCTAAAAGAGAGATAAGCGTGAGGACGTATGAGCGAGGAGTAGGGGAGACGTTATCGTGTGGCACCGGGTCAACAGCATCGGTACTTACATTAAATAAGCTTGGGTATGTGAATCTAAATGAACCTGTTATAGTGCATACGAAAGGTGGCGATTTGGTGGTGGAGCTAAAGGCGGAAGGCGCTTATCTTATGGGTCCTGCGGAAGAAGTGTATGAGGGTGTAGTTAAAGTGGGGATGGAGTAATTCATAGGCTTAGAGCTTAATTTTTTATTATAGACTGGTTAACAATTCGATTTTTGATTTAATGTTTTAATGTTTTAAGGACTAATAAAGCTCCGAAATCTGTTTAAGAAACACCTTCACTTTCTGAAAAGCATTGTCTTCCCATGGCACATATCCCACTTTTGCTGCCCTTCGTATCCCGATTACCTCTTTTTGCCTTGAAGCCAGAAACGCTTGAACTTTCGGTTTGCATAGTTTAGATGGTAGGGAGAGTTCTGTTTGTTCTAAACATTCAAAATATGCATTTACACAAGGCATTGCTGGATCTTTCTCCACTGATTTGAGGTAGAGGTCTTTCAACTCGCCTTCTTCGTTTTCATCAGGCAATATTAGGACGGTGACTTTCGGATTTGAGCCCACGGACTCTAAGGATTTGCTCGGTAGGGGTAATTCTGCTTCACGTAAAGCATCAACTACGCTTTTAAAAGCATCACTTGGACTAGTATCTGCGTCTCTTACTAAACCTAAAGATATAACATTTTTTAAAAAATCTTCCCTATCCTTAATAAGCTTCACTTTTCTCCTCCAATTTGTTTTCCCCCCTAACTGTTCGACCTGAATATCCTGTAAAGATAGATGGTCTCTAAATGCTTCAAAGAAAACCTTGTCGTCCTCACCTTCTACGAGAAGTAAAATTGACTTTTCGGGAGTCCATGTTGGTATATTGCTTTGCTCAGTTACCTCATCAACCATTATCGTACCTCGATACCTATTTCAAAAGCGGCTTCTAAGTCTTCCCGGTCATAGGTTACAGCATGTACATCTCCATTTTTTGAAAATTGTAACCGATGCACGAGAAACTCGTATGTGTCCTCGTTAGAAAATGCTTGGTGAGCCGCTTTGATACATTCTAGGCTATGTGTGGTAGCAAAAACTTGAGTGTTATACTTTTTTGCCATTTTTCCAATAACACTCCATAATTTTGGCAGGATAGAATAATGTAGGCCGTTCTCAATTTCATCTATTAGTACGACACCATCAGGCGCATTAGCAATACGCAATATAAAGCTCAATAAACGAACCATTCCCTCACCCATCATAGGCAAGGGAAGAAGACGATCACTATCCATATCTCCATGAAAAATCGGTTTTCCCATGCTATATATGAGTCTGAGGCTCTTAAGATTCGGCTCAATAATTTGTAAGAATTGTAAGATATCCTGTTCTCCCTTCTGAATTTCAAGTCTTCCAAAAAGCTCAGCTTCAATCTCAAAAGGTATACGTATCCGGGAAGCCAGAAAAAACGCAGGGAAAGGAGGATTTGGCGGAGTAGGTGTTATATACGGAGTTCTCTTAGGGTCTGAAGGGTCAAGGTCAAAGACTAAATCGTAAGAACTACTTCCACTTTTATCTTCGTACTGTAGCCTGAGTATACGGGCGCGGGCACTGACTTGTTCTAGATTTAGTCGAGATCCTTTCGTTTTCTTGACTTTTTTGGTGCCTACTAATGCTTGATCTGGAAGCATTTCATTTATTCGAATCACCCGAGTACCTTCTGTTGTATCCTCACCATGCAATTCTATGCTCTTTGTGGTATCAAACCCGGTAAAAAGGGAATTCCAAGGGAATTCAGCAGTCTTTCCTAATTCTAACCTTACTTCCTCGATGCCACGGAAGGCGTTTACTGTCAGACCTAATTCTGGGTGGTATGAACCAGAATGTATAAATAGCGCCTCTAGTAGGGCCGTCTTGCCGACGTTATTCCTCCCGGCAATCAGATTAACACGATCTAGCTCACGGAGGGTCAGATCTTGAAAACCACGAAAATTTTTCGCTTCAAATGATTTTAACATAGCTTATCTCCTCAGTATTTCAATGCACGTAGTCTACTATAGTTGATCCATACATATAAAACCTTTGCGTTATCTCAATAACTCGCGCTACTAACTGAATGCATCAAATTATGAGGGGGATTATCGCTCAAAAAGCAACACTTTCAAAAACCCTCTTAGAATGGCTCCCTAGGATTTTGAGAATAATTGTGGGTTCCGCCATTTCGATGCCATGATCGTTTTTTAATAATTTATTGCGAAGCGTTTCTGATAAGACAAATCTTATCGAACGTGAACCTCTTCTTCCGACAACATTATTTCCAAGTTTCTTTGGTTAAGCTTTCTGTACAAAGAATGGTTATCGAACGTGAATACCATTAGCCTTAAGATACTGTTTCACCTCACGAATTGTGTATTCCTTGTAGTGGAATATAGAAGCGGCAAGTGCTGCGGAAGCGTCCGTGAACTTGAATACGTCCTTTATATGCTCGGGCAGCCCGCAACCTCCAGATGCTATTACCGGTATATTTACTCGATCGCAAATAGCACTCGTTAATTCCAGATCGAATCCGTCTTTTGTTCCGTCTCGGTCCATACTCGTGAGCATTATTTCACCCGCACCTCGTTCCTCTACCTCAATCGCCCATTTTAGCGCGTCCACACCTGTAAACTTCCGACCGCCGTAGAAGGAGCATTCAAACCAGCATTTGCCTTCTTTCGTTTCTATTATCTCTCGTGCCGCATCTTCACTTCGCACATACCTCCTCTTCGCATCTATTGCAACCATACAAGCCTGACTACCAAACCGTCTCGCAATATCGTTCACCAGTTTGGAGTTCTTTAGTGCTGCTGTGTTCACCGAGACCTTATCTGCGCCCGCGTTGAATGCTCGTCTCGCATCCTCTAAGCGGTGAATACCGCCACCCACGGTAAGAGGCATGAACACGTTACTCGCGGTTTTTTCTATTACATGCGCCATCGTTTCCCTTCTTTCGTGCGATGCGGTGATGTCTAGGAAAACAAGCTCGTCTGCGCCTTGCTCATCGTATTCTGCTGCAAGATCCCAGGGAATACCTGCGTATCTTATCTGCTTGAATTCTATTCCTTTTACTACTCTACCTCCGGGTACGCCAAAATCGCAGTCCAAACAGGGGATTATCCGTTTCGCTAACATTTTATTTATTTGCACACCCCCACAAAATTACTCAAAACATGCAACCCTTTCTTTGACGACTTCTCCGGATGAAACTGAACGCCATATACATTGTCTTTGCTCACAACCGCAGCTAATTCCACCCCGTATTCTACCGTTGCTACCGTATTGTCATCATCACTCGGCACGCAATAATAAGAATGCACGAAATAGAAATAATCGGCATCCGTAATCCCATCCAGTAGCTCTGAATGCCTTTGCAGATGCAAATTGTTCCAGCCCATATGTGGTACGCGCACATTCGCGGGTAATCGAACCACATCTCCTGGTATCAACCCCCACCCTTTTTCATTGCCCTCTTCGCTCGCGTCAAACAGAATCTGCATCCCTATGCATATCCAGAGAACGGGCACGTCCGATCCTACAACCTCTATTAACGCTTCAGAAAACGGCTTTAAGTTCCGTATGCAGTCATCAAATGCACCCACGCCGGGCACAATAACGCCTTCCGCGCTCGCAATATCCGTAATATTATCGACCGTAATCAGCATCGGGCGATCATACACTCTTTTCAACCCGTTATATATGCTGAACAGATTCCCCATCCCATAGTCTATTATTGCGATCATAAACCTTTTCTTAGAAAGAAAAGCTTTACCAAAAGAAATTGTTTTTCTTTTAGCACAGGTTTTCTTTTTGGAAAAAAGAAAAAGTGTAAAGAAAGCTTTACCAAAGAACTATTTTTTTGTCTTGATATCGTTTTGGAATTTTCACTCATTATTGAAAAAGAAAGCGAAAGTATATTTCTTTGAAAAAGATACCCCCATGACATTTTTATTCAAGCGGTCACATTAATTATTATTGTGTGGAAAATGTGAGGTAAAATGAGGACTTATATCTTTAAGGTGGCTGTTGAACAGGACGAGGATAAATGGGTCGCTTACTCTCCAGAACTCAAAGATAGGGGGGGTGCAACCTGGGGTGAGACCAAAGAAGAAGCACTGAAGAATTTACAAGAGGTAATTCGCTTGGTTCTCGAAGATATGGTGGAATGCCGGGAGCTACCCTCTTTTGAGATGGAAATGAAGAATAAAGGGATAATCATATCAGATGCGCCTTTAATTACGGTGACTGTTTAGATGCTTTCTGTGGATTATTCTAAATTGAGAAGTTTGACTGTAAGAAGACTCATAGCGGCTTTAACAAAGGAGGGCTTCTCTCTTGTTCGTCGGTCAGGAAGTCATAGAATCTACCGCCATCATGATGGGAGGCGAGTAACTGTTTCTTTTCACAAAGGAAGCCAGACTTTTAGTCCAAAAATCCTCAAAATTGTGATTGAAGATCAAGCAAAATGGACTGTAAATGATTTAAACCGTAACTTCGACCATTTTTAGGAATATGTTTTTGTGTGATGGTTTTAGATGTCTTTTTTCGTGTATTCATTGCTTTTCCTTACTTATCCTTATTTGTGTGGATATTACTAATTTTGGTAATATGAAAGGTGGGAACAATAAAAAACGAAAAACGCAGAAGTACCCCCAAAATCAAAAAAACTACGGGAAAAACTAGAACACAAACTAACTGAAGAACCTATTACGAAAAGAGGTTAAAGTTACAGTTTAAAGCGTTTAAAAATTTTAAAATAACAAGACAAGTGGCGTACTCAAATCAACAAAAATTGTCAAAGAAAATCTTTTCCGTGTCCCACGGGCCGGGACTCGCCTCTGGATGATACTGCACGCATTTTATGCCCAGATAAGAGTTCTCAAAACCTTCCACCGTGTTATCATTCGCATTTATCTGCGTTAGTTCCGCTATACCGTCTATCGAATCGTTATCAACAGCAAAACCATGATTCTGCGCTGTTATGTACACACGCCCGCTTTTGAGGTCTTTCACGGGTTGGTTTGCACCCCGATGCCCAAATTTTAGTTTATACGTGTCACAACCAAGCGCAAGCGCTATTATCTGTAAGCCGAGACAAATACCGAAAATGGGTATCTCACCCGCAAAATTTTTTACCACTCTCATTGCGTTTTTTCCCCGCTTCGGGTCACCGGGTCCGTTTGAAAGCAGCAAAGCATCGGGTTCCGAACCTCGTATCTCGGATTCCTCGGTGTTTGCCGGGAACACAAAAATGTCCAAATCCCTTTCTGCTAAGTTCTTTAGTATGTTCCTCTTTACACCCAGATCAATTACCGCTATCCTTTTTCCCTTCCCTTTTAGCCTATATGGCTTCTTGCACGTAACCTGCTCGATCAAATCAAGCTCTGATATATCGGGTTGAGCCCTTGCGAGTTCTAAAGTATTCGCTTTTTCCTCCTCACTGCAATCTTCTACCACTTTCAAACATGCTTTCATCGTGCCGTATTGTCTCGTCTTTATCGTCAGCATCCTCGTATCAATTTCGCATATCCCGGGCACTCCTTCTTCTATCAAGAACTGTTCTATACTCCGATTACTTTTATAATGCGAAGGGAAATCGCATTTCTCTCTTACCACAAAGCCTTCTACTTTTATCCCGTCTGATTGGAATTTAGCGCCACTCACACCGTAGTTCCCGATGAGCGGATAGGTTAGCATCAATATCTGTCCCTTATACGAAGGGTCGGTCAGAGCTTCTTCGTAACCCGTAAACGGGGTTGCAAATACGAGTTCGCCTAATGCGGTGCCTTCTGCACCCCAACCTTCTCCCTCTACTACTGTTCCGTCTTCAAGTGCGAGAATTGCTTTCATTTTACAAAATACTCATTCACCGACTTCACTTCCAGTTCCCCACTTTTCATCCCCAATATAGCAGATGCTGCTGCCTTCGCCGCCTGCATCGTTGTTATATACGGAACACCGAGCTCAATACAAGCCCTCCGTATCTGGGATCCATCTTTATAGGACTGTTTATCAGTAGGCGTATTTATCACCAGCTTTATCTCTTGCGAGTGCATCATCTCTATCACATTTGGAGACCCGTCTTGCAACTTCTTTAGTTTCTTTGCGTCAATCCCGCATAGCCTTAGATACTCCACAGTGCCTTTTGTGCCGACAATAGAAAGCCCCGCTTTTTTTAAGTTCTGTGCAACATTCTCTATCTCCTCTCTGTCCTCTTCACATACCGAAATGAAGACAATGCTACCCATATCCAGTGGTAAAGGATTATAAGCCGCAAGTTCCGACTTGAAAAAGGCTTTATCGAACTCGTCATCTATCCCCATCACCTCGCCCGTGCTCTTCATCTCAGGTCCCAAAATAGTGTCAACACCCGTAAACTTCAAAAAAGGCAATACTACCTCCTTTACTGCTACATGCCCTGGTTCTACTTCTTTAACATCCAAATCACGTAATTTATGCCCCAACATCACCTTAGCCGCGAACTTTGCAAGTGGCAATCCGGTTGCCTTCGCAACGTACGGGATTGTCCTACTAGACCTCGGATTCACTTCCAGCACGTAAACCACATCATCTTTAACCGCCATCTGAAGGTTGAGCAACCCTTGTATCTGCAATCCGAGCGCTATCCGCCGCGTGTAGTCCCTTACCGTTTCTATAACCCCCCTAGACAATGATTGCGGTGGAATAACACAAGCGGAATCGCCGGAATGAACGCCAGCTTCCTCTATGTGCTCCATTATCGCACCAATCAGAACCTCTTCGCCATCACACACTGCATCCACGTCTATCTCAGTAGCTTTTTCCAGGAATTTATCTATTAGCACTGGCTTCTCTTTTGATACTCGCACCGCCTCACGCATGTATCTAATCAGCTCTTCTGCGTCATACACTATCTCCATTGCTCGTCCACCCAACACGTAGGATGGGCGAACAAGCACAGGAAAACCTATCCTCGATACTACTTCCTTCGCACCTTCAAGTGAGGTTGCATATCCGTTATCAGCCTGTGGTATTTGCAGCCGTAGCAGGAACTTGCTGAATCTCTCCCTATCTTCTGCAATATCTATGTTCTCTGGGTCTGTACCCATGATTATCGTCTTTGCTCCCAACCGTTCCAGTTCTTTCTTCAGTGGAACCGCTAAGTTGATCGAGGTCTGACCGCCAAACTGCACCATCACTCCATCGTAGTTCTCCTTCTCTATCACGTTCATCACGTCTTCAAACGTCAAAGGCTCGAAGAAGAGTTTGTCTGATGTATCGTAGTCTGTGGATACCGTCTCCGGATTGTTATTTATTATATGCGTTTCTATTCCTTCTTCCTTCAGCGCTTTGACCGCATGCACGGTGCAATAATCAAATTCGATTCCCTGCCCTATTCTGATAGGACCCGCACCAATAATCAACACCTTCTTTCGTGTCGAGGGCTTTAATTCACATTCTTGCTCATAAGAGGAATAGAAATAAGGTGTTTTCGCCTCGAATTCTGCTGCGCACGTGTCCACCATCTTATAGGTAGGCAAGAGACCTTCTTTTCTTCTGAGGTCGCTTATCTCTTCACTGCTTCGCCCGGTTAGCGATGCGATCCGTTCATCGGTGAACCCCATTCTCTTCGCTTTTCGCATATTTTCGCGTAGGTTCGCCTTCAATTTCGTCTCCATCTGCACTATCTTATCTATCTTATTTATGAAGAACGGGTCTATGCAGCTCAGTTCAGATATCGCTTTTATGCTAATAATACCTCGTTTCAAAGCCTCGTAAATCGCGAAAATACGATCGTCAGTTGGAATTTCTAAAAGCCGTTTCAGCTCCGTTTCTGACCAGTTCTCATAGCCAGCGCCAAAGTCCTTGTCTATGTCTAAGGACCGAAGCGCTTTTTGTAACGCCGCTTCAAAAGTCCGCCCTATCGCCATTACCTCTCCTGTGCTCTTCATTGAGGTCGTTAACGTTCTATCAGCATTTGAGAACTTATCAAAAGGCCATCGCGGTATCTTCACCACCACGTAATCTATTGCGGGCTCAAAGGAAGCAGGTGTCTCCTCCGTCACGTCATTTCTTATCTCGTCCAGATGGAGCCCGATCGCGATCTTCGCCGCTACACGTGCAATTGGATACCCGGTAGCCTTTGATGCTAGTGCAGACGACCTGGACACACGCGGATTTACTTCTATTACCCTGTAAGAACCGTCTTTTAATGCTAACTGGACATTGCAGCCGCCTTCTACTCGTAACGCACGTATTATTCTTATCGATGCGGACCTCAACATCTGATGCTCATCATCGGTTAAAGTCTGTGTGGGCGTGACCACTATAGATTCGCCGGTGTGAATGCCCATTGCATCGAGGTTCTCCATGTTGCAGATCGTAATGCACGTGTCATTTGCATCACGCATCACCTCATATTCTATCTCCTTCCAGCCAAGTACGCTCTCTTCTACCAAAACCTGATGAATACGCGAAATTTGTAGCCCGTAAGATACCATCCCCCTAAGCTCCTCAAGCGTCCTCGCTATTCCTCCTCCGGTGCCGCCCAGAGTGTAAGAAGGTCGGATTATAACGGGTAGGCCCAGTTCAGTCGCAACTTCTTCGGCTTCTGCCACGGAAGTAACCGTAACGCCTCGCGGTATCGGCTCGTTTATGCGTTCCATCGTTTGTTTAAATCGTTTTCGATCTTCAGCGTCATAGATGGCTTCTAAAGGCGTACCAAGAACTTTCACGTTGTTTTTAGATAATACACCGAGTTCTGCTAATTCGGCCGTCAGGTTCAATGCGGTTTGGCCACCAAAACCCGCTAATATGCCATCAGGTCGCTCCTTCTCCACTATCTTCGCTATCACATCCGCCAGCAGCGGCTCTATGTATATGACATCGGCCATCTCAAAATCGGTCATTATCGTTGCTGGATTGGAATTCACAAGTACTACTTCCACGCCTTCTTCTCTTAACGCGCGGCAAGCTTGGGAGCCCGAGAAATCGAACTCGGCTGCTTGCCCTATCTGTATCGGACCGGAACCTATTACCAGTACTTTTTTAACGTCTTCTGCTTTTGGCACTTTCTCTATCTCTCATTCTTTTATTATCACAAAAACACATCATTCAACTTTAAACGTTAATCCTCCCCCTCTTCACACTCCACAAGCACAGAGTTTTTCAACGGTTTAACCTTCCTGTACACCTCCTGCGGCGTCTTCTTATCGCCGTTCACTACCAGGAGGTCATCTTCGATAGAGATACCAAACAGCCGCTCGTTCTCCTTTAAATAGGGTAATATAAGCGCCCAATCTTCTGTCGTAAGACTTGAGAATTCACCACCGTTTAATTGCTCCTCCACCAGCTTATGATGCGGGTCTCTCATATAAATCGCACCGCCAGATGCGAGTGAAAACAGATTTGAACCCGGGTATGGCGTATCCTGCTCTATAAACTTACCGTTCCCATCGTGTTCAAGCCCATTCAGTACTACAAAACCTCCGCCGTTCAAAGGGTCACCAGCCATGAACGATTCCGCTAAGTAATCAAGGCATGACCCATTTATCACCACACGAGGTTTTCCCACTGCGTTTATTAGCGGTCTGCCAGCCGCATTTCCCAGCACGTATGCTTCACCGCCTTTTGCACCATACATGAACGTTTGCCCGACATCTCCAAACACCACGAGCTTACCACTCTTCAATATCTGCCCGAGCTGATCCTGTCCGTTTTCGTGTAGGTACAGTTCCGCACCATCCATAGACGAGCCGAGATAATCGCCAGAACTATCATAAACATCAATCCTAACTCCTGTTGTATGATTGCCCAATCCCGAACCACAAAAACGCTGCCCTTGTGCGTTATAAACAATAAATCTTTTCCAACCCATCTCATATGCCTTCACGATAAGCCTCGCATCACACTCTACGCCTTCGGGTGGAAAACCTGCTGCATTTACTATCAAAATCTCTTCTACACCCTCCGGCGGCCTTAAACCGTCCTTATTCGACCAGCCAATCAGGTGATAGATACCATCGTGTTTAGTCCCTATCGCCGGAGTATCGTCAAATATCCGGTGAAGTGCTTCTTTTGCTATCTGGACTACTGAACTCCTTTTTTTAGTACCTGTATCATACATACGGTCGTTAAGGAGTGTCAAACCCTCTATCACAATCGTCTTCTTGCGTTCATCGTCCTTTGCATACTGTGGAAGCTCAGATACGGTCCATCGCAGTGTATCCCAATCCCAATCCTTAACACCGCGTCGTAAGAACTCAAATAAAGTTGGCGGGCTTTTCAATTCCGCCGCTATCTGTTCTCTTTGTCTATTGCTTTCCGGTGGAGGCGTGATCGTCTTTGTGAAATCGCAATGTGTCTGTCCTTCTGGTGTTTTTACAACGTCACCGAACTTATTTGTGCACACGAGCTTATCATCACCGTCTATTGAGAACATAAAAGCACCACCATCTGTATAGCTCCCGCCACGTGCATTCCAGTACTTATCTGCGACAGAAGGGAATCTCTTATCCTCTTCGGATAAACTCTTAAGCGTTGCGTCTATCGCTTGCTTTTCCGACCCGATGAGTCCTATCTGGACCTCTTTGCCTTCTATAAGTGCAAATACCTGAGGTCTCAGCATAGAAGTATCTGTTATCCCAATCAACTGGAAATAGTTCTCGTAAGGCTCGTTTCGCGCGATTATAAAGAACCATGGTCCGTCGGGCGACCCATGTATATGCGTGGTCTGTATGGCCTGGTATACTTTCTTTTTTTCTGGCGGCAGCATATCAAAGTCAAACTCAGTTGTGGGCGCCATCGCCTCTATAATATACTCCAGCGGATAGTTATACTCCCTGTTTAACAGGTCAAATGACAGGACAGAAACCTCTGTATCGGTTAAGAATAGTGGATGCCTGCCTCGCTGTGCAAGATATTCCACTATAGAATGATAGTTGGCGAAATCGCCATTGTGAACGAGCGCTTCATGCATTCCTATGAATGGATGCGCTCCGCCGGGGTGCCAGACCCTACCCCTTGTGGGATAACGTTGATGCGCTATCCAAACATGAGCTCTGAAATCCTCAAGTTTGTAGTATCTTACTATGTCCTCGGCATAACCAACGATCTTCAATATCATCATATTCCTGCCATGAGAGAGCACAAACGCTCTCTTATCGCCGAGCGAAGCGTAGAACTTCGTATTGATTTTGAAGCTATTTTGATATATGAATTCGTCTTCTGCCTTTCTTCGGCCTATATCTTCTAATTTGTTTTCACTTAGGAACTTGTCGAGCACGTCCGCCTTAACACGGACAAAATAGTGCCATACCTCCGGTGGTTTCGTTTCTAACCCATCTATCGTACGATAATCAGATACGGTTGGTATAATTTCTGACTTATCAATGTCCATAAAAGGCGTTATGAACTCTGCTTCTATCTCTTTACGAGCTTCCGGGTCGAGTAGTGCAATTTGTAGCAGATAATCGTTTTTTAGTATTGACTCAGAAACGCTGAGGTCTTCGTGCGAGAGCCCAACCGCTGCGATACCGCCGCCCTTTCCGTTACCCCTGTTATGCATCTGGATAGAGGGTTCGAATATGTGCTTACCTCTGACTGGAATCGTAGATGCGAAACCTACGACTCCGCAGCCACCTTCATCCTCGGATTTGTGTATTTTCATAACCGCCATTCCTCATCATTTTCTTGTGTTAATCTTGTGTAATCTCGCAGTTTTCGATCAAACAATCATACCGCCCAACCAACTCTTTTATACTCATCATCCCAAACCTTTTAAGCACATCCACTATCTCGCCTTGCCATGCCGCATACAGATTAATCAGACGCTGTGCACCCCATACTACATTAACTGCCTCAGAAAGTTCCGGGTCGGTCGTTGCTATTCCTCGTGGGCACCCCCTACCGGATTCGCAATTACCGCACCGTACACAACCCAGTGCAACGAGTTCGGCTGTGCCGATAACAACACCATCAGCACCCAGCGCAATCGCCTTTAACGCATCATGGGCTGTTCTTATACCACCACTTGCGATAATCGTCATCGTATCACGTATACCCTCCTGTTTAAGGAACTCATGCACCTTCGGTATTGCATACTCGATAGGCATCGCGATGTTCTTCTTCGCAATATCGGGTGCCGCGCCCGTGCCACCATAGCCACCATCCAGATGGATAATATTTGCACCTGCGTAATAGCTGCCCACTGCAACCATATCTACATCCGTTGGCGTGGAAACCTTTACCGAGACAATAGCATCAGGATTTAGCTCTTTTATCCAATCCAGATGTTTTTTATGGTCTTCCACCGAATATACACTATGAAATGGAAAAGGCGAGAACAGGCTACTACCTGAAATTGCTTCGCGCATACGCGCAACTTCGGGTGTTACTTTATCGCCCAGTAAATGCCCGCCAAGACCCGGTTTTGCTCCCTGGGCATATTTGAGTTCAACAATCTTTACACGTTGAATGGTATCTTCCATCACACCAAATAACCCGGTTGCAACCTGTGTAATCACGTTATCATCGTATTCCTCTAATGCTTCCGGGTAACCGCCCTCTCCGGTACATGTAAATGTCCCCCAGGCTCTTGCCGCTTTTGCTTTTGCAAGCATTACTGATAGACTGATAGAGCCAAAAGACATCCCACCACCATAGAACG
Source organism: Candidatus Methanophagaceae archaeon GoMg2 (assembly GCA_013180585.1). GTDB lineage: Archaea > Halobacteriota > Syntropharchaeia > Alkanophagales > Methanospirareceae > QENJ01. The sequence continues at coordinate 29,180 of QBUM01000248.1, forward strand.
GCACCCTAATACTGATTTTCGTCCCCTCTCTCTTATTCAGGTCTATCTCTGTGCTTATATCGGTATCTTCAAGCTTGTGAGTTGTGAGTTGTGAATTGTTACCCCTATTCCCTTCATTCTCCGGGAAATTGAATGAAATACGGTCAAACCCACCGCCGGAATTACCTATTTCGTATCTTCGCCCTTTAAGCGGTATTCCCGTCTCTGCCTGCTTCCATGTTCCGATTATAAGGTCTCTAGTCCAGCGATAATCGCCAATAGTTCTGTATTCAGAACTTATATCAAGCGAAAGCGCTTTTCTGGGGCAGTGATTGACACAGTAAAAAGGCTTATCTTCACAGGAACTGCCTATACAAAAATAACTCAATGGCTTAGAAACCCTATTATAACCCGTTTTCCTTTCATGTACTCCAAATGGACATACTTTAGCGCATGTGCCGCAGTTTATGCATTTGGAAAGGTCCCTTATTACTTCTATCTCACTTATCTCGTTCGGGAATCTTGAGGGGGCTATTTTAATCGTGGGACTTATCATCGTATGACACCCCCCCACACAAAAACATTATCAAACGTCTCTTTCTCTATATCGTCAAAGAAAATCGCCCTTCTAACTTCACCACGCAGCCTTCTGACTTCTCTTAATCCCATAGCGCCCAAGATTTCAAGAAGCTGGTTCCTCCATGCACCGATAATATTTATTATGCGTTGTGTTCCCCATTGCGGATTTACATCTTTCAACTCTACCGGACACGATAAAACCTCACGACATTCTTTACAATATCTGCATTCAAGAGCGAAAAGAAGCGGCAGGTCAATAGCAGTCAAATCCGCTCCACATAATATTACTTTAGCCACATGCTCTGCCATTGCGATACCGCCACTCACAATGAGCGTGACCTCATCTCTGATTTTGTGCTCTACCAGATGTCTATGGACATTCTGCGTCATATCCTTTATAAACAAACTTTTTCCAAAAGTTTGTCCATTGAGGTCTGCATAAAGATGAATGACTTCTACGCCCGCATAAGTCAATTCCTCTACGAGTTCCTCTACATTATCGCCAAAAGGGACCCTTACAGAGATAATAGTCTTTGGATTTATCCTTTTTACCTCGTTTATCGCACTCAGAACCACTTCATCATATTCTAATTCCACCATCTTGCACGTCTTAATCCAATCTACGTCAAAGCCATGTAGTGTGGGCTGTGTGATGTAAGGTATAAGATGTGACCTTTCGCCTTTTGCCATTCGCCCATCTCCCATCTCTTTTCTCCCCACTCCTTTAAACCACTCTTCAGCGTCCACAATCATAAAGGTGCCTAAATAAGAAGCTGCCTTTGCCATTGCTTCATAGACGTTCTCAAACCCGCCGAATGGAAGTCTATCAAAGATTATTGGCACTGGTATGTTCAATGTAGGGGGTATTGGCGATGCGATTAGCCCCTGGCTATCAAATTTGATTGCAGGTAACTTTCGCCCGACATCCACTGCGGTACTGATGTACTCTCTACCATGAATCCCATCCCTCGTGGGTCTTACGATCTCAGACATATCTGTCCACATCGAATCGAACCCTTCACCGGAGAAAGGACCACGGTATCCCGCACCTGAGACGGGAATCTTACCGGTCTCTGCTTGATACCAATTCGTACTGATTATCTCTGGAGTCCAGTAAGAATCGCCGAGACGCGAATACTCCTCATTCTCCTTGATGCTCAACGCCGCTCTCGGACATTCCTGGATGCAGCAGAAGCATCCTTTGCAGCGATAAGCAACAGGCTCTGCCATACATCGCAGGTCCTCGTCCTGTCTTTTGTGGACTTCGTAGATGCAGACTATTGCGCACCTTCCGCAATTTATGCAGTCCTCGCCCCGTTCTATCTCAAACTTTCCGATGGGTATATACCTAGGCGGTGTTAGCGTGACCTCAACGTTATATTTTTTGGGCATTATATACAAACCTCCAGTAATCTTCACTTGATTCCATTGTCGATACGAAATCCCTTATTGCTTCTTCAGGCGCGCCAAATTCGGCTTCAAGCAGCTTCTCCAGCTCTGTCCATGCCGCGACAAGGTCTAAATCATTCTGACAGACAGCTCTACACATCTCGCAATGTGTGCATAAAAAAATCTTGTCAGAATCGGTCTTCGAAATCGCATCTCCCGCGAGCAGTTTTTTTGCAAGATACAGCTTGTTCTTGGGGGTCACAGATTCCTCGTTGGTAACAAGATATGCAGGGCAGGTAGCGGCACAGCTTCCGCATTTGATGCATGAATATACTATCTTCTCAAGTACTGATTCCTCTTTAAGACCTCCCTTGGACGATGCGCGTTTACCAAGAATCGGTGTAACAGTAGCTGAAATACGTATTAGCTGTCTGAAGATGAGCGGTTTAAACATTATTCCCGGTATATTCGCCATTTTCGTCTTCACCGTGAAGAATTTGTTCGGATTGAGAATGTTATTCGGGTCAACCTCCTTTTTATACGCTTTGTAGAGTTCAAGCGTCTTCGTATCATATTTATCATTTATAAAGGGCGTATTCCAGATGCCGATACCGTATGGAACACCGCCAAACTTTAGCCCAAGTCTCGTAAGCACCGGGATAAGTGCCATGTTGGCAAGGTATGTCTTTGGCTCTCTTACATCAGACATGTATGTCAACATCAGTAGTGCACGGTCTTTTCCCACAATATGCGATTCTACTTCTACATCCACACCACATTTTTTAAAATATCTTTTCGCCTCCTTGAGATACGAAACAGCATTTGCTAGGGGGATAACAACTTCACACGCCAACGGGGTTGGCTTGCCGCTTCTCTTCTTCATGGGGAATAGCCGTTCGTGCCAGAGGTAATTTGAGAGATAATCGTCTGCAAGAATACCTCGGCCTTCTGCGAAGTCACGAAATTTCGTAGCCTCTTCCTCTTCTTCAAACTCCACTAATACTGCATCTTTCAGCCTGAACAAATGCTCACCCAGAAAGGTGTTTGCCTCTTCAAGATGTGAAGCACCCATATATTTTATGTGGTTGGGTTTGAGTCCCGCGTTTATCATGCCCGTTATGAACACAAAAGCATCTTCGGCACTTTCCAGGTAGATCAGATGCGGTAGTGATTTTTCTGGCTTCTTCCTCAGTTTCAAGACAGCACTCAGAACTATGCCAAACTGCCCTTCTGTACCGAAGAATCGTGCGAACTCCTCTTCCCTTGAATTGATGGATTTCACTTCGCCCGACGGAAACATCACTTCGATTGATTCTATCTGGTCTTTGAGATGCCCGAACCGGTAGCTACCGATGCCGTAGCCACCAGTAGCAATCCAGCCACCAAGAGTGGAAAAGAAGCTTGAGGGGTACGTTCTAACAGAAAGATTTTCCGGATTTAAAAACTCCTCAAGTTCCGACCATCTGACGCCTGTTTGGACTTTTACTGTCTCCTTTTCCCTATTCAGTTCAAAAATCTTATTTAAGGATGACAAGTCAAGAACGATGCCCTTTTCCGTGGGAACCACACCTCCAAGCCCAGAAGAAGCCGACCCTCTTGGGAATAAAGCTACTTTCTCATCGTTTGCGAATCGAACGATTTTCTTGAGTGCGTCCACGCTTTTTGGCAGGATTACAAGTTCCGGCGTGGTGTCAAAGAGCCGCGTTGCGAATGGTACTTCACCAATGTCCATGCTGTATAGCTCACGCTCGAAATCGCCTTCTATCACCTTTGCTTCATCTCCAACTAGTTCTTCTATACTAGTTTTTAGTGTTTCGGCCATGCTCACACATAAGATTTAAAAAATAGTTTCTTTGATTTGGCTCACAGCACTCCTAAATACGCCTTCAACTCCCATTCCGTGACGTTCACGCGATAATTGTCCCACTCTACCTTCTTTGATGTGATGAAGTTGTTGAAGACATGGTCACCTAAAGCTTCTCGCACCAGTTCGCTCTCCTCTGTAAGTCCAATTGCCTCGATTAAACTACCGGGCAGCGATGTTATTCCTTCCTTTACCTTTTCCTCTGCATTCAGCAGGTAAACGTCCTTCTCCGTTGGTAGTCTCAATTCATACTTGTTCTTTATTCCCGCTAAGCCGGCCGCAAGCATCACTGAAAAAGTTAAGTACGGGTTGCATGCCGGATCGGCACTGCGGAATTCCACTCGTGTCGCGTTCTCTTTACCAGGCTTATACATCGGCACCCTTACTAGCGTAGAGCGGTTGCGGCGTGCCCAGGAGATGTAAACGGGTGCTTCATATCCCGGTACCAGGCGCTTATATGAGTTTACCCATTGATTGGCAACCGAAGTTATCTCTGGTGCGTGTCTTAGCAATCCCGCGATATAACCCTTACCCGCCTCTGATAGGTGGTATTCGTCATTCGGGTCGAAGAACGTATTTCTATTCCCTTGGAATAACGATTGATGCACGTGCATGCCTGAGCCATTCACCCCGAAGATGGGTTTTGGCATGAACGTGGCATAAACCCCATAGCGCTGTGCAATTTCCTTTACTACAATCCGATATGTCATCACCTGATCAGCCATCGTAAGCGCATCTTTATAACGAAGGTCTATCTCGTGCTGTGAAGGTGCAACTTCATGATGGCTGTACTCCACATCTATCCCCATTTCTTCCAGTGTTAAGATTGTATCCCTTCGTAAGTCACTTCCCGCATCCAGTGTCGTCAGGTCAAAGTATCCACCTTCATCCAGGACTTCGGTCGTCTTATCGTCCCGGAAGTAGAAATACTCCAGTTCCGGACCGACATAGAAAGTGTAGCCTTTCTCTTCCAACTGCTCCAGATTCCTTTTCAGTACGTATCTCGGGTCGCCCTCGTAAGGACTTCCGTCTGGCTGTAGAATGTCACAGAACATCCTCGCTACTGCATGCTCCTTTGGCCGCCACGGCACAATCCTGAATGTGGCAGGGTCGGGTTTCGCGAGCATATCGCTCTCGTCAATCCTTGCAAAGCCCTTTATCGAGGAACCGTCAAAACCCATGCCCTCGTCAAACGCACCTTCCAACTCTTTTGGCGTGATTGCAAAGCTCTTCAACTGCCCTAAGATGTCCGTGAACCACAGCCTTACGAACTTTATCCCTTGCTTCTCTACTACTCCCAATACATCTTCCTTTGTCTTTGTCTCTTTTTCCATCTTCTATTCACCTTAGGATATTAAAGATCGCTAACCCTTCCTAAAAGTATTTGAGAACTTTTCAGAACTTTTCATAAATGTTATGAAAGACGAAATGAGCGGATATAGCCAAAAAAGAATAGTTATTCGGCCCTCTCCAAAATGTAACTACACAACTCTTTTTGCGGAATGACGAGTTTTTCCGGGCTGTAAGCCGAAGAGTAGCAGAAAAAGTAAAGACTATATGACTTTATAAAAATGAAACTACCGGAAAGGGTCACAATTGTTCTGGATGAAGAGACTGCTGAGCTATTCAAAGAGGCGAAGAAGGAGTTACGAGTATCACAAAGCGAGTTAATGCGAGAAGCGTTAAAATTTTACTGCAAATATAAAACGCTCTTTGTGGCGATTGATGAGGCTGTGGTGCGTACATATATCGAGATGCTTTCATCTGGCGAGCATATCATTGTAGATATAGACCACTGGCTCTTATTTCTGAACTTTATTGAATCACATCAGGAGAAGGAGAAATTCTGGGCATTGCATCGTGATGTTTGCCAGGCGCATGCAGAGCAGTTTAAATACAGACAATATCATGCGGAACAGATACTAAAACGGCTCGAAGCTTGCAATCTCTTCACGTTAAGGAAAGATTCCGAAACTTCGTTTACTCTGGTTTTAGGTCATGACAGCACCCGCAAATTCATAAGAACCGAGCTTGAAGAGATATTTGAGGGAATGGGTCTCAAAGTGGATATAAAAGAGGATCTGGCAAAGCTAAGAGTGAGAGTTTTGAAAGATTTAAATCGCTGAGTTCACGGTAGCTTATTAAAAAATAAAAAGAGAGAAAAATCTCACGGATTTTCTCTACTCCTCTCGCCAGTCCTAACTCTTATCGCCTCTTCCACAGGCAGCACGAATATCTTACCATCGCCGAATTTACCGGTCCTCGCTGTGTCTGCTATCGCCTTGATTACAGCATCCACAATTTCTTCTCTCACGACCATCTCGATTTTTATCTTCGGCAGGGTATCAACTTCCATGCTCCGCCCTCGGAACTGTAACGTGATGCCTTTCTGTTCCCCTCTGCCTTTCGCTTCTGTTATGGTCATAGCAACGCAACCATTCTCTTCAAGGACTTTCTTAACCCGTTCGAGCATTTCAGGGCGGATTATCGCTTCTATTTTCTTCATTCTTATTTACACCTCTCATTTGTCTCATGCGTACGCTTCTTCTCCATGCTGTGATATGTCCAGACCAACGTACTCTTCCTCTTCGGTAACACGTAAGCCTATTGTAGCATCAACGAGTTTTGCGAGGATGAGCGTGATTGTGAAAGCATAGACTATTGCCGCCACAGCACCTATTATCTGAGCTGTGAACTGACCAACGTTTCCGTAGAGCAAACCTGTGTAGCCACCTACCGCTGCGGTTGCGAATATGCCCGTAGCAATTGCACCCCATAGCCCTCCGACTCCGTGTATCGCCCACGCATCAAGACTCTCATCAAAGCCCCTGTTTATTCTGAAGAGCATTGCCTTGTAGCAGATCACTCCCGCAACAGCACCTATTACTAATGCGGATATTGGACCTACGAATCCCGCAGCCGGTGTTATCGCAACCAATCCGGCTACCGCACCACTTACCATACCCAAAGAGCTTTGCTTACCGTGGTTCCAGCTTGCTGCCATCCAGCCGATAGCACCAGCCGCGGCGGATGTGTTCGTCACCACGAGAGCGTTTGCGGCCACTCCGTTAGCTGCTAAAGCACTTCCGCCGTTGAAGCCGAACCAGCCGAACCAGAGCAAAGCCACTCCGAGCAGAGTCATCGGGATGTTGTGAGGTCCCATCTGCTGCTCTCCGAATCCCCGCCTCTTGCCTATGACAAGCACCACAGCTAAAGCCGAGAATCCAGAACATATGTGTACCACTGTCCCACCAGCGAAATCCAGTGCACCGAGCTGTGCAAGCCAGCCGCCGCCCCATACCCAGTGAGCAAGCGGATCATAAACGAGCGTGGTCCACAACAACCCGAAGACAATGAAACCACTTATCTTCACCCTCTCTGCCATCGCACTGGTCAGGATTGCAAGTGTAATAACTGCAAATGCAAGCTGGAACGCCATGAATGCTAATTCTGGTATGGTTAAATCACCGCAGCCCATGCCTACTCCGTTCAGCCCAACGAAACCTAAATTGCCAATGAATCCCGCTATGTCCGAGCTGAATGCTAAGCTGTAGCCCACGAGCACCCACTGGACACTGACCAGTACAAGCGCTACAAAAGCGAGTGCAATCATCGAAACAACGTTCTTGCCTCGTACCATCCCAGCGTAGAACAGCCCTACGCCTGGTGTCATCAACACCACAAGGGCTGTTGAAGCAAGAATCCATGCGGTATCTCCACTATCCAACATTTTTGTCTTCTATCACCGATAGCACATTCTCTTGGACATATTTTAAGAGTATTTGAGAAAAGCGCATAAATAATCACAAAAGTTATGAAAAACCTTTCTTTTGAAAAGAAAGCTTTACCAAAGAAACATTTTTTGAGCATGTTTGGGAAGGAAGGTTGATGCGGTCAAACATCGTAAATTCATACCTATGAAATTTTATAAAGCAATTTATGCATAGTATAAATCATCATGGTAAAAAGAAATTATATCGCGGATATAGAAAAGGCACTGAAAGAACGAACAATACGGAAATATATCCAGCGATTAGACCATGAAGGATTTATAATTAAGAAGGTAGAAGAAGGTAAAAGGCTTAAATACGTTTATACTGCGGTTCCTATTCAGGAAGCATGGAATAAAGTAAAAGGGAAAATACAGCAAATAATAGATGAGATTACCAGAGTTCTGGAAATAAAGGCGGTACTCTTTTAGTAGATCACCAATATGCATCTTCAAACGTTCCTACACCTTCGCCTACACCCTCTAAAGTAATCATTCTGCCTTCGGTTTTTAGATAAAACTCTTTAGGTGTAATAGCATATACAATATAAACTTGCGAACCACCACCACTCATATCATATTGTTTTGTTGCATAAGTTTCTAAGACGATTCTAAGGGTTTTGTCATTATCTTGTCCCGCAATGGCCCAATTATTTCCCCTTTTTGATATTTTCAGCTGTGGATTATCAAATCTGATAATTTTGTTATTTTCAACATCATGAAAAGTTACAGACTCACGAAAATACGTTTTTGAACTCTTCCCTGTTTTGAGACAGAAAAATGAAATTGAAGAACCATTTTGAAATATTATTCTCCCCCAGTGAAACGGCCCGAATATCGTTGCACCAACAACTTTTTGTAGATGTGCTGTCCCCTTGAACTTTTTTCCTAACACAAAGCCATCAACATCTGAAAAAACATCTACCCACCCCACACCGAATGGTGGTAAGAACACACCACACGCGTTTTTGTCTTCCAAATAATTTCCTTTTGTTATTTCTAAATTAATCAAATCCCCGACACTCAATTCATAATTTGGAAAACTACCACTAAGTCTCACTTTTTGACCAGAAATCTCGGAAACAATCTTTTTTTCTTGGATTTCTACAATAGCGTTTGTATCTCCTAAATCACGAAGTTTTTCTCCATCATATACCCAACCAGCAGTAACAGCGTGGAATTTATTTTTTTCCGATTCTCTAAATACCATTTCTTTATTGTTAAACAACATCTTCTTCCCGTATTTTCTGAATATTAATAGCATAAATTGCACCGGATTTTCACCATCATGGCCAAAGA
>QBUM01000212.1 GCA_013180585.1 Candidatus Methanophagaceae archaeon GoMg2
ACCTTCTCTAAAAACTACATGCTCTGTAGCTATTTGGCTTAAGTTTACGGAAATGTATTGCAAACATGATATGGAAATATTTACCACACTCCGACAAGCATTACGATCTGTTCATAACGATTTTACTAATTGCAATTTGTATAACAGTTTTAATTATACATAACAGGCAAAACAATGAGGATACTATACAAGGTAAAGGAGTGAAGATTGACAGTATTAAGGGTAATACAACTATTTTCTATTCCGAAGGAAATCAAGACATTAATAAACAGTCTTCATTAGAAAGTAAACAGAGCAATTATTTGAGGATGAATCTGGAAAAAGAAAGTCGAATGAACTTTCAGATGGATAGCGAGGGGAACTTCTTACTCAATGAAGAAGTCGGAAAACTGTTCGTTTTCTCATTGTCAAATCCATCTAATAGATTGGCAATAATCGAATCCATTTACTTGGACGTTCTCGATGTTGTTAAAGACAAAGTAGCGGGACCTGAAGGTCAAGCACAAAAGTATGAATATGAGCTAAGATTGGATCCTCATGATAGGGGGGAAAAAATTATTGCCAAAGACTTTAAGTACAAGCCAGGAGAAGTTGATAAGTTTTATGTAGACATAAAGACATCGAAATATGGCTACGACTATTTTTTGAGATTTGCAGTCGATTGGTACGATTCAGAGGATGGTTTAAAAAGAAAGCTAACGTCTAAAATTCTTTTTGCGGATTTCTCTAATTATCGGAGAGATTTGTCAGTGGCAGAAGTAAGAAAATGGCATAATAAGACACAAAAAATTCTTCGTGCTCATGCTAACGAGTCAAACATAAGAGAACTGTTAATGGCAGAACATAGACTATTGGATAAGAAGATGAAAAAAGCCGAAAAATTGGAAAAAATTCGTTGTGGTCATTATGATATTAGGGAAAACTATGAGGAGCTAAAGGATGAGTAAACTCGCGGATTTCGCACAACAGCGGCTAAAAGGCATCGGTACTTTGCACTTTCGCCAAAATTGGCTTCGGCAACTTTTTTTTAAAAAAACCCCAGAACGTTATACACCGTTGACTTCGAGGTGTTAAACTTTTAACGAAAGACAATAAATAAAGTGCATACTATGAACCCGAACCTGATAACTGACTTCCTGCGTAAAAAAAACGTCTTTGCCGTTATCGGCGTTTCTCGCAACCCCGCGAAATATGGCCATCAAGTATACAAAGACCTGAAAGAGGCAGGTTACGTAGTTTACGCAGTGAACCCGAATATAGATGAAATCTTAGGCGACCGCTGCTACCACTCGCTGAGCGAACTGCCCGAAATGCCAGACGTTGTTGATACCGTGGTCCCGCCGACCGTAACCGAAAAGGTAGTAACAGAATGCAAAGAATTGGGCATAGCACGAGTATGGATGCAGCCCGGCTCAGAATCCGAGCAGGCGCTAAACTTCTGCACGCGAAACGGCATAAAAGTAGTGCATGACGTATGCGTGATGGTAAAGCGGAGAGCGTCTCCACAGACAAAATACTAAACCTTTAAATACGTAGATAAAAGAATTGTAAAAAGGGAAGATGGAAGAGTTAAAAAAAGGTGGGATATTCACTATCTCTGACCTGCAAAATGTGCGGATAAACATAGGAGAGATAGTGGAAGAAGAGGAAGAATGGGAGCCGATGGGGCCGCACCCCATGCCACGCATAGCCACGCTCCGAGACTGGGACTTCAAGCTATTGAACCGCTACAAGCCGTTTTACGCACCGGTTTGCGACATGTGCTGTCTTTGCACGTACGGTAAATGCGACCTCACGGGGAATAAAAAAGGTGCTTGTGGGATACGAATGGACGCACAACAAGGAAGGATAGTCCTTCTTGCCTGTTTGGTGGGCTGTAGTGCACATTGTGGACATGGTAGGCATCTTTTGCACGACATGATAAAGAAGTTCGGTCGGGACATGCCGATAGATTTCGGACCTGAGGTAAATATAGAAGCGCCCTTAACGCGATTGGTATGCGGTATAAAACCGAAGACAATCGGCGATTACGATAGAGTATTCAGTTATGTAGAAGAGCAGATAGTTCAGTTAGCAGATGCGCTTCATACGGGACAGGAAGGCTCGTACATGGACTTCGAGTCGAAAGCGCTGCACATGGGTATGCTCGACTCGTTAAACAAGGAAGCCGCAGATATTATTCAGATTGCGTGTTATGGTATGCCATCGGGCTTCCCGGGCGACGGACCTGACGTTCCTTTTGTTGACGTGGGTATAGGCACAATAGATACAAATAAGGCAGTTATTATTGTTATCGGGCATAATGTGCCGCCGTCTGCCGATATAGGTGTTTATTTAACGGAAAATGACCTGGAAGACAAGGTAGAACTCGGTGGAATATGCTGCACGTCTATTGACACCACGCGAGTGTATAAAAAAGCGAAGATAGTATCCGCGCTCGGTCGGCAACTGCGTGTCCTACGAGCGGGGATTGCGGATGTTGTCGTGATAGACGAGCAGTGCATCCGTGCAGACGTATTAGAACTCTGCCAGCGGACTCAGTCGCCTATGATCGCAACGAACGACAAGGCAATGCACGGGCTGGTGAATCGCACAGATGACGACCCGGATAAAATAGTGGATGATTTAGTGAGTGGAAAAGTCCCCGGAGTCATAATACTCGAGCCTGACCAGGTAGGCGAGGTCGCGGTGAGGACTGCGCTCCAAATGGATAAGAAGAGAAGGTCGCTAAAGTTTATACTCAGCGATGACGAATTCAAATATTACGTTAACGATTGCATCCTATGCGGGGGCTGCACACTTGCATGTCCTAACGGGCTTCGTATTGGCGAAGCGAATAAAAGTGCCGCGGCGGGCAACATAAAACCACTTGCCGACTTGTTCGACATCTGTGTCGGCTGCGGTAGATGCGAGCAGGTATGCAAGAAGCATATTCCGATTGTAGATGTGATGACAAAAGCGGCGTATCCGCAGTTGAAAGAAGAGAAAGGGCGGATGCGAATAGGCAGGGGACCGATATGGGACAGTGAGATACGAGAAGCGGGTGCTCCTCTTGTGCTTGGGACTATTCCCGGTATTATAGCACCGATAGGCTGTGGCAATTATCCAAATGGCACGAAGGATGCGTGGCTTATCGTGAAGGAGTTTGCGGAACGGAATTATATCGTTACGCTGACAGGCTGCATGGCGATAGATTGTGCGCTCTGGAAAGATGAAGACGGTAAAACGATATACGAGGCGCATCACGGCGGGTTCGATGCCGGTGGAGTTATCAACATAGGCTCGTGCGTTTCCAATGCTCACATACACGATGCAGCGATAAAAGTAGCGAGCATATTCGCGGGACGACCATTGAGGGGCAATTATGAAGAGATTGCGGATTATATCTTAAGCCGCGTGGGTGCATGTGGCGTCGCATGGGGCGCGATGTCACAGAAGGCTGCTTCTATTGCTACGGGTTTCAATAGACTGGGTGTTCCCGCAGTGGTAGGACCTCATGGTGCGAAATACCGAAGGGCGTTCATGAGTCGCCCGGACATAAAGGAAGATTGGAAGTTGATAGACGCCAGTGACGGTTCCGATGTTTATGTCGAGCCGGGACCGCAGGATTTGCTCGTGGCGTGTGAAACGGTGGAAGAAGCGTTACCGATGATGGCAAAGCTATGCTTCCGGCCTTCGGATACAGATCGTGGACGGTCTATAAAACTGACGCATTACATAGACCTCAACCAGAAGTATCTCAGCGCATATCCGCCGGATTGGCATCTCTTCGTGAGGGTGGCAAGTGACCTTCCGATTGCTACGAGGGATGTTTTATTGAAGAAGCTTGAGGATGAGCAAGACTGGAAGATAGATTGGAAGAAGAAGAAGATAGAGGAAGGTCCGATTAGGGGCTATAACCCATCGTTTAACCCGACGAATTTAGAAAGGTTGATAAGGAGGAAGAAATAAGGGGGATGAGAAGATGGGAATAGAAATACCGTTTGACGTGGCGACTATCGCGGGTCCTGAGGCAGGAGATGTAGCACCACCGGAAGTGATAGGGAGTTATATATCGAGTGCAAGCAGACCGTTACTCGCGGTTGGTTCAGAGATGCTGCGGGACGAGTTCTTCATAGAAATAGCGATAGAAATAGGTAAAAAGGGGATACCCATAGCAGCAACGGGGCACAGCATGAGAGGTTTTGTAGAAAAGGGCTACACGGAGAACGTATACTATTACAACTTGCATGAACTCACGAATTGTTTACGAGACCCGAACTGGAAGGGCCTGGACGGTGCAGGGAATTACGATTTTGTGATTTTCTATGGCATCATCTATTATTACGCATCGCAGATGCTTTCGTGTCTTAAGAATTTCGCGACTGATCCTTTGATGCGTACGGTTTCTATTGATCGGTATTACCATCCGAATGCGCGGATGAGCTTTACAAATGTCATGCCGAGGATGGAAGAGGAGTATAAGAAGATGCTGAATAAGTTGGTGGAGAGCATAAAGGGGTAGTGACCATGGGAAAAGATAAAGGGAACATAACGGATTTAGAAGCAGAAGTGATATATAACGGGTTGTGCTGCTACTGTGGGACCTGTGGCGCGTTCTGCAAAGAATACATAACCTACGAGAATGAGATACCGGTGACCAAGAAGAAATGTTATGAGATACACGGTGCGTGCTATGATTTCTGTCCACGTACTTTCTTCGCACCTTTTGAAGTAGAAAGAGCGGTGTTTGGCGAGGTAAGAACCGATAACCTTTTGGGATACTACAAGGGTGATATATTAACGGCAAGAGCAACTGATGACGCTATAATAAAGAAGGCGCAGGATGGTGGGGTTGTATCGGCATTGCTTGTTTACTTGCTTGAGCAGGGCGAGATAGATGCCGCGGTGGTATCGAAGACGTCAGAAGACTGGGTAGCCGAACCGTTCGTTGCAACAAATAGGGCGGATGTATTGGCTGCGGCAGGCTCGAAATACACGCAGTGTCCTTCGGTATCTGGAGTTGGTGACGCTCTGGAGCAGGGTTATAAAAATGTGGCACTCGTGGGGCTACCGTGCCATATACAGGGTATGCGTAAGGTACAATTGTCAACGGGCTTTGATGTCGGTGCCGACAGAGTAAAGTTACTGATTGGGCTGCTATGTTCTGAAACGTTTGACATGCCTATGCTTATGACTAAACTTGAGGAGTTGGGCACGAGTATAAAAGAGGTTGCAAAGTTCAACATAAAGAAGGGTAGCTTTATCGTTTACACGAAAGCGGGTAAGGAGATAAAGACGCCGATAAAAAATATGCGGGGCTGCGTGCGTGAAGCGTGCGACTATTGCTACGATTTCGCGGCTGAGTTTGCCGACATCTCGGTTGGCTCGATAGGCTCGGAGTTGGGATGGTCCACGGTGATAACGAGGACTGATGCTGCTAAGGATCTGGTGGAGCGAGCCCAAAAAGCGGGCGTTATAGAAACGAAGAAGCTTTCGGAAGAGCAGGTGAACGCAGTGAGGAAGCTGGCATCGTATAAGAAGCAGGGTAACTTGAAGCGGATTTACGATAAGTGTGAGCCGGTTAGAATCTTGAACATGCAGGTGGAGCCGGAGAAGCTGGAGCAGTTTTTGGGTGGGGAATGAAGTTTATTAACTTCATTCTACTTTTTTTTCTTACTGGTATTCGTGTTAAGAAACTGATGAGGTCAAGCATTGTTTATCCTTTTCTTCCGACGGGCAATATAATATAGCGGATATTCTTGACTTCGCTGTCAATAAAAGCACTGACCATCTCCTTAAATCCTTGTTATTACGCCGCCCAATGCATCTGTATATACTCATGAGTTTCGCTACTATCCAACATTCTTTGTGTCGTATTCCTTTTGCTTCAGTTCAAGACCCTTTTCTATCTGGGATGGGTCGTTTGCCAGATAGTTTATCAAATCTTTCTCTAAACTCACAGAATAAGGTGGAATCTCTATATCCCTCTTTTCTTCTTCGTCAAACTCTTCTGCTAAGCCGTAATAACCTTTTTCAAGTCATTCGGTGGATAAAAACCCTTCTTTTTTGAGTTTTTTAAAAAGAGTTAAACCAATGTATATTATACAGTTCTCTCCAATAGCTACATATATCCCAATAGCTTTGTAAGTAATAGGAGAAAGAAATGGAGAACCGGTTTACTGCCGTCTTTCAAAAGACGGATAAATGGTGGATAGCCTTTGTTGAGGAGTTGCCAGGTGCAAATACGCAAGGCGAAACAATTGATGAGGCTCGTGAAAATCTCAAGGAGGCTGTTGAACTGATACTAAAATCAAACCGTGAGCTGAGTGAACGTGAATTTGCGGGTAAGGACGTTATTCGTGAGGAGTTAAAGATTGCTGTATAATGAAACGACGGCAACTCCTTAAGCATCTCGAAACTCACGGCTGTGTGTTTTTACGTGAAGGCAGAAATCATACGGTGTATTATAATCCCGCGAAAGGTAAGACATCCACAACAGTGCCCCGACACGTCGAAATTGACGATGCTCTGGCAAAGAAAATTTGTAAGGATTTGGGCATTCCAAAAGTTTGAAGTTGATACTCCGAACCCTTTCTGCTTGAGGATGGTTTTTCCTCTCTTCAATGATAATTCACTTCCAGCGTATTCTGGAAGACAATTCTTTCGGGTCTTCAAGAATATTTTTACTGCTGGATACAGTTCCTTTTCGTACATTTTAAGTTTCGTGTGCGATTTTGAATTGTGAGATGGTCTCTTCGGCATCCTCTTTTATATAGCTTTTTTGCATATATGGGTGTCCTACTTCTATACTAAACGCAATCAACTCAAATGTTCATGAAATCGCCTCAAGTTTCCATTTACAGATGCCTTGCTCCCAATGACCCTCTATCACCAAAAAGAAATTACGGACACCCACTTTAGCAAACTCATAATCATTCAATTGTGCTTTCACTTTCATTAAAGTCATTCTGCTGACGTCTATCTCGCAGTTAAGATGTTTTGATGCTTGCAGTGGAAGCTTTTCCCTACCGGCATCGCTAATAACCCATAACGTACTTCCTTCTTGTTTGAACTTAATCGTTGGCCCTCCAGATGCCGTCATTCTAAGAATGTATTCTGAGAATATATCTGGAGAAACAGAGAATTCCCAAGCTTCGCTTGGCAAAGGAATCCACGTCCCATCTCCTACCCTCGCATTGATTTCCTCACTCTCATGGTAAAACTTACTTTGAAGGAATCTTATGCCAGATTCCATAATCTCTAAAGAAACCATGTCTGTGTCTTTCTTTGGTTGTTCACGCCCCCCTCTCTTTGAAAATGGAGCAAGTATTTTAGAAAAATCGTTTTTAGAAACTGTAAATTGGATGCTTGCAGGTTCTTTAGTAGGGGATACAAAAAAGTCATATAAATTTCTATCAAGAGTTCGGATAGACAGTTCAAACGAAGATTTAGGGCTCATCCCTCCAAAAGTGATAGTACTGTTTACTATAAATACTGAAACATCATCCTCTGCAAAGTTCAAGCACAAAGAGTATAAACGCGCTAAGTATGCTCGCTTGATCCCCACACTTTTAATCGGTTCGCTCATTATATCCCCACTGGTCGTACTTTACATTCACTTAAGAAATCTGCACCATTTATGTCTTCAATAAGCTTGAACCCGAATTCCGGCATTGATTTTATAGGGTGCAGCGTTCCTTCAACACCTAACTTTGTGGATATCTTTGAAATGCCACCCAAGTCCTTAAATTTAGGGGGAATTGATTTGCCTGGTTCGATTAATGCAAAAACACGGGGATCATTTCCATTCTCAACTTCGTATACGCGAGCATTTTTCCTACGAGGGACATCCCAGATTGCTTCGAATAAGTTGCTTTTCGCCTTTAAAACCCCCTCAAAAAAGTTCACCATATTGTATGTGCCTTCTCTATTCAAAGAAACTGAATTATTTGGGAACATTTCAATAGGTCTACCTGTCGGTCCCCCAAATGAAAGAATTCTATGCTCAAATTTAAGCATCTTACAGTAAGAAACAATGGTCGGTTCACAAATTCTTTTATGAATTCGCTCTTCATAAAACTTCATTGCATCCGAAGTCCCAATACTACCCTTTTCCCAAACCAAGCTATATAGAATATCAATCCTGTCCTCTTTTGTTCCTGTATTGGTTTTTCCTAGAGCATTTTTTGCAGAGGTTTCAATGTCAACTACATCTTCTTCGAGTCGGGAGCCTTCAAATAGACTTCTCAACCCTTCAATGCATGATAGCACTTGGTGGTAATTATGTCCATCAAAAAACATTTGAATAGCGGTCATACTAATCTCTATCGCGATGTCGGAATTACCCCTGCGAAGAAGTTCTAGAACAAGTCTAGTTGTATCGTATCCTAGTTCGTTCGCTTTTTTCCGTTTTTCTGTCCCCTCAGCCATCTTATGTATGGATACTGCATACCATGAGGTTTCAGTGCATTTGCGAATTAAGTCGTTTTTATTAGTTGTATTTATGGACAATGTGCTCACCCTCATTAAAACCCACAGATGAAATATAGGTTGGCTCAGTTCTTGTTCCTAAACGTTGGAATCGAGCTTTCTTATCGCTTAGACCTTTTCTAGCGCCATATTTGCCAGTTCTGCCGCATACTTCCACCACAATCTTCCTATCTTGCGGATCCATGCATGAATAATCATACCCTTCCCCCCGTCTTGGGACTGTTATCCATGATTTGATGGACATAACATTCGAGAAAAAGAGAAAAGCTATACAGATTCCCCCATCCTCAACCCTTCTGGCAGGCTCCCAGGGACTTTCGCTGATCGAGCATGAAATATTGCCCTCTTCAAAGCCTTTTGTGTCGCTATTTCCGAATACTTTCTCAGTTGTCAGCGTAAATTTGAAATTGGAATCCCCTGTGCAATAATGTAAATGGCTAAGAAGCACTATTGCTGCTGCTTCAGGAATGCCAATGTTAACGAATCTGTCAATAGAACAATCCAACTCTATATCTTTCTGCACGGATTTGGCTTGCATTAGTTTCCCTCCAAAGTTGAGACAATTTTTATATAATTATAATGGACATGTGTCTTCCTGCAAATACGAGCTATCGGTTGGGAAACCTGCGCTTCCAGATTTGCATAGCATTTCTCTCTAATTCCTGCTATCTCCTCATTGCCAACAATATTTTTCATCTCCTTTTTATTCATGTTACAAACACCCCGCCTTCATATTCTAAGATGCTATTCTTTTCTTGTTCATTATAATTAGGTTCACAGATAAAGTTTTCGTATGCTTTATATACTTTTCTACCGCTCTCCACTTCATCTACTCCCACTCTCCTTCCACCACCTTCACCTCATTCTCCATCAGCCCATACAACCCATAAACCATCTCATCAATCTTCTCATCCGTCACCATAATCTCCCGTTCAATTCGTTCACGTTCAGAAGAAGGAGGAATCGCATTTTTCTTACTGTTCAGTTCCAGCATGTGGCCAACCAACGCTACTATTTTATCATGCTTGGCTTTTTCTGAAGGGTTTGAGAAGTCTATGGTGCGGATGGGAAGTTGTCCAAGATGTTTCTTTTTGATTTGGGCTAAAGCTTCTCCTTTCTCTGGATTCATTGCTCGATAACAAAAATCGCAGAATGATGAATTCAAGATACCCAGAATGTATTTCAAGTTGTAGTTACAATCCATGGGCAAAATGATATGAAGATTGTCACGGCAGATGAATTTGTTGTCAATCAGCGTGCAGATAATCCGGTCACCAGTCTGTCGGCATACAATCTTTTCTGGTGCCTCAAATATTTTTGGATCACGAGGGGCTGCCAACCACGGTCCATAACTTATCCAGTAGTCTTCGTTCCAAAAGTTTATATAACGCTGCATAAGGCTGCCACGCAAAAGTGGGCGAAATGTATCATCCTGTTTAATCTCAGAAACATAGGGCTTCGTCTCAACGATTTCTCTTGTTTGTGGTGGTTTTCCTTTTCCACCCTCGAAAGGCTTTACTCCGTTCTTAATCAAGAAAATATCATTTACATGGACTGATTTTGAACTAATCTTTGTCAAGAGGGCATGTTCTTTTTCGGTCAAGAGAATGTTGAAGGGATCGCCTTTGGGAGACAGCCAGAACGATTGCAGGATCTCATGTTGAAGGGATTTACTTTCTGATTGAACCGTTACAAAAGCATTGTGTTTTTGAGGTTTTGCATTCTCGATGATCACTATTTCACAATCCACAGTGGCACTCTTGAATACCTTGTGGGTATAATGAACAATTTCATTGATGCTGAAGTTGGTCAAGACGAATGCGCGGAATTGTGCCGCGGAGAAGATTAATTCCCATGTGTTAGGAGTGATAAAACCAAGAAATCCGTCCGTCTTGAGCAAATGCCCCAAACAACGCTCATAGAATAGCAAGTAACTATCCAGTGATGATGGGCAATTTTTGTATTGTTTGAGCAGGTATGTCTTATCCGATTGCCCGAAAAATGCACCATATGGCGGATTCCCAACCACGCAATCGAACCCGCCTCTTTCCATTATATCCCCAAACCCCGCTTTCTTTGAATTCCAGTCAAAAGGATTTATGCGCTCTCTTTCTTCATCTTCGATAAGCGTTTGCTGCTCGAAGAAATCGTAACCGATAAGCGAGTTGCCACACTTGATATTATTCGCTAAAGACGGCAGGAGTTCTTTATTTTGTGGAAGCGTGCGTTCACCTTCCAAAGCCTTTATATAGAGACTCATCATGGAAACCTCCACCGCTTGGGGATCAATATCAACACCAAAGATATTGTTTTGTAAAATCTCAGCTTTCTTGGTGATGGATAGCCGATGGCTACCATCGGGGTCAATAATAAGGTCAGGAAAGAGGGTGCTTCGTCCTGCCTCCGCTGGATGCACGGTATAATACTTTATGTGGTAATCAATCAATTTCTGATATGCACCGAGAAGAAATGACCCTGAACCACAAGCAGGGTCGAGGATTTTTATCTCTGCGATTTCTTCTGGCTTTTTTCCTTCTATCAGTTTCCCCACGGTGTTATCCACGATATATTCTACGATGTATTTAGGAGTGTAATAGACACCTCCAGCTTTGCGAACCTCGGGCTTCTCTTCCACCTTCACTCGTTTGGCTGTGAGACGGATGGTATTTCCCAGATAACGCTCATAGATACTTCCTAACAGTTCTACGCCGATGACGTCAAAACGATAAGGGCATTTGGGAAAATAAAGCCATTCGATAATCCTTGCTAAGAGAGCCGAATCAAACTTGTATCGCTCGCAAGCGTGAGGCTTAAATATCTCACCGTTTAAGTCTGCGTTTATCTGCCGGAATAGGATGTTAAGATGATATTGAAGTGGTCTTCGTTTGCCCTCTCTCTTCCATAGTTCAACCAATTCTAAAAGACTTTTCGGTTCAATGATCTTCCTGTCCTCAGCAATACGGATAAATACGAGTCTATCAAGGATTCGCTGTACCACCTCGTTCAACATCCTTACGTTAATATCAGGATTCAGCTTATAGAGGTCTTTTGCGAGTTCCTCTCGCCATCCCGTCATGTCGGATAAGAAAGATTTATCAACGGGGATACGCAGGCGCTTACTTTGTGCATCCTTAAGAAGCAGTCTATCCAAAGAGCCCGAAGCCACCTCGTCCCTGGACAACGTCCACAGCTCATCAAGTTTTTCAAGATAATCGGTGTATTTAAAATCATAAATCAATCCAAGATTAGGATTACGCGGGTCGGGCTTAAGAGAGGCATCAAATACTTTAAATTCCTCGAAGTCCGTGAGTACCACGATGAATACGTCTTTTGAGTTCCACGCATACGATTTTGCTTGTAGAATATGTGTCGTTTTGTCAAGAGGCTCTGATGGTGCCTTAGCTTCGACGTAAAATTTGCTTGCCCCATCAATGCGGAAGTTGTAATCAGGTCTTCCTTTTGTGTCTCCTTTCTCAAGAAGCACTTCTCGTTCAAAAGGTGAAAATCCTGCTTTGTTCCCTATATCCCAACCCAGCGCTTCAAAGAACGGGTCAATGAAATCCTGGCGAGCTTGAGCTTCTAAATACTGTTTCGAAAGATAGAAATATTTATCACGTTCAAACTGTTCTACCAACTTTCTGATTTTTTCACGAACTATCTCAATTGTTGTATCCAATCGTCCACGTCCCCCTTTCTTAACTACGCGCATCTTTTACGTATGATCAAATCCAATAGAAGTTATATCGTAAAAAGCCCCTATAGCCCCAGCTAATCCAAAGCGTCAAAATCAGAAATAAAGCTGTTTACATCCATCATAAACTCATTCACATCGTCTCGGTCAAAATCTCGCCACAGGTTATAATCCGCGCTGTTCTTTCTATCATATTTTCTGATTCAGTCTCTCAACTTCTACCCGAGGATTAACATTTTGATTATTCTTATAGACGAGGTCGCAAAGTTCTTTCCAAAACTTCATTTTTTCTGCGCTATAATCTATTATCCTTTGTGAAAACATATACCTCAGTTACTGTAAAAGGGCGGGTTTTTGATATGCCTATGCTTAAAACTAAGCTGGCGAAGTGGGGCACGAGTATAGAAGAAGTTAAGAGGTTCAACATAACGCAGTGAGGAAGCTGGCATCGTATAAGAAACAAGGAAACGTGAAGCGGATTTACGATAAGTGTGAGCCGGTTAGAATCTTGAACATGCAGGTGGAGCCGGAGAGGCTGGAGCAGTTTTTGGGTGGGGAATGAAGTTTAGTTAAACTTCATCCTCTTTTCTTTTTTCAGAATCTTAAACGGTAAGTTTTATTTAAGGGCTTTGTTCAGATGCACGTTTATGACTATCTCCGATGATAACTTCGAATCCAGAAGGTATAGAATTCAAAAGAGGCTATCAAAAGCCTCAACAACCCTGTCATTCTGCTCTCTTGTTCCCACGGAAATCCGGATAAGAGAGTCACCGGCACCTCTGAACGAAGAACAATTTCTTACTACTATCCCTTTCTTCAGCAGCGCATCATACACCTCTGACGATTTCGCGGGCGCGACATCCACGAGCACGAAATTGGCTTGCGATGGATATACTTTGAGCTGCAGGTTTTCCGTTAGGTACTTCCTGCCGTGCTTCACCAGCTCTACACTCTTACGTATATGCTTTTTGTCTTTCAACGCCGCCATCGCCGCTATTATCGCGATGCTATTTACGGTGAATGGCATCGAAACTTTTTTGTATAGGTTTGCAAGCCATTTTGGAACTACAGCATAGCCTACCCGCAGCCCCGCAAGTCCAAACGCCTTCGAGAACGTTCTCAATACAACCACATTCTCATATTCGTCCACCTGTTTCAGCAACGAAGAATCCGCAAATTCCGCGTACGCTTCATCTATGATGACCATTGCCTCAGGAACAGATTGTGCTATCTCACGCACTTCATCCTCTGAGATGCAATTCCCGGTTGGATTGTTCGGCGATGCCAGAAAAAACATTCGCGTTTTTTCACTGCATGCAGAAATTAAATCCGCGACTGATATGCTAAAGTCGCTTTTTCGTGTTAAATACCTCGGCTTACCACCCGCTATTTTTACAAGCGACTCGTATAGGGAGAAAGTTGGTACAGGTATTATCGCATCATCACCATTAATTAAAATTTTTACAAGCGTGTCAAGGACACCGTCTATGCCCGCACCTATGACAATGTTATCTTTTTTCATACCTGTATACCCCGCAATTTCTTCTATAAGCTCTTCTTCATTCCTTTCCCAGGGATACACGCTCAGGGGAATTTCCCCTTCTTTTATGCTATCTAATATTTCTGTTAGCACTTTCGGGCTGGGGCCCAGTGGGTTCTCGTTGGAACTCAGCTTTATCGCGCCCTTTACCAATTTACCGGGTTTGTATTCTTTTAGTTCCTTTAATGCCGGACGAATGGGTACTTGCATATTAACCATAGTATTCGTTTGTTATTTATTATAATCACAGTCAATAAGATTAAAAGTCGAAATAGGCAATATGACAAATATTTGTGGTATATGCAAAGAAAGAGAAGCGACAGAGAGGTGCAACATTTGCGATGTTCCACTCTGTGAAACATGTGCAGTTGAAATAACGATAGAGGACACACATCCGGCACATCGTATTAAAGGCATAACAACACCGGGGATAACAGGCGAGGCAGTGAAACGGAAAATAGTGTGTCCTAAATGCGTTGTCGAGGTGGATATTTTCTAAACATGACGACTAAAAAAAACAGACCGTTTGTATTCATAAATCTCGCAATGAGCGCGGACGGCAAGATTTCAACGGTGAAGCGGCGACAGATCATGATAAGCGGCGCGGACGATTTTGACCGCGTGGATGCGCTCAGAGCGGAATGCGATGCGATAATGGTAGGTATAGGCACGGTTTTAGCGGATGACCCTTCTTTAACTGTGAAGTCCGCAAAGATGCGAGAGATCCGGAGAAACGCGGGAAAAGCTGAGAATCCACTGCGGGTAGTGGTGGACAGTAAGGCAAGGACGCCGATTGATGCGGAGATACTGAACAAGGGCGAAGGTGCTCGTGTAATCGCGGTTTCTGAACAGGCGATAGTAGAGGACGTGGGAAAATTGGGCGACAAAGCAGAGATTATGGTCGGTGGCATGGATGCAGTGGACTTGAAGAAGCTTCTTTATTTGTTATGGCAACGTGGCGTAAACCGATTGATGGTTGAAGGCGGCGCAACGCTTAACTGGTCTTTACTATCGCAAGAGCTCGTGGACGAAGTTTATATATACGTTGGCAACATAATAATAGGTGGCGAAGGCGCACCGACACCTGTAGATGGCTCTGGGTTTCTTAGCGAAGAGGCGATGACAAAGCTGGAGCTTTTAAGTACCGAAAGGATAGACGAGGGTGTTTTGTTGCGGTGGCGTGTTCATAATTGAGAAGGTGAAGAAATATGAAACTGCCTGTTGATATAAAGGATTTTGCGTACATTACGAGCCGGAAACTGCCGAACGAGCAAGGTGAGAAGAGTGGCGCAGTGTTTATGTGGCGTAGAAAAGGCGAGGAAGAATTTAACTATAAACTTAAGTGTCCGCATTGTGGTGAGGAGCAGGAGTCAAGCGTGGTCTTCAAAAAGCGACCTTACAGAGTAAAATGTAGCAACTGCGATAAGAGTATTATGGTGGAGAAGCTGGGTAAGAAGTAGTGCTAAACCACAAATTATCACAGGGACTTTAACAACTCTTCTGCCTTCTTAACATCCGCTTCTCTTCCCTGTACATTAAACAATCTCTTTGCACTCTCTAATTCCTTCTTTGCTTCTTCTTTGTTTCCTGTCACCGAAAACAAGATACCGAGATTTGCATGCGCTTCTGCATAATCGGGGTTAATCCTTATCGCATCTCGGTATTCAGCCTCAGCA
>QBUM01000211.1 GCA_013180585.1 Candidatus Methanophagaceae archaeon GoMg2
TTAAGAAACAAAAAACTCTACCATTCTTTTTGGAGGATATAAGGAAAGGAAATACATTTATCCTGATATAAATAGCTATTGGTAAAAATTTACTTAGCGACATACCTCTCAGTGCCACTGGCAACCTCCACACTTTATATCTCCTTTTCTATCACCCCCATAAATCTCATAAGCAAGTTTTTTGATTCTTCCCAATCTCTCAATTTTTTCTTTATTCATTCGTTATACTTTCTCACTATCCGCACCCAATTCTTTCATATTAGGCTATCTTCAACAATTTCCCTCTCCTCATTCGTAACCCCATAAAGCTCATAAACCAACCCGTTAATTTCCCCTTCCAACTGCCTTATCTCTTCTTCAATTTCCGTTTTATCCTTCCTTACAATTCCGTTCAGAACATCACCTGCTTTTGGAACCCCAATATTATAAATCAAACCCTTAACATCCTTCGATTTGCTCAGTTTCTCCGCAATGGAGTTGAAATAAACAACGACAAAATCCCTTATTTTCTTATCCTTAATTTCTATGTAATCCTCCGAATTGATAAAAATCCTATCTCCTTTAACCTCCACTCACTCAAATTTCGCATCATCTCTCATCGAAAAAGAAACAGAAGCGAGGTAAGGCAACTTCTCCGTTTCTTCGCCTTTCAAAAGTTCGTCAACATCAACGCTCAATTTCCCGTTCAATTCCAGAATCTCATCCACCTTATTTATGATTTGCTCTGCTATTCGTTTCTCTTCTTCCGTTTCTGGTAGTTTTATCGGGATTTCGCCAAAATATTGTGGAATGAACCTGTAATACCCTCCAGATAAAAAAGGGCTGATTGTTTTAAAGTAAAACTCGGCTAATTTTGAATTCAATAACCCTAAAATGTATTTATAGAGATCCTTATATTGGTCTTTTAAGAGAATAACAAATAAAGTATTGGTTCCATATAATCCTTGTTCGTCAAAAGCAAATCTACACGTGGTTGAAATATCAGGAGTGACTATTTTAGGGCTTTCAAACCACTCAGGATCTCTTGGGCACCAGTGCTCATACCAATTCCTTTTTGCTTTGATTAGATATGTCCTCTTCCTTAGAATATCCTCATATCGCCTAAGATATTGATACATGTTAGGATATTCATTTTTCAATTTTGCTTCTTCTATTGCTTTACCACCTTTTTCATGAGGATAAATGAGGTATTTTCCTTTGGAAGGCTTTATAAACCATCGTTTAACATTTTCTCCTGAAATTATCGGCTTTAATAAATACTCCTCAATTCTTTCCTCTTTTATTTTCTCTTTGGTCAAAATGTATGCCTTATTTGCTGATGTTTGAATACCATCAGACGCAACGTTATAAATCTCTCTAAGCTTTTTGTCCGCAGCATTCTCTACCTTAGCTAACAACTTCGTTATTTCTTCTGGTTGAAATTGCCAGATATTCTCATTGAGAACGGAGTGTTCGACCCAAAAGATTTGTATAAATTCGTCTTTATAGCGGTTTTCTTTAAACTTATACCATATATGATGAAGGATTTGTTCTCTCGGCTTGAGGACTTTAATAACCTTTATTTTCCCATGCGCTTTTTTATTCTTGTCTAAAATCACGATGCATGGATAATTAGTTGCATCTTTGAAGACTCCAGAATCACCAAAATCAATAAATATCGGAATTCTCGCATTCCCGAGAATGAATCTCCGTATGGCTTTTCCATAATCTGCTTGTGAAAATCGGTTTGAGGTTATGTAACCCATTTTCCCAGTTTCTTTTAACCAATTCAACCCACGCTCCATAAACAAAATAAAAATGTCAAACTTACCAGAAGCGGTTGAATAATTTTTCTTTAAATAATCCTTAATCTTCTCATCCAGCAACTGCACCCTCACGTATGGCGGATTACCCACGACAAAATCAAATTTCTTATTCTTAATCTCATCAATCTCCTCTTGTTCTTCCAGGAACCCCGCATGCGTGTAATCTACCAACTGTTTTTGCCTCGGCAATTCCAACGAATCCGTTTGATAGATTTTAAACCTGCCGAGCTTATAGCTTTTATCCGTCTCCCTGACCTTCTGATACAAATCCACCACCTGAAAAAGCATGTTCATCTCCGCAATATGGCATGCAAACGGGTTAATGTCCAGCCCATAAATATGCTCTTTAATTGCCTCGAGTATTATTTTCGCTTCACCCGGCGTTAATCTTCCTACGATTTCCTTCCAGTTCTTCGGGTCTCTCAATTCCTCCTTGTTCGCTTTGCCAAACTTCATCAGAAACTTGCTGGTTAATCTCCTTGTCGCCTCAACTAAAAACCCGCCAGAACCACATGCAGGGTCAAGCAAGTCCTTTGTTTGGATTTCATAGCTGTAAGTGTAGCCAACCGCAGTCAGAATATACCGAATCACCTCAACGGGCGTATAAAATTCCCCTAACCTCTTCCTCTCACCTCCGGGCAAATATTTCTCATACAAATTCCCTAAAATGTCTCTATCTACATGCGTGAAGTCAAACTGGTTCAGAGTCCATAAAACTTTGTTCAATAGCTGATTCAGTTCACCATCACCAGTTCTGAACCAGTCTAAAATGCCGGTCTCATATAAATGAGGATACAAATGGTGCGCCTCGGTAAATGCCCATTCCAGTACCTGCTTGTAAACAATATCTTCGTGTATCGTTCTTTCCCTCAAAACCTCTATACCGCCATTGGAAATGTTCTTCGGCAATAAATTTTTATCCTCGCCGATTCTGATAAACAGAAGTTTGTTCAGCAACACGTAAATGCTTTCCTTGCAGAATATCTCCTTCACTTCCTCATCCGCAATATCTTTCTTCCCTGAATACTCTTTCCACAGCCAGAAACCCGAAAATGACCCGTATTTCTTATATTCTTCTTCCAACTTCTGCCTGTATTTCAGCAATCCATAGCTCAACTCACTTCCCTCTTCGCTATTCCGCATCTCGCTTTCAACCCTGCTCAATTCCGCTTGATATTTGCCGTAGCCCTCTTTATATTCCTCAAAAGTCCGCAAAGTATAGCCAAGAAGTAAATTATTCGCAATATAATTCAGCCTGTCAAGGAGTTTCCTGAATCCTGCTTCCTTTGTAATGTCTATCCTTGCATAGGTCTCGTCAAATCGTTCATACCTGCTGGTGTCAAAAAGCGACTCCTTCGCTAAATTACTGAGGAACAAAATCTGCGCCTTCTCTTCACTTGATAATTGCTCTACTGACTTCTTTTGCTCCTGAATTCTGGAAAAGTCAATATCTACCTTTAACTCACTTCCTGTCTTTTTGATTTTCCAAATCTTTAATCTCAGAAAGTTGGTCAAGCCAATGAATTTTGTGGTTTCTTCTTCGTATTTAAACGCCTGTTCCACATACTCCGCTTTGTCTATATTCACAGTAGCTCTTTTCGTTTCTATCTTTACAACAGCGAAATCATTTTCATCTACAATTGTTAAATCCGCCCTTTTCTTTTCCCATTTTATGTCCCTTCTTTCGTATCCCAAGACGGACCTAAGAAATAATTCATCAAACGTTCTTCTGACCTCAAATTCTGACGAACCCTTTTCGATTTCTTTTATTATATTCTTAAATGCTTTCAATACTTTTTCGGTAAAGTTGGTTTCACTCATTATTACATAAACTCCCTGCCATCTTTCTATGATGAAATACTATTCATTCCTTAAAAGTTTTAAAGGAAAAAGTGTTTTTGCCTTTTTCACTTTGCATTTTGCATTTAATCATTTAACCCACCCAGCCCGACACCATTGAAGCAACTTTCACACCCATAATCACGAACAACGCAATTATAAGCGTTTCCACACCTGCTTTCACGCTTATCCCACGCATTGCGAACGCCGCGGCAAAATCCGTGACTACGCATAGCGCCAGAGCTGCAACGAGCCCGTATCTTGTGAATACAAGTGCCATTGCTACTATCAGCGGAAGTGCAACCACTGTTCCCAGTACCACCACTTTTACCAGATTCACGTCACTCGCCTCTGATATAACCTTTGTCATTCCCGCCATCCTCGGACACAGAATGAACAATGCAAACGCAACCGATGCAATCAACAATTCCTTCATTTTCTTCTATCATCCCCCTTATTCAATTTGTTCTTCGCCATGCGCTGATGTAAGATATATTCATTTTTTGCCACCCGCGATAGTTTCCCTGCCCTTATCCGTCAGCACATACATCTTCACCCCGTCCTTTCCACCACCAGGCACGGGCACATTGCAAGTTTTACACATTGTGCATTCCGCACATCCGTGCCCCGCACGGAGTTCGCAGAGGTAACCAGCACGAACCAGGAACTCAATTCTCGCCACGAGTATAGACTTGCTCATATCTAACGCTTTAGCAAGCTCGTCTAACGTGCCGCCATGCTCTATCAGGCGTAAAATTCCTTTTGTTGTGGTCAATTTTATTCCTTTGCATCGCTAACCCAAACGATTTCTTGATAAAAGAGAAAAAAAGGGGGGTGTTAGGGATTTACCCTCCCTCAATTGCACATTTCAAATTGCTTTTTTCCTGCTGTACACCAGACCCAGCAGTAAAATCAGTCCTATCACCAGTATCGAAAAGAATATCGCACCGCCCACCGGAAATGGTTCTTCTGGTTCTTCCACACCCTCGAAAAGCTCCCAGTCTGGTTGTGTTACAAAAGCATCCCTTACCTCTTCCCACTGCCCCCTGAATTCGTCTATTTGCTCAGGGGTCGCCGTCTTCTCTACGTTCACCTTCTTTCTCAGCTCGAAGAAACCCTCCGGATGCACGCCTTCTTTCACTTGCACTTCAAACTCTTCATCTGTGGATTTCCGAATGATTACAAAGTTCCATGTGCTTAAGTCCATGTCCACCATGTGTTTCTTGAGGCTCTTTACCGACAAATCCGTTACCTCTGTTCCATCAGGCAGAATCATCTGAAGCTCACCTTTGGACGTTACATCTGGAACTTTTGGTCCTGTCCCTGTTATATACTGAAGACATTGCGTAGCACCCGGCGTGGGGCGGCGACTGATAAACTTTATGTCCGCTCTCTCTGGTATCTCATCGCCCCACAGTTCTGATATGCCCAGCAGTGCTGCCCTGAACGCACATGAAGAACATGGACAGATCCCTGTTGCTCCTGCGAATTCCTCCTCTATTATCTTATCTATTTCTTCGTCTGTTTTATTCTGTTTTTTCAGCGTATTCCTCTTAAATTCTGCCATCCGCTCATTGTGATAATTCCCCGCGTCCTCTATTGTTATCTCTACTTCTGCTCCACCATCCGTTATCACAATAGCTGATAACTCGAACGCGGGCGGTGCCTTTGCTCCCGGCATGTGCGCATTAACGGAAATAACTGCTGTAGATAGCGCCAGCAAAACCAACGCTACAATTGCTACTGCCTTTAATGGCAATTTTGCTCTTTGCATTTTGCGCTTCTGTTTTTTCATTCCTCCGCTTCTTTCTCCTTCAAGATATAATAAATTATCACCAGCGAGAACGGTAGCAAGAACATCTCAGGGCTATACGGCGGTGCGTAACTTGCTAAAAACCCTTCCAGGCTGTTAAACCACGTCTCTTCTCCCGGTATAGAGCCCGCTATCATTGACCATATCGCCATTCCCGCAACTATCCATATCATTATGCTCGCCATCACCGCCTTCGCCAGTTGATGCACCTCTGCAAAATCCTTTACACTACTGAGGTAAAAGAACCCTACAGAGAGAAGGATTATAGCCCGCCACGACAGGAACATAGGGTCCGCAGCACCTGAGGAATCCAAAATCCCCCACGTAAATCCGTCACCCGCACTTGCAATCAGTTCCGCAATACCAAACGCTAATGCCACTGCACCCAAAACTGCAAAATATATCTGTCCAAATTTCTCTTCCTTTTCGTTCATTTACGCCACCCCCAGCATGATTCCCACTAAATGTATCAAGCCACCGTAGATGAATACCATCGCTACAAGTGAAGCCAGGCTTCCAAGAAGCTCTTTCCAGTTCTCTTCCTTTATCATCAGCGCAAACGTCGCCAAGCACGGGAAGTAGATACAAAGCAAAACCACAGATGTGAACACCTGAAAAGTAGTCATTATCCCTTGTTCCATGAGACCGCCGATCATTCCCACTGCCAGATCCTTCCTCAGAAAGCCCGCTATCAGCGGCGCTACCGTTTCTGATGGCACACCAAACCACCCCATTAGCAATGGACCAAATACAGCCACCAGCCAATCCATCGCTCCGGTCAGGTACATAAGACCAACAATCAGACACCCTAACAAAACGAAAGGAACCGCAACGAGCAGAAACTTCGATGTCCTTATCCACAGCTTACTCATAATGTTTTTAAACGTTGGCATTTGATACGGCGGCACATCCATTATAATCTCCGGCGACTTACCCGGCACGATCTTGTTCAGGATGAATCCAAAGCCAAGGTATCCTATGACCAAAGTCAGGAATATCCAGCCCATCAGCTCTGGAACCAGGTCTTGCATAATTCCTATCTGCGCACCACAGGGTACAAAAACACTCAGGAGCGTGATCATCATGAATCTCTGCTTCCTTGTTTCTAAAGGTCTCACTGCTGTCACACCTGGAACATTGCATCCCAACGAGAGGAATGTTGGCACAATCGCATAGCCGTGCAAACCTATTTTGTGCAGCACCGTGTCAACGAGAACAGCAAGTCGCGGCAAATAACCCATATCCTCTAATATTGCAAATATCAAATAAAACGCCAGCACAGCCCACAGGACTACGCCAAAGGGCACGAAGAGACCGCTGGTAAGCACACCAAAAGCCTCAAAGCAATTGTCTGACGCTACTAACACGCCATCTTCTATATGTCCCGCATCTACCATGAGTGCATATATCGGATTCCCTAACCCGCCTGGGAAAACTGACTGCAGCCACGGCAGCCAGTGCTCATCGAACAGCCTCACCATGAAACCGTCCGTAAACAGGGTGCCCGCGAAATCGCAGAAAAAAGACCAAAATCCATATATAACCGCAATTGCTACCGGTATTCCGGTCAGCGGCTTAACGGTGAGTTCCGCAATCGCATCCTTCAATGTGTGCTTATACGCACCGAACTCCACCGTCTGTTTCGATATCGTATCTATCAAATCCCAGCGCTCATCCACTGACAGCGGCACTTCCACCACCTCCTGCATTTTTGATTATCTCTTCTATCTTCACCGGTGCTGCCTCCTTTATCCTCGAAACGAGTTCCTTGAATCCCTCTCCACTTACCGCTGTCGTTGGCACTACCGGCACACCTAAAATCTGCTCCAGTTTCTCCACACCTATTTTTATATTCTTGTCCTCGGCAACGTCCCACATGTTTAACGCTACCACAACCGTATAACCCTTTTCAATGATTTCTAAAGCTAAATAAAGACCACGCTCTATTTTTGAGGCATCGAGCACGCATACAACCACACAATCCCTATTTTCTTCAAGCATATTCACCGATACTTCTTCTGCCTTGTCCTTTGGCTCCAAAGAAAATGTTCCTGGCACGTCTATCAGCTCGACATCCTCTCCTTCTACACGCATCCAGCCTTTCATGAAATCCACTGTCGTTCCCGGATAATTTGACTCAAACACCTTTGCACCCGTGAGCCGGTTGAAGAAAACACTCTTTCCCACATTCGGATGCCCCATCAATAATATTTTCATTTCTCTATTCTATCTCCACTACTATCTTATCCGCTACGCCTAGGCCCAAAGAAGTAACTGACTTGTCCACTTCTACCACCACGGGTCCTTTTATGGGCTGCTTCGTCGTCATTCTCACTTTTTTACCCTTTCTGATCCCCATACCCGCTACTTGCTTCATTAAACCCTCATCTATCTCCTTCACCGTTCCTTCTTCATCAAAATCCATTTCGCTCAGCTTCTTCTCCATTACTTTCATATCCTCCGCACTATACTCTTTTGTGCCAGCCTCTAACCCAAGCAAATTCTCAAAAATAAGAAAGAAGAAGGGTAGTCTGGTTCACTATACCCTTCTATACCTCACTATCACAACTGCTATAAGCCCCACAATAATTATCACGAATGATACTGCACCGCCAATAGGAGCCACATCCGTTCCTTTACTTTTCACGTTAGAAAGATAGGTCGTCAAGTCGCTATGCTTGAGTTCTACTGTCTCGCTACCGTCTTTCAGTTTTAACGGTTTCTGCTCTGTGATCACCGTTGCCAGGTCGGTAGAATGGATGTGAACCTCACTTGAAAACTCTTTGAGCTTCTTCATCTCTTCCAGCATCTCACTCCCTTTTTCCTTTACCTTCTCTACGTCATCGGTCTTTTCTATCTCGTCCAGATACCCCCCGGTCCGGTATATAGAAGCCATGAGTTTATGCGCCAGGTCATGCAACATCGCTGCCTCCACTTTGCCCTTACCCATCTCCTCTGCTACTGGCACCATTTCGCCGTGTATCAACTCATGCATTTCGCCTATAAGCTCTGATGCTTCCTCGAACTTCTCACGCAGAGTTCCTACCTCTCCTTTATCCCCTGTTTCGGCAAGTCCCGCAGCAAGATAAAGCATAGTACCTTCGTCACCCACTTTGCCTATAATGAATTCATCAAGATGGTGGGCATAATTGTCGTGAAGTTCATTCGATAGCCTCTTTCCAATTGACTCTGTGAGTTTAGGTGTGATTTTGCCTTCCATATCACCAAGCCGGCTTTCTTCATACCACTTCAGTGTCTCACCTCTTGCCTTTTTGTTCCTTAGCTCGAAATAGCCTGCCGGGAATATACCCGGGATTTCTTCCTCGGCTTTCCATACGTATTCCTTGCCACTCCTCAAATTAACAAAAGTAAATTCAAAGTTCTCTGCTTTTAGGTCCTTCTCGCCTGTTCCTTCCGGTGCGTTGATCTCATATTTGCCAGGTTTCTCGCTTATCCATTCCGGTGGGACAGCTCCTTCCGGCTGACCCACAATAACCTGAATGATCTGCTCAGCAGCCGGAGTTGGCAGTTTACTGATTATCTTTATGTCACTTCGCCGCGGTGCTTCACCTTCCCACAGGTTATCTATGGCATCACCCGTTGCCCTGTACATAAAATCAGCAGAAAAATCTTTCACCGCTTCTGCCTCTTCTGCTGCTACTACTTGAACTGGGAATGCATTTACCAGTATCGCCGCTAATAATATCACTACTGCGGTGGCTCTAATTTTTCTCCATCCCTTTTCTTTTTTCATATCTTCACTTGCTCCTTTTAACCACTATCCCAAGCGCTGCAAGTCCGACAACGATTATTCCAAAAGCTACTGCACCGCCTGTGGGAAAAGGCTTTTTTTCTTCCTTCTCACTTAGTTTCGATAGGTATGTTGTTAGGTCGCTATGTTCGATATTGACTGCTTCTCTACCGTCCTTCAGCTTTAACGGCTTCTGCTCTGTGAGCACCGTTGCTAAGTCGGTAGAATGGATGTGAACCTCACTTGAAAATTCTTTGAGCTTCTTCATCTCCTCCAGCATCCCACTTCCTTTTTCCTTGACCTCATCCGCATCATTAGTCTTTTCTATCTCGTCCAGATACCCCCCGGTCCGGTATATAGAAGCCATGAGCTTATGTGCCAGATCGTGCAACACCGCTGCCTCCACTTCGCCCTTACCCATCTCCTCTGCTACTGGCACCATCGTTCCGTGTATCAACTCATGCATTTCGCCTATAAGCTCTGATGCTTCCTCGAACTTCTCACGCAGAGTTCCTACCTCTCCTTTATCCCCTGTTTCGGCAAGTTCTGCAGCGAGACAAAGCATAGTACCTTCATCGCCGACTTTACCTACGAGTTCTTCATCGAGATGGTGTGCATAATTGTCGTGAAGTTCATTTGATAACCTCTTTCCTATT
Organism: Candidatus Methanophagaceae archaeon GoMg2; assembly: GCA_013180585.1. Classification (GTDB taxonomy): domain Archaea; phylum Halobacteriota; class Syntropharchaeia; order Alkanophagales; family Methanospirareceae; genus QENJ01. The sequence continues at coordinate 9,865 of QBUM01000211.1, forward strand.
GACTCTGTAAGTGAAGACGACACTTTTTCTTCCATATTACCGAGCCGACTTACTTCATACCACTTCAGTGTCTCACCTCTTGCCTTTTTGTTCCTTAGCTCAAAGTAGCCTGCCGGAAATATATCTGTAATCTCATCCTCTGCTTTCCATACGTATTCTTTGCCAGTCCTCGTATTAACAAAAGTAAATTCAAAGTTCTCTGCCTTCAGGTTCTCCTTGCTCGTTCCCCCAGGCGCTCTAAGCTCGTATGTGCCTATTTTCTCGCTTGTCCATTCCGGTGGTGCTTCTCCCTCGGGCTGACCCACGATAACCTGGATAACTTGTTCAGCAGCCGGAGTTGGCAATTTACTGATGATTTTTATGTCACTCCGCCGCGGTGCCTCACCTTCCCACAGGTTATCTATGGCGTCACCGGCTGCCCGATATACAAAGTCTGCGGAGACATCTATCTCTGCACCGTCCCCTGCTGCTCCCGCTGCTCCTTTCACGTATTTCGGGCACTCTTCTATCGGCACCCAGCCTTCAGGTATATGCGCTTGCACTGGGACTGCAAATGCACTGAGTAATATCGTTGCCAGTGCTACCCCCACCGCAAGGGTTTTTATTTTTCGCCAGCTCTTTTCTCTTCCCATTTAGTTTTACATCACCTCTGTTTGTTTGTAACCTGCTCTACTCTGCTTCCCCTAAAAAATAAGGGAAAAAATTTTGTTTGTTTTTATTTATTGTAGCGGTAATCGGTCTCCCCTTTACCTGGTTCTTCTAAGCACCAGATAGGCAACTGCTAAAATACCTGCAATAGCGAAAATGGCTTCGAATCCCGGTCCTTTCGGTGTCGGTGTTGCCGCTGCTGGTGTTGCCGCTGCCGGTGTCGCTGCTGCTGCTAATGTATATTCAATGTCTTCTAAATTGAGCCTCATCGCTTTGCTTGCATCATCGAAAGCATGCAGAGCAGTGTGTATATCGTCTGCAGCACTTTTGGCTTCCGGCGATGCTACGACATCCGGGTCCTCTATAAGCACATGTACCAACTCATGTGGCGCTTTACCCGTAACCGGCAACTCCATTGTAGTTACAAAGTCACCTGCATCTATCGTGTCTTGATGCAGTTTTCGCAGTGCTTCGATTTTTCCCACGGTAACCAAAATTTTTGCTTTGTTCTTCTCAGGGTCTGCTTTGTATGTATCCAGCTTCGCGATATTGTTTTCCATATAAACTCCAATGTGCGCGAGAGCATGGGAACTCAGATGAACTGTCTCAGCCTTAGCTGCCACTCCATCCGGTATACCTTCGACACCAAGAATTGCGTCCGTCTGCTCGTGTATGACCTCGGTGGCGGCGATAAGCTCATCCATATTTTTGTCAATTTCTCCCACCACTGGTGATATATCTTGCGCCATGACTGGTGCAACACTCGTTAGAGCTACCAGCATTGCTATTGCTACTGCAGCAATCCCTACTATTCGTTTCGTGTACATTTCTTTTTTTTCACCTCCTTTTCGTTTTTTATTTATTTATACTGTTTCCTCCTTTTTAGTTGAGGACAATGATTCCTTGTCAGCTATTATGGCTTTTTGCTCTTTCTGCTCTTTTTCATTACCTTTACCCCAGCTCACGATGAAAAAAATCATCACCAGAGAGAAAGGAAGTAACCAAGTTGCCGTGGGATAAGGAGGCGCATAATATTTCAAAAACCCATAAAGGGAGTAGGTCCATGACCCCTGTCCTGATAATGACCCGCAAATCATTTTTAGTATGTCGCATCCAGCAAGTATCCACAACATTATCACGCCTATAAGTGAAGTTCCAAAACCCTCAACGTTCGAAAAGCGAAATGCTCCCCACATGATTAGCAGACCTGCAAGGAAGGTAACTATCCCCCTCCACAGGCACATCCAGTCCATTCCTTCTGGGAAAAGTTTAAGCCATCCCGTAGCCCATAGTTCTGTTATGCCAAGTGACGTAGCAAGCTCCCAGCAGCCAAACCACAGCGTTACTGCACCCAATACCGCAAAATACACCGAGCCCCATTTCCAGTTGTCCATCTTTTCCTTTTTACACCCCCATAACAGAAACTATTCCTTGCATCAGCCCACCGAAAATGAAGAAAGAAACTATCAGGATGCCGAGGCATTTCAAAAGATCTACCACACCTGCTTCCTTCAAGATCATTATAAAAGTAGCTAAGCACGGGAAATATATGGTCACAAGAGTTACTGCGATAATCGTCTGCGCCACCGTCATTTTTATCGCACTAATCTGAGCCACTGCAACATCCTTCCTCAGGAAAGCCATTACCAGAGGTCCTGCAGTCTCTTCAGGCACCCCAAACCAATAGACAAACATCGGCGAGAGCACTGAACCAATCCAACCTATCACTCCTACCCAGTACAGTATGTTTACAATTAAGACACCTGCAAGCACCATCGGAATCGCCACCGCGATGAAACCTTCAACACGATGCCACACCTTACGAGCTATGTTTCTCCATGTCGGTGCCCGATAAGGTGGCACATCAATAAGAATCTCGGGACTCCTGCCCGGAGTAATTGCATCAAGGACAAACCCCGCAATGAAAAAAGAGACAATACAATAAAGCAGAATCAGCCCAACATACTCGGGCACTACTGCAAGCATTACGCCAAGCTGTGCTCCGCAGGGGATAAATACACCCAAAAGAGCCATCATCATAAATCTCTGTTTCCTGGTTTCTAAAGCTCGTGTCGCTTCTACCCCCGGGATATTGCATCCAAGCGAAAGAAGCATAGGGACAGCAGCAAATCCATGCAATCCTATTTTATGGAATACCGTGTCTATTAAAGTAACCAATCTCGGCATATACCCCGTATCCTCAAGTATCGTTAGGATTATATAAAAAGCAAATACAGCAGGGAGAACGACCCCAATTGCAACGTAAAGACCGCTGGTTAGCACACCAAAATATTCGAATGCATGAAGTGCCGTGGGATCGCCCACAAGAATTCCATAGAGCAGGCTGCTTTCTTTTAACGTCGCTCCACCTCCCGGAACGGTCACCTTCAGCCAGGGTATAAGATACCTACTAAACACGGGGTCTAATAGCATCATGAGGAAACTCAAGCCAAAAGTAAAAAAGAAAGAGAAGAACCCAAACAGAACTGCTATCGCCAGAGGTATTCCGGTTGAAGGTCTGACAGTCAGCTCTCCTACTACATCTTTCAGGCTTCGCTCGTATTTCCCAAACCTAACGGTTTCCCTGGTTATCTTATCAATTAAGTCCCACCGTTCATCGCTTGTCAATGTCATTTTGTTATCTTAGCTTAACTTACCCGCCCTATAATGTCCTCAATCTTGGCTGGCGATGCATCTCCTATCCTCGAAACAAGTTCCTTTAGACCTTCGCCGGTTATCGCGACCGTAGGCACGATCGGAATTTTGAGAATGGCTTTTAATTTTTCCACATCCACTTCTATATTTTTTACCATCGTGTCATCCCACATGTTCAATGCGATTACCACAGGATAACCGCGTTCAATAATTTCTAAAGCTAAGTAAAGACCACGCTCTAATTTTGATGCGTCGAGCACGCATACAACCACGGAATCATGATTTTTCTCGAGCATTTTCACCGCTACTTCTTCTGCTTTGTCCTTCGGCTCCAGGGAAAAAGTACCGGGAATGTCTATGAGTTCTATATCTTCGCCTTCTAATCTCATATATCCCCGTGTATAATCAACAGTCGTGCCGGGATAATTCGACTCGATGACATTTGCACCTGTGAGGCGGTTAAAAAATACGCTTTTGCCTACGTTAGGATTCCCCATCAGCAAAATTCTTTCCATTAATCTCCAACATCCACGATGATTTTATCTGCCAAGCCAAGACCTACTGAAGTATTAGCTCTGCCTATTTCTATCACTACTGGTCCTTTTATTGGTTGTCGTGTGGTCATTCTCACTTTTTTACCTTCCCTGATGCCCATACCAGCTATCTGCTTCCTGAACTCCGCCTCTATCTCCTTCACCGTTCCTTCTTCATCAAAATCCAGTTCGCTCAGCTTCTTCTCCATCGCTCTCATATCCTCCGCACTAATACTTTTTGCGCCATACCACGACCTATGGAAACTGTGTTTCTATCTACCTCTACCGTAACGGGCCCGTAACATGAAATCATGCGAACCACGCTGCCTTCAAATAAACCACGAAGGAGCAACTTCTGGCGAATACCATGCCCTCCTTCTACTGCTATCACTTGACCCTGCTCGCCTGGATTTAACTGGCTCAATGGTATTGTATCACTGTAATTATCATTTAGAAAAACCCGCTTCTCTCCTGCCATTTCCTCACTCACACACTCCTCTTCCATCGTTACCTCATCTCGTCCGTTTTAGACTAAAAATACGAGAAAGATCAGAGAAGAACTCTAACCCTTCCCTCTTTTTTCTTTCTTTTATTATTCCACTTGAACTTTCTCTGCCAGACCCCGTCCAATAGTTACCAACTGCTCACCTATTTTCGCAAGCACGTACGTCCCCATCTTTGGCCTTGGCGCTGGTGTCTCCTTCTTGACCAATGTTATCTCTTTACCTTCCACCATTCCGAGCTGTTCAAATTTATCCTTAAGCGAAGTTCCGCCGATTATCTTGCTTATCTTCGCCTTCTCGCCTTCTGCAAGATAATTAATCTGGATATTTTTTCCATCACGTTCTACCAGCACCTTAGATGCCTGACCTTCACCCATACTTACTTCTGAGTCGTCTATTTTGAATGTCAGGGTATCATCAGGGAGATGCCGCAAAAACTCTACTTCGATTCCTTTTTCTATGCCCAGTTCAGCGAAGTTATCTTCAAAAGTCTTTCCGCCTTCTAAAGTCTTTACCGTGCCCTTTTCGCCTGCCTCCAGTCTTAGAAGTGGAAGCGTTTCGCCACCTTTTTCCACATACACCTTATCTGCCCAGCCACGCGCTACTACTGCTTCTGTCCCTGCTGCTGTTTTTAATGCAATGGGACCCGCGTGAACATGCACTGGCTCAGTGGCTACCACCGTAAGTTCCGTTCCTTCTGAAATGCCCAATTCGCTCAGATGACCCTTAGTCTCTGAACCACCCTCTACCTTCTTCACCGTTACTACTACTTCTGGTTCTACTTCGTTTAACAGTTTCATTTTTCTTTCCTATTATATCCCTTATAGAGTTAGGGAAACAAAAACCTTACCCTAACAAGTTTCGGTTTTAGGTATAAAAACCTAACAAAGTTAGGTTTGGCTTCAAAAACCTAATAAAGTTAGGGTTTTGTGCGAAAACCTACAATTCCCGTTAGGGAGCCCCCGGTAAATAGTTTACCCATTTTTATAAATATCGTGGACACCGATTTACACGGACGCTACTGTCCTGATTATTAAGCTTTTACGGGTTGAATCAAAA
>QBUM01000210.1:0-11995 GCA_013180585.1 Candidatus Methanophagaceae archaeon GoMg2
AGGAAGCGGCAGTGTGAAGGGGGGCTAAATTAATTTAAAGCCCATTTTTTTGTTTTTTGAGGAATAGAATCGGGAGGAATGGGAAATAGAAGATGAATAAGCTACGAGTTGGTGTAATAGGCACAGGTGCTATGGGGAAGCACCATGTAAGAATTTACAGTGGAATGATGGGTGTGGAGCTGGTTGGTGTTGTGGATATTAATAAGGAAACAGCAATCGAAGTCGCCGCAGAATATAATATAGACGCATTCAGCGACTGCGAGAACTTACTGAAGACGGATTTAGATGCCGTTAGTATCGCCGTCCCTACGAGTTTGCACAAAGACATTGCACTAAAAGCTGCAAACTACGGCGTGCACATGCTCATCGAGAAGCCCATAGCCGAATCGTTAGAGAGTGCGGATGCGATAATAAATGCCGCAAGACGTGAAAACCTCAAACTGATGATAGGGCATATAGAACGCTTTAATCCCGCTATTTTGAAACTCAAAGAGCTTATCTCTGCTGGCGAACTCGGCGAACTCCTTTCTATATCCTGTCGAAGGGTAGGACCATACGCTCCGCGGATAAGAGATGTCGGTATAATAATAGACTTAGCGGTTCACGACATAGATGCGATTTCGCATCTTTATGGAAAAAGAGCGCTGAATGTATATTCCATTGCGGGTAACAGCTTTCATATCCAGGAGGACTATGCTTCCATCCTATTGAAATATGATGATAAGAAATCAGGAAGCGTGGAGACGAACTGGCTCACGCCATATAAAATGAGAACCCTCACAGCCACGGGAACGGGCGGTGTTGCTTCTGCCGACTATTTAGAACAAAGCCTCGATATATGGAAAAGCGAGGGACTCATAAAAGTGAATATAGAGAAGGGCGAGCCATTAAAAAATGAAATTGGTCATTTTTTACGGTCAATCAGCAATGATACCGCACCAGAACCATCGGGCGAAGAAGGGAAATACACGCTCCATGCCGCTACCGCAGCAATAGAATCTTATAAGCAAGGGAAAAGCATCTCTTTGAATGCGTAAATATATTAAATGGTGTTTGTTTAGCCAACCACAAGATTACGTGGGTTTTCACGAGAAACCTTTTCTTTGAAAGAAAAAAGCTTTACCAACAACTTTTTTTACCTTCGGCAAAAACCTTGACTAAAAACCTTCTATTGTTTTTCTTTTAGCACCGGTTTTCTTTTCTGCGAAGCGTTTTTGATAAACCTTTTCTTAAAAGGTTTTAAAGAAAAAGTGTTGTGTTAATCTCTTGTAATCTCGTGGGGTTTTTTTGCCTCCGCTATACAAATACCATCTGTGTAACGGCTCTGGATTTGTGATTTGTTACATGCGATTAAAGATACGGTTGGTTGGCAGTAAGGTAAGTGTAAAACTTAGTTCATTCTTTATTACATGATTTTTCCGTATCCCAAAGTTCTAAATAATTTCGTGGCCTAACACTTGCTATAAACTATATCTTCACAGTTCAACTCATGTTGTATGAGCGGTATGCCAATGAAAGAACTAACGCTTTCCGGGACTATTGCATATGGCGATGATTTTGAAGAGAAGGAAGGTTATGTAGTAATAGAAAGCGGGAAGATAAAAGAAATAGGTGAGGAGAAGATAGAAACGGCGTTAAATGGTATCATAATACCAGCTTTCGTCAATGCACATACGCATATCGGCGATTCGATAGCAAAAGAACCCGATTTTATGCCTTTAGAGCAGTTAGTGGGTCCTGGCGGGTTCAAGCATAAAATATTGGCTGAAACGCCTTACGACGTGCTGGTTTCCTCGATGCAGAGCACAATTGAGGATATTATCGCGTCTGGGACACAGATGTTCGCAGATTTCCGTGAAGGTGGAGTTTCGGGTGTGATAGCTTTGAAAGAGGCTTTTAGTTCGTCAGGAAGTGAAGACAAGCTAAGCGTGAGAATATTTGGTAGAACCCGTGATGGTGCTGAAGATATTAATACGCTTTTTGACTCGGTGGATGGGATAGGCGTGAGCAGTGTTGCAAACCATAAACCGGAAGACCTGGAATTCTTAGCGGAAGAGGCGAAGAGAAGGGGAAAAATGTTCGCTATCCACGCCGGAGAGAGAAATGCTGATGACATAAAGGGAGCAATAGAACTTGAGCCTGATTTCATCGTGCATCTTACAAAAGCAACACTGCACGACTTCCAGAAGATGCGTGATAATAATATCGGAGCTGTGGTTTGCGTTCGGTCAAATCTGGTGACCGGTGTGGGACTGCCCCCTTTACGTCAGATGCTCGAATCAGGATTGACAGTGGGTGTCGGCACCGACAACGTAATGCTCAACGCACCTAACATATTCTCTGAGATGGAATTCATCTCGAAGATTTTTCGGCTTGACGAGAGGGAAGTGTTGAAGATGTGTACACTGAATTCAGCAAAAGTACTGCAGGTGGGGGAAATCGTTGGCTCGATAGAAGAAGGTAAGAAGGCGAATTTGTTGGTTATAAGGAACGACGCACCGAATATGAGAAACGTGCGTAATCCGATAAAAGGAGTGGTGCGAAGAGCGACCCGAAATGACATAGCGGCTGTAATATATGAAGGGGCGGTGGTGAGGTAAGTAAGTAGGTCTTCATAATTGAGGCTGAAATTTTCTGATATTGCGGGTCAGCATGGCGGGCTATTATCAAGTAAAAATTCCGGGCTAAAAAGCATGTGCATTGAAATTGCTCGCGTTCCACAGAAGCAAATAAAAAACGTAGTAATCTTATATAGCGAGCGTATTTATAGATTGAGTTGAAGAAGCACATGGATAAAGGCAAAAAAGAGAGGGATAAAGCGGAGAAAGAGAAGGCAGAATACGAGGAGGGGTTGAAAAAGACCCTGACACCAGTTATATTTGGTATTATTGCTGGAGTCATATGCTATTCAATTTTTGTGTTTACCCCGTATAATGTCAGTGAGAACGGAGTGGCAATAGATAACCTGGATAACGGTGTCGTTCCGGATAATTTGTTAAACCTGTTTGAGGACAAAGATACTCCACTCTCGGAAAATGTGACTGTTACGAAGGAAAGCACGGACAAATGGCTGATAAAAGACGAAGGAAATAAGAATTCGTACATTATCAAGAAGAACTTGGAAAAAATGAGTATTTACGCAACTCCCATATCCACGGATTGGTTGCTCATCGCGATACTTATAGTCATGCTACAGAAATTTGCATACCCCATGATGCACACGAGCTTAGAAGGACCAAAGGATTGGATTTATATCTCATTTATGACTCTTTTCTGCTGGTTTATGTCATTCACCCTGTTATTGTCTGTTCTCTTCTAAATGTTTTTTTTGCGTTTGGATTATATGTGTAGCCGCAATGGCGAGAGCATCGGTGACATCATCGGGCTTCGGTGTCTCTTCCATGCGTAACAGTTCCGTTATACTGTTAGCTACTTCGCTCTTTGTCGCACGTCCATAACCCGTGATAATACTCTTCACCTCTGAAGTGTTATATTCGTATGCGGGTAGCCCCGAGACTGCCGCAGCTAAGAGGCAGACCCCACGTGCTTGACCAACGCTTAACGCCGTTTTCACGTTAACATTGAAAAAAATCATTTCTATTGCCATAACATCCGGTGTCGTCTCTTTTATAAGCGCAAGCAACTCTTCGTATATCACCTTCAAACGCTCCGCACTTGATTGCTTTGTGGTGGTCTTTATACATCCAAATTTTACTGGCTTTTGCGTTCCATTTTTGAACTCGATTACACCCCAGCCAGTTATCGCAGTTCCTGGATCTATCCCGATTACACGTACCATGATAAATTATCCTAACATTTTAGTCATGCAGCCCGCGATCAATCCGCCGATGGCGTCGTCCATGAACACACCCAGCAGGCGTAATATCCCCGGTTTCCTCGTATCGTAATATATGAAATTGAATAATGCTTTCTTACCGCCTATGTATTCCGCAATGTCAATGCCTATGAGCTCGTCAGCAACAATACTTGCTGCATCGGTCGCGCCCAGTTCGCCCGCTCTGCCCTTCATTATCTCAATCTCGTCGGAGTGCATAGCCGCCGCCAGTAGCAACGCCACGTTCACATCCGAGCTTTCTTTCTTTATCGTCACTTCTAACCGCCTCTTTAGCTCCGCTCTATCCTCTTCTTCGCCTTCTGCCGGTACGTAGAGTTCGAGAGCTGTTGATACCAGATCATCTAAAAATATTCCGCGTTCCTCCAGCCTGATAAGTATATGTCTATCGGCCGTTAAAGAATCATGATAAATAAGAGCGTCTCTTACTCCTTCCCTTACAACTTCATACACCGTTCCGCCCAATTCTGTCGCTTTACCCGCGAATATTTCCTCTTCCTTTACGCCGCCCTTAGCCTCCTCGTTCGCGTTTCTACGACATGCAACCACCACGGAATCGGTAACATCGCCCATGAACAGTTCTCCGTTTACTTCATGCACATCGAGGTCGTATAACGCCGCGACCTTCGCTTCCGTGGCTACTATTATCACGTTTGCCATTGCCTGTTGCGACAGATTTTTATTTAGCAGTAAGATGATATTTATCGTTGAAGAGAGTTTAGAAGGTGCTTTTGATTTTCCTGCGGTTATGATAGCAGTAACATCTCCTCGTTCTATTATTCGCGCGTCATTCATCCCTACCGCGGTCATCAACGCCACAGTTTCTTCGCCGGGTAAATCATGCTCCTCAAAGAAAGAATCGAACCGTTCAAAAGCGTCTCCTTTAAAATCAGTCGCTACTGTTAGATTTAATAGTGCTCTTGCCTTTCTGTATCCGCCATTATAGACTGCGGAACTAAGCACTTTGAAATCGCCGCGCACTGCAATATACTCTTCCGTCTTTTCTATTTTCATGTCTGTTAATAGTTAAATCATGGAACAAAAGAAAGCTTTTTGGGATGTTACCGTAAGTATATGCCCCTACTGTGGAGCAGCGTATACAGATGCAAGCTGGTATGTCATAGAACTGGGCTGTGATGTCGAATGCGGGCGGTGTGGCAGGACGTAGAATCCAAAAACGACCAGAGTGGATAGGATTTTGCTCGAATTCGCGTTGGATGAAAGCGGGAAAGTCGTAGCGGTGAATAAGAAGGAACGGTTAGGGTGAATACAAAACATTCTTTATTTTTAACTTCTTCCGTGCACTATTATATATTATAACAAAAATGCACTGGTCTTTAGCAATCGCAGAGGAGATCGTAAAGCGAAGGAAAGTGAATAAGCATGTTGTTGCTACCGGAATTACACCTTCCGGTGATATTCACGTAGGGAACCTGCGGGAGATAATAATAGGAGATACCGTACATTCCGCGCTTGTAGATATGGGTGTGGATGCGCGACTCATCTATGTCGGAGATACGTTCGACCCATTGCGCCGAAGATATACGTTCCTACCTACAGAATACGAAACGCATGTGGGAAAACCGCTTTCGGAAATCCCGGACCCCTATGGCTGCCATTCCTCTTATGCTGACCACTTTCTGCAGCCGTTCCTGGACTCTTTAGACAAGATGGGTATAGAAATAGAGATTTTCAAAGCCGATGAGCTGTATAAGTCTGGGCTGTACGCAGACGAGATAAAAGAAGCGATTTTGCGGAGAGATGATTTAGAGCGAATTTTAAAAGAAGTTTCGGGCAGACAAATGCCGGGGGACTGGTCACCGTTCAGCCCACTCTGTGACGCCTGCGGTCGAATCACATCTGCAATAGTAAAGGACTACGACATGGCGAAGGAGGAAGTATCTTATGAATGTGAATGTGGAAACACGGGTGTTGCTTCGTTCAAAGGCGGAGGTAAATTGGCATGGCGTGTTGACTGGGCAGCGAGATGGAAAATCCTCGGCGTTACAATCGAACCTTTTGGCAAAGACCATGCCGCACCAGGAGGGTCGTTCGACTCAGGAAAGAGAATATCCACGGAAATCTACAATTATGAAGCGCCTTATCCTATCCCCTTCGAGCATATCCTATTAAAGACGAAAGAGGAGGGCACGAAGGCTAAAATTGCTTCAATGTCTTCATCCAGGGGAACGAACATCCCAGTGCATACGATATTAGAAACCGTGCCACCCGAGATTTTAAAGCACGTCATATCGCGTGTGAAACCAGATAAGCATATTGCGTTCAACCCGTCGTTACCGTTACTTAACCTGATAGACGAGTACGAACGCGAAATAGGCGAAATAGGGCACGGTGTGGCAGGTAAAATACCGTTTCGGCATCTCTTGACACTTGTGCAAGTTGCACGAGGTGACTTTCCTAAACTGCTCGAAGTAACAAAAAGGAGCGGTTATGCCGTTTCCGAAACAGAAGAAGAATTGAAAGAGCTGCAGAAAAAAGCGAGATATGCGGAGAATTGGCTGCGGGTGTATGCACCGCCAAGTCTGAAGTTCGAGTTGCAAGAGGAATTACCGATGCAGGAACTACAAAGCTTGTCCTCGGGGCAAAAGGTGGCATTGACGCTTATGGCACGTGAAGTGGAAGGCGGTACAAACCTGAGTGCCTCCGAGTGGCATGATAAAATATACGAGCTTGCTACTGCGGCAAATATAGAAACGAAAGAGATTTTCCAGGGTATTTATATGGCATTGCTGAAAAAACCTTCGGGACCGCGTGCCGGGTGGCTACTTGCATCGCTGGATGCTGAATTTCTGGGGAAAAGGTTTGAAGCGGCAGGTAGTGAAATAAAGAGTTAAGACTACTGCATCACAAAGCAGAAAACATAGTTTTTAATGCGTCTATCCAATAGCCCACGAAACCACCGATAAACCACCCTATTTCTCGCGCAGATATGTCTTCTGGTATGGATGCACTGCCAGAGAGAATGGGAAGCAGAAAGAACAGCGCAATTATTACTAATACTATTATCGGTATTACCTTCATTTTTCCCTATTTACCTCCTGTTTTTATTTTCCATTTTGAGTATATAAAAGATATTGCACCGCTATAAAGCAAAGGTATTTGTTTAGCTAACCACAAGATTTCACAGATTTCCACGAGAATAGAAGGATAGTAACCAGATTTTAGTATACATAGGCCACATTATCCCACATTAATCCCCATTTCTTGTGTTAATCTTGTGGAATCTCGTGGTTTTAAAAATCCCTTATACAAATACAAGCAAAGAAACAAAGCACAGTTCAATTTTGTGAACCTTGAAATTATGGGATACTTTTGGTTTGAACGCAACCTAGAAAGGATGTGTAGGCGAGTGGCATAACATCACTTTTAACGAGCCTTTATCCTTGCAAGCAAACGAAGAGTACCGCTACACCATTCGCGTAGACACACACCCGTAGAATCATCATACCTGTGCAGTGCCACCCGCTAACGGCGGGCTAAGCTGCACCCAGTTTACGAATGCGAAGGGTAAGGTTTATCCAGACAGGATACCGGCTATAATGTTCGTTTAGCTAAACTTTAGAACCAAAAAGCAACATTTATATGTACTTAAATTTTGGTTTACGTAAACACATAGGGGGATAAAACCATGGAAATATTACATGATAAGGATGTAGATGATAGCATTTTAAAAGATAAGACCATAGCAGTGATTGGATACGGTGCACAGGGCGATGCACAGGCAAATTGCTTGAGAGATTCGGGTGTTAATGTGATTATCGGAGAGACCGAGGTTTTAGGTGGTAAACCCAACTCCAGTTGGGTAAAAGCAAAAAAGGACGGTTTCGACGTATTGCCGGTAGATAAAGCAGCGGAAAAAGGGGATGTTGTGCATATCCTGCTTCCTGATGAGGTTCAGCCAGAAGTTTATGAAACGCAGATACAGCCGCACCTGAAAGCCGGAAAAGCACTTTGTTTCTCGCATGGCTTTAACATCTGCTATAAGAGAATCGTTCCGCCTGAGGATGTGGATGTCATCATGGTAGCGCCAAAAGCGCCGGGAACCGAGGAACGAGTAGCATATTTAGAAGGCTTTGGCGTACCGGGTCTCGTTGCGGTAAAGCAGAATCCGTCGGGAAATGCACGAGAACTGGCGTTGGCAATGACAAAGGCAATGCACTGGACAAAAGCGGGTATCCTGGAATGCACGTTTGAACAGGAGACTTACGAGGATTTGTTTGGCGAGCAGTGTGTGTTATGCGGCGGTCTGGTAGAATTAATGAAGAACGGCTTTGAAGTCTTAGTAGAAGCGGGCTATCCACCAGAGATGGCTTATTTCGAGTGCGTACACGAGATGAAGCTTATTGTTGATTTGGTATGGCAAGGTGGAATAAAGCGGATGGCAGAAGTGATCTCAAATACCGCAGAGTATGGCATGTGGGCAGAGGGGCATAAGATAATCGGACCTGAAGTAAAAGCGAGGATGAAGGAAGCATTGAAGCGCGTTGAGAACGGTGAATTCGCAAATGAATGGGTAGAAGAGTACAAGAAAGGAATTCCGCTCTTAAAAGCGAGTCGAGAAGAGATAGGCAAGCATCAGGTTGAGATTGTAGGCGAGGAGATAAGGAAATTGTTTGCCCAAAAATAAAATAATGGCTCCTTCGTTCTTAACGCACCGCCCAACTAAGATAGTCTTAGTGGGTCTTAACTACAGAGACCATGCTAAAGAGCTTGGCATGCCGCTACCAGCAGAGCCTATTTTATTTATGAAACCAGTTACTGCATTGATAGGACCCGAAGAGAGCATTATTTATCCCTCGCAAGCGACACGAGTAGATTATGAAGCGGAGTTAGCAGTTATAGTAAAAGACGTTTGCAAAGACATCGAGCCAGAAGAGGTTATAGAACACGTAGAGGGATTTACATGTTTGAATGACGTAACGGCCAGGGACATACAAAAGAGAGATGTGCAATGGACACGAGCGAAAAGCTTTGACACGTTCTGCCCGATAGGTCCTGAGATAGTCACAAACGTTGAACCGAATAATCTGAAGATACAGAGTTTTCTTAATGGCGAGTTGAGGCAGGATTCAAATACCGCTAATTTTATATTTTCCATGGAGGAGCTGGTTTCGTTTATCTCGCATGTTATGACCTTGACGCCGGGTGATATTATTGCAACAGGCACGCCAGGTGGAATTGGTGCTATGAATAGAGGCGATACGATAGAAATACGGATAGAGGGTATTGGGACGTTGCGGAATTATGTGGGATGATGGATTGAGTAGTTTATATCGAAGAAGATATAAATACGGGAATAACATAAAAAATATAGTTAGGAAAGAGAAAAAAAGCACAAAGGAATATTGTCTGCCGTTGCTTTTGATTTAATTGTATTAACGTAATGCGATTATCGCTGATACCCCCATATAACACTCAGTGTTCTGAGATACCTATCACGGGTGGTCAATAGGTGTATCATATAGGCGCGGTATGCTGATTATTACTTGGAATAGCGAATTGCAATTAGATTAGAACACGTTTAATGCGTTGTAAATCCGATACGGAGTGCTTGCGTTCATAGAGGGTTAATCATCTCATACAAATGTTTATTCCATATACAGGAAAAAAACTACAACCTTTTTAAGCTCAACTATTGATTTTCTGAATAAACAAATAGGAGGTGTGTTATGAAAACAAAAGTGATTTTAGTGTGTTTAATTACAGTCTCGTTAGTTATGTCGCTGCTTTTATCAGGAAGTGCGGTGGCTACAGAAGAAAAGGAAGTAAAAATCGGTATTATGCAGGCATTGACCGGTGACCTGGGCACCTACGGGGGGCCAATGACGGACGCAGCCAAACTGGCGATAAAAGAAGTAAATGAAAACGGTGGTGTACTCGGTGTAGATATTATTGCGATAGTAGAGGATACTGCGACATCAGAAAACCAGGCTGTGGACGCAGCAAATAAGCTCGTCAAGATGGATAAGGTTCCTGCAATAATCGGAACTACGAGTAGTGGACCCAGCATGGCGATCATAGGCATTACCACGAGCAACGGCGTACTTTAGATTTCTTCATCTAATACCGCGCCGGATTTCACCGCATACGAAGACAACGACCTCTTTTTCAGAACTTGTCCATCCGATGCGTTACAGGGGAGAGCAATGGCAAGGCTCGCAATCAATGAAGGATACACAACTACAAGTACGCTTGTGCTGAACAACCCGTATGGCGTAGGTTTTGAGGCGGTATTCACGGAAGAGTTCGAATCTCTCGGTGGAACGGTTTTGGAATCAGTAAAATATGATCCTGCGGGAACCATTTTTGACTCGGAGGTTGGGAAAGTATGTAAACCCGAGCCTGATTTTGTTATGCTATGCTCGTATCCAGAAACAGGCAGTGTGATACTGAAAGCAGCTTACGAGAAAGGGAATACGATTGACATTGATTGGCTACTTTCCGAAGGACTCCGGGATGAGACACTGGCAGAGATGGTAGGCAAGGACGTAGCAGGAAACTACATTATAGCGGGATTAAAAGGAACAACGCCAGACCCGAGAGTGGCAGGGCCCGCATACGAAAATTTTAAACAGAAATACGAAGCCGAGTACGAAAAGGAAGTTACCACTTACTGCTCTAACAGTTATGACGCGGCGGTGTTGGTAGCACTTGCGATAGAAAAAGCGGGAGAAGCTACGGGAACCGCTATCAAAGATGCAATGAGAGAAGTTGCGAATCCACCAGGCGAAGAGGTAACCAACATAAGCGAAGCATTGGCACTCATCCGTGATGGTAAAGACATAAACTACCAGGGTGCATCTGGCGAAATCACCTTCGATGAGAACGGGGATGTATCCGGTGCGTATTGTATCTGGTATATCGCAGAAAACGGCAGCGTAGTGCTTGCGGAGCCTATCGAGCTTGATGGTCCTGAAGTAATGCCAACGCCGGCTCCGAGCCCATCTGCAACGCCAACCATTACGCCTACGCCTACACCAGAAGAAGCGACTCCTGTACCACCGAAAGCAACACCAACACCAAAAGAAGAAGCGACTCCTGCAGAAGAAACACCTGCACCAGGCTTTGAAGCAGTATTCACAGTTACAGGTATTCTTGCAATCGCATATCTGGTGTTACGACGAAGAAGAGAGTGAAACAACGTGGGAATAAAGAGGGGGTTGATTTTTAGCCCCTTTATTTTATTTTTTAGTTCATTATGCGGAATATTACGTTTCGCTATTGCTTACTGAGCATTTTTATGACATCTCATTTTGGACAAAAGAAACGTTCATGAGTCCGAGGAACACTCATAAGCATGAAAATATAATATGTTTTCAGACAAAATGGCACTAATAGAAAGCCCGGAATTTGAAAGACGAATAGGCATAAGGTTTTACGCCACGTCCACAGAAGGACTCGGCGGCGCCATAAAAACGCAACCTTCCGATTTCATAGTGCGTGAAATCACGAATCGCAAAGAGAAAGAAGAAGGAAAATATATGATTGCCGAGTTGACGAAGGAGAACTGGGATACACACAGCGTGATAAGAGAAATATCGCGACGGCTGGGGGTTAGCAGGAATAGAATCGGGTTTGCGGGCACCAAAGATAAAAGCGCGGTTACCACGCAGAAGATTAGCATATGGGATGTGCACGAAGACGAGCTTGACCGTGTAAGAATAGCAGATGTCGAGTTAAAAAAGATAGGAAGGTCGAATAAGCCCGTTTCTTTGGGTGACCTTTATGGCAACGAATTTGAGATTGTTATTCGTGGCATAGAAGGCCGTGAAGAGGTGCTAAAGGATAGACTTGCGGCGATTACAAAAGAAATAGAGATCATGGGTGGGGTGCCTAACTTCTTTGGTGTGCAACGGTTTGGCATCATTCGCCCGATAACGCATGTGGTGGGTAAACACTTAATACGAGGCAATATAAAAGCAGCGGTGATGTCATACATCGCAGACATATTCCCGGGCGAAAATGAAGAGTCGAAACGAGCGAGGTTGCTATGCAAAGAAGGGCAACTAAAAGAAGCGTTGAAGTTAATGCCTGTGTTCCTGCGATACGAGAATGCGATGTTGAACGAACTGGTGAAGCACGAAGAAGACCCGGATTTCCTATCTGCTTTTTCTGTACTCC
>QBUM01000210.1:12837-14364 GCA_013180585.1 Candidatus Methanophagaceae archaeon GoMg2
CTCGCTTCTCCCGTGCCGGCTTCACCGATACCTCTGCCAGCACCGAATCCGCCTGTGAGACCACCGCCGCCACCGCCGCCTCTGGTGCCGTGAGCTATGTCCAAAGGTGGAGATGTTGGTGTGGGCTCTTCTTCCTCTTATAGAAGATATGCGATAAAAAGAGTTTTGGTATTTGATTTTTTGGTGATGTGTGTAACCCAATTGGTGACATACAGGGTAAGACAAATAAGGGGGTTTGCCCAGCATAATCATGCTTTGCAAATCATGGCGGAACTATCTGACGTTTCTGATTGTGTAACTGCCTTTCGTTCTTTTACATAGAAGTTTAACTTCCGTCTATTTAAGGCGCGGATTAACACGGATTTGTTTGATCATAACAAGGTTGATTTTTTATCATCGGTCCATGTTAATCTGCCTAAATTGGTGTCAATAATTGTTATGGTCAGTAAAGAAAGATTAAGAGCAAATCGGATTGGTTGGAAGGTCTATTCACTGCGGCTACACTAAAAGCTTATTCGCTAAGGAATCTGCCATCGCGTCTCTGTTCTCTTCCATGACCTCAAACATATCGAACTCCCTTCTTACCCGCTTTACAAGCTCGTGTTGCGACCGTAGATGTACAGATACAAGCATCGGCTTGTTACTTCCCATCGCTTCTTCCACTGCGCTTATGAACTTCTTTGACTTCAATTCCATAGGTCCTATTTCGTCCACTATTATTACAATCGGATCGGGCTGTGCCACCGCAGTTCTTATCGAGTTCACACCGATGGTATCCAAATCCGAGAGATTCACCACATATTTACCTATTTTTGGGCCTTTCTGATGTAGAAGCACATGAGCCATGATACCCCTTTCGCCGGTATTTATATCTTCTACGGAGAAGCCTACTCTTAAGCCGTTCTCCTGAATATCCGCAGTAAGCATGCCACCTACAGGTATTCGTTCTGCTTTCAATCGCGTTATCACTGCTTTTATGACCGTTGACTTCCCTATCCGCGGCTTACCGGTTAGTCCTATTCTACGTTTTATTTTTTCTGCTCTTTTTTTCATAGTCTTACAATCAGGCAGATCGTAAAGTGTTAAATAAAGTAGTGATATACTACTAAATTGATGATAGCATATAATGGATTACAGTTGCAATGTCCAAAATAAAAGACCTACCAGTGGAAGAAAGACCGAGAGAGAAATTATTGGAATATGGTGCAGATGGACTCTCGGATGCGGAACTCCTGGCGATTATACTTGGAACGGGAATCAAGGAAAAATCTGCATTGGATTTAGCGGACGAGATACTAACAAAATTCGGTGGTTTCAAGGGGATATCAGATAGGGACTTTGACGATTTTAAGGAAATAAATGGGTTAAGCGATGCGAAATTGGCATCCATTTCCGCCATGCTTGAAATATCGAGTAGAATAGTACGGGAGGTATTGAAGGAGTATCACATAATTTAAAAATGGCAAAGAAGACTTCTACACCATACACCGAACTGAAATATACCGAGTGGTGGGCAACGGGTGAATT
>QBUM01000209.1 GCA_013180585.1 Candidatus Methanophagaceae archaeon GoMg2
GCTCTCTCCCATTCACCTCTTTTTTGATAGATATTACCGATGTTACCAAGAGCACTTGATATTCCTTGCTTATCGCCAAGCCCCTCATAAATTTCATTTGCCCTTTCCCAGCACTCTAAAGCTTGATTCCATTTTCCCTTATCATAGAAATCGCCGCCTTTATCCAGAAGTTCATCCGCGGTTGCTTTATTTGCTTTCATCGAGTCGCCTCCGGTTCCTTCTTTGATATTTTTTGCTGTTTATCCCAATCCTCTTCGAGTGGGTATTCCTTTGGCTTTAGCTCGGAAAGAGCGCGATTAATCTTTTTCACAAAACGATCAATATCATCGGATATGCTAATGAGTCCTTCCACATCTGATGGGATCTTCTTGATGTTTTTTCCGTCATAATAGCCAATAATCGCTATCCCTTTTCCCATTACATAGCCGAGTTCCCAATAGGTTATGTTGTCAAAGTCCTTATGTGTATCAACCACGTAGATGCAGCTTTCTTCGAGATCGTCCAGGTCTTCCTTTGCCAATTTTATATCATCATGCTTTTTAATGCTTTCAATATCGATATCTTTAGGTAATTTTTTGTTCAGGAACTCCTCAATGCACTCATTCTCTATGTTAATATCATCCTTACAGGATAAAAACACGTGATATTTACCCATTTGTTCACTCCGGTAGTTTATTAATCTCCTTTACTTCTTCTTTGCATCTTGACAGCAGCGTATTTGCGTGACTCACAACTTCTTCGAACTCGTTGCTCTTAAATCTATCTTTCAGAGCTGCCCAGTTTCGCTCTTTTATAAATTCAAGGTTCTCATCAATAGCTTTCTTCAAGGATAGAAATGTGCTCAGGTCGTCCACTCTCTTCAAGTGGATGATACTGCCATGCTTATAAACAATTTCATCAAGCGTGCTGGCGCATGATGCGAAGAGGTGCCTGCTACGAACATCGCCTAGCTTCTCGTGGTCTTTGATAATTTCGATAATTCCACGGCAAGCTAAGAATAGCGGAAAGTAGAGTGTAGCTTTCCTCGCATTTGCTCTATCGTAGAACCAGATATATATGCCAAATAGAACACCTACGATGCCTATGAAGATGCTTAACCAGTTAATCGTTTTTCCCAACGTAACGGCAAATTCCTTAGTGGCAAGTTCATACAATAGTCCTACAAATATAATTATTGTAATCGAAAAAAAAAGTGAAGAGCTTTTTGTTAATCCCATATTTAGATATTCACCTGTGAAAATTTTACCCCCGAATTTTGTCCGCTATTTTTTTAGACATGTCTTTCTGCCGTTGAAAAATAATTATATATTTATTCTGCCAAAAACCTTATCGCAGGTATCCAGTCATAATATATGTTCCCATTTCCATCCTCAAACTCAGTGCAGTTTATCAATCCACCTGCTGTTGAAAGAGTAGTTGTATGATGAATTTGAGGATATGATCCGGTTTTTATGGTGTAATTGTATTCTACATGGGGATACATCTCAAATGGTTTAGAAAAAGAGATATTGTGCCAATCGCCCGTATAGCCAGCCCAGGATACGGTTTCGATACACCTGGAGTCTTTGCAAATTTTTACGTATTCTGTATGCCCGCCAGTTCCTGCGCAAGGATACGTGTAAAGCTTTAGCACCCGGATTAGTTTAGTTGGCTTTATTGTTCCGTGGTGTATGCCGAAACAGGATGGATATGGATTCTCGCTCGGTCCCGTGTCAAAAATACCTACTGTTGTGACAAAGTAATTCACCCCGTGTTTCATTAGTGGATAATTATCTTTATCTCCCTCTATGCTGTAAGGTGTATCCCAAAGTCCATACCCCTCTATCTCGTCAGCATCAGGATACTTTTCTTTATAATCGCCCCAGTAGTTGCCCAGGTAGTTTTTGTAAATGCTATCGTTGTAGGTGTAAGTTAGCCATTCGGTGGAATACCAGATGTTAGTGGAAGCGGAAGAATTAACATTATCAGCGTTATTTATGAAATCGTTAAGATAGAGTTCATTGTTGCTGGAAGAATAGAAGTAGATGCCGTCATCGTTGTTGCTCACAATGTTGTTCGTAATATTATTGCTGTTGCTGGAAGAGGTGAGGCAGATGCCACGGTACTTGCTGTTGGTGACGTCGTTGCCTGTAATGTTATTGTTGCGTGAATAGGAGAGGTAAATGGCGTTATCGTTGTTGTCCACATTGTTGCCTGAAATGGTATTGCTGCTGCTGGAAGAGGCGAAGATGCCAGAGTTGTTGTTGTAGCAGACAGTGTTACCTATTATGTTGTTGCCTTTAGAAGAATAGAGGTACATGCCGTAGTCGTTTTTGTTCACAATGTTGTTTGAAATGGTATTGTTATCAGAATTGTATAAGTCGAAGCCCCACTTGCTGTTGGTGATGTCGTTACCTGTAATGATATTGTTGTGTGAAGAGGAGAGGTCTATACCGCCATCGTTGTTGGTGACAGTGTTGCCTTCAATGGTGTTGTTGCAGGAAGAGGAGAGGTCTATGCCGTCATTGCTGTTGGTGATGTCGTTACAGGTAATGCTATTGCTGTTTGATGTTACCTCAATCCCGGCATCCAAATATCCTGAATTAGTTGCCGTGAAACCTTCGAGCGTGATTCCGTCTACCGAAAGCGTAATTGCACTATCATTGCCGCCTGCATCTACAATGGGCATACCAATTCCACGCAATGTGAGTGCTTTATTCACAATCACATTCTCATTATAAGTACCTGCATCCACTGTGATTGTATGTCCATCCATTGTCGTAGGATCATCTATCGCGCCCTGAATAGTTGTGTAGTTCTTACCTGTGTCAATGTTATGGACCGTGCGTTTTGTTGGTGTAGTAACATAAGCCTCAAAAGGCACCATCAGTGGATAGTTGTCTATTCTGTAAGGCGTATCCCAAATTCCATATCCATCTATCTCTTCAGCATCTGGATATCTTTCTTTATAATCGCTCCAGTAATTACCTAAGTAGTTTGCGTAAGAGCTACCGTTGTATGTATAGATTATTTGTTCTGTGGAGTTCCCGATGTTTGTTGTAGAGTAAGAATTAACGTTTAGAGTGTTGTTTATGAAATTATTGAGATAGATATTGTTGTTATTGGATTCCCGTAGCTCGATGCCGACTTCGCCATTGTTGCTGACATTATTGCCTGTAATGGTGTTGTTGCTGGAATCCAAGAGGTGGATACCGTACATGTTGTTGTTACTGACTGTATTGTTTAAAAATATACTATCATTTGTCTTACATAGTTCTATACCAACGCACGTGTTGGATAAATCCAGAGTTTCTACCGTGATATTACTGCAATTTACAAGTATGACCTGTCCAGCGTCTGTAACCTCTGTATCTGATGTATCTTCAAGATAAACAAGCGGCTTACCATTTACCGTATTGTTTTCCACTGTATTTTGATAGGAAAAACCAACAAAAAGACCATCATTTACAAACGTATTACCTATAATGTTATTATTACAACCTGAATCGATGAGGTAGATGCCGTTGTCGTTGTTGCTAATAGTATTGTTTGTAAAGGTGTTGTTGCAGGCTGAGATGAGGCAGATGCCACGCTCGTTGTTACTACAGACGGTATTGTTTGTAAAGGTGTTGTTGCTAGATTTGTAGAGGCAGATGCCGCCCATGTTGTTACTGGCATTATTGCCTGTAATAGTGTTGTTGTTGCTGGAATACTCAATGAAAATGCCGCCCCCGTTGTTACTGGCATTATTACCTGTAATAGTGTTGTTGCAGGAAGCGTCAAGGGTAATGCCGCACAAGTTGTTGTTGCTGACTGTATTGTTTGAGATTACGCTTTCTTCTGTTTTCAAAAGGCTTACAGCAACGTATGTATTGGATAACTCCAGATTTTCTACCGTGATATTAGTACAATTTACAAGTATAACCTGTCCAGCATCGGTAACCACAATACCTGCCTTATCTTCGAGATAAACAAGAGGTTTACCATTTACTGTATTGTCTTTTATGGTGTTTTGATAGGAACCATCAACAGAAAGACCATCATTTAGAAAGGTGTTGCCGGTAATATTGTTGTTGCATGAATCATCCAGGCCGATGCCAATACGGTTATTGCTGACATTATTACCTGTAATGGTATTGTTGCAGGAAAAGTGGAGGCGGATACCGTCCCAGTGGTTGTTGCGGACATTGTTGTCTATAACGATGTTATTATTGCGGGAATAGAAGAGGCTGATGCCATTATCGTTATTGCTGACATTGTTACCTGTAATGGTATTGTTGCAGGAAGAGTTGAGGCGGATACCATCCCAGCGATTGTTGCTGACATTATTGCCTGTAAAAGTGTTGTTGCTGGAAGAGGAGAGGTGGATGCCGACACCGTTATTGCTGGCTGTGTTGTTAGTAATGATGTTATTGTTTGAAATTACCGTAATTCCTGCGCTTCTTTCCTTGACTCCCGACACAAAATTTTTGCACGGCACCTTGGAACCCCCTCCTGCGTTTGTAGCATTAAATCCCTCAAGTGTAATTCCATCTACCGAAAGCGGAAACACAACATATTTGTACAGCACCCAGTAACAACCTCCTGCGTTTGTAGCATTGAATCCCACAAGCGTAATATCATCTACCGAAAGTGTAATTGCACTACCATTGCCGCCGGCATCTACAACAGGTTTGCCGCTACCGTTATCCACGCCCTTTAGAATAAGCGTCTTGTTCACATCTACATTTTCGTAGTAAGTGCCGCTATGCACCTCGATTGTGTCCCCCGAGTCTGCGGCATCTACGGCTGCCTGAATACTGGTGTAGTCGCAGCCGCTGTGGCAGACAGTTATGGTTGCAGATGCACACCCTATCACAGATAACAAAATTGCAAATAGAACCGCGAATATCAATGCCTTTCGCTTTTCAAATTTCACCATCTTTTCGCTTTTCATTTTTTTCATTTACTGTTCATTACCCCCTACTTCAACAAATAAGCCACTGCTGACAACCACACAATTACAAATACGAGTCCATATCCCAACGTTACCAACCACCCCTCACCTTCCCCCTTCTTATCCCTTTCTTCTTAAGGCATCACCCTGAAACTGGTAAAATCCGTAATTAGTTCATACAAACACCTTATAAATTTTTCGGTTTTTTGTAGTTGTAACGTTATTGGGTGTTGTACCACACTCCGCTTGGAGAATATACCTCATTTGCAAAAAATACTGTTTAAAAATGGCGATACATCCGATAACACCCAACAAGTTGACAGTCCAGGCTTTTTACTTTTCGTACAAATATATTCAAGCCATACCAACCTTCTCTTTTACCTTTTCGAGTGTTACCTTGACACCGATAATCTCTTCTTTAAGGTATTCCACATCTTCCTCAATTTTTGTTTTCAAAACCTCTCTCGTCTTTTCACTTTCATCGCACACCGCCTCTCTATTCTTTTGCGATTCCTCTTTTATCACCCTTACCGTCTCGTCTTGCTTTTCAATCATCTTAGACGTATCCCCTTTTACAGACTCAAGAATTGCTATGGTCTTATCCTGCTTATCAATCATCGTATCCTGTTTATCAAGCATCTTATCCTGCTTATTAAGCATACCCACCCCTACCTGTGCTATCTTCGTAAGCTGGAAGACCATGAAAGATTGTCTAAAAGAATCAACTCCCATGACCTCGTCACTATAATCCTCAACTTCTACGGATTTCACAGAAGCCTCTGGTGGATAATTCGATTCGGCAAATGCCACAAACCTGTTAATCCCCTCTTCCGCGCCTTTAATCAGTACAATTAAGTGCTGCTCGCCATTTACCAAAACATTTCGCGCATCGAATTTTTCGATGAGCAGCCTTTCCGCTTCGCTCAGTAAAAATAGCCTGTATCCAACATCGTGTACTTTCCCCTTTATCACTATTCTCCGAGCTTTCATCTTACCTTCACTTCTTTCGAGATAGGTATTAAATTATGAAACTGTTTTTGCCTTTTATAACTTTTGAAATGAAAGAACCTGATAATCTATTAGTATTTGATTAGCAAACCACAAGATTGCACCGATTTTCACGAGAAACTTTTTCTTTGAACAGTTTCGCTGTTTCATTGCTTCCGCAATGCTTAAAAGAAAAGCTTGACCAAAGAAACTTATAGTTTGGTAAATGTTTTAACTCCTTCCACAACCTCCACAACCCACACAAAAAACAACACCGTATCACTAATATCTTGGAGGCGGTTCAATCAAAACCACCCTCGCAGGCGCACCATCGCACCCTTTAAGCTTCAACGGCAACGCAACCATAAAATATTCACCCGGTTCAACGTTACTTAAATCCAGCGTTTCTATAATAATTACATCATTATCCGTCAACACTTTATGAACCGGATGTTCTTCGGTGTCAAACGCTTCAATGGACAGATAGTCTATACCAACCACCTTAACACCTGCCTTTACCAGTAACTCCGCAGCCGAATAATCAAGCGCGGCATACTCAGGGTTAAACGTTTCCGACTTCAAAAGTGCCGAATTCTTCGTCTTAAACAGGATTCGTTTATACTTCTTTAAGTCAACTTTCCGTAGTTCGTCCGCGGAAATCGTATTGGCATTTACCTGCACAACCAGCGCTTCACCCATTAAGTCGTGCAGACTCAGCATATCCACCGTTTTACCATTCGCCGAAAAGTGATATGGTGCATCAATATGCGTACCGATATGTGAACTACCGGTGAATCGCGAAAAATTATACGTGTCGCCGTTCCTGATTGATGCAGTTTGAGTCAGCTCTACATCCTGATCGTCTATCCATTTCAACATTCCAGTATAAATAGCGACAGACAGGTCATATATCTTACGGTTTTCCATCTCTTCTTTTGCACATTCTATAACTACAAATTTCCACGAAAACGAGTTTTGCAATCTTGTGGTTCTACTGTACCCCCGCTAAAATCGTTGCTAATTTCCTATCAGCATTCCGCTTCTTCAACTTCGCGAGCTTCACTATCTGCTTCTTATCTACTTCCGCACTCACGAATTCAGCCGCATCCAAAAGGTTCTTACCGACTTTGGACCGCACAATCACCGTGGAACAGTCGTCAGGACTACCTACCGAGCCGATAGATATGTCCGCTAACTGAGATACGAAATCGTCACAATAAGGGCAGCCTTCCCGTACTATCGCCTCCATGTCTCGTACATCACATGAATGATCTGTCCCATCAGCCGTGACGATATACTTACCCCTACTTATCTGCGTCTTATCTGCTTTATCAAGCTCAACGCCAAATCTACTCTTCGTATCCGCTTTTAAACCTTCGTAATCGAAACTCTCAAGGCAAAATAGTCCCAGTACCGTTAGTTCCACACCCGGATATTCACGTTCCAAATCCCACTGCTGCTGTAGTTTCCGTACCGCTCTGACTTCACATGGCGTCCCAACAATCGCAATTCGCCTCTTGCCTGCTTTTAACGCAGCCTCGAGCTTCGACATCATTGGCACACGCAAATATTTCGTGCCTCTTGCACTCAATATCCCCTGCTCATCCTCAACAACAACCGCCTCTGCATTGTAACCATCTACTCGGCGTACAACAAGCGCAGCATCAAAGAGATTACTCTTCATGCCCGAGATGAGTAAAGCGGTGACCATTCCACCGTCTTGGCCGCCCGTTGACGTCTTACCCGCAATCAAATCGCTATAAACGCCCAGATCTTCATCTCGATCGCCCTCTAAGAACTTAGCCTCTATTTCTTGTATATCCTCTGCGGTTGTTGGATATATATTCTTCTCCAACCTGATTGCGTCCGTGGGACAAACGAGCGCACACGACCCGCAGCCTATACAATCATCAGAAAGTTCCTTGTACGGTGCACCCACTTCTCGCTCCACACCCCGACTTATTACGTTTATTGCGGATACGCCTACTAACTCTTCACAAACTCGTGTGCACAATCCGCAAAGGATACAGTGCTCATCTTCAATCTGGAATCTCGGCTTTGTCACTCCATATTCGCTTGCCAGACTTTGTATCCGACCCTCTTCAGGACATCGTGCCAGCAGCAATTCTAAGAGCATTTTTCTTATATCGATAATATTCTGAGTCTTAGTTCTTACCACCAGTCCGTCTTCTACGGGATAATTACATGCCGTAACGACTTTCGTTCTGCCTCGTTTCTCTATCTCAACAGAGCATAGCCTACAAGCGCCAAAAGGTTCTAACGCGGGATGATAACATAAAGTGGGTATATCAATGCCAATGCTCTTCGCGGCATCCAGCAACGTATTTCCTGCCTCTATTTCCACTATCTTACCGTCTATTTCTAATTTCATCTTCTTCGCTCACCCCTTCCCTTTACCTCGTTCTATTTTCCGCGCCGCTTCGGGTATTGGTGGCGGAACGGGCTTACCCGATATTTTTGTCACCGCACCTGCTTTGGGCGGACAAACGTCAAAACAAATCCCGCATTTTATACATTTTGATTGGTCTATCACGTGTATCATCTTCTTCTCGCCTTCTATCGCATCCTCAGGGCAGTTCTTTGCACAGAGCAGACAGGCTATGCACTTCTCTGGCTCTATATAATATGAAATCAACGCCTTACAAACCAACGCCGGGCATCTTCTCTCTGTGATATGTGCTTCATACTCATCTCTGAAGTACCGGATAGTGCTCAGAGCAGGATTAGCGGCTGTCGTTCCCAATGCACAAAGTGACGCTTTCTTCATCACCGTCGCTATCTCTTCGAGCAGTGCAATGTCGCCTTCTTTTCCTTTACCGGCAACAATGTCATTCAATATCTCGCGCATACGTTTTAAGCCTTCACGGCAGGGTACACATTTGCCACAAGACTCTTCACACAGGAAATCCACGAAGTACCGTGCTAAATCCACGATACATGTATCCTCGTCCATAACGATCATCCCACCCGAGCCCATCATCGAACCCAACTTCGTGAGTTCATCAAAATCAACCGGCGAATCAAGGTATTGCTCAGGTATTATCCCGCCCGACGGACCACCGGTTTGGACTCCTTTGAATTTCTTCCCGTCACGAATCCCGCCGCCTATTTTGTATATTATGTCCCTCAGTGTAGTGCCCATGGGGACTTCCACTAAACCTGTGTTGTTTACCGTCCCTACAAGCGAGAATATCTTTGTTCCCTTACTGCCCTCGGTGCCAATCGAAGTGAACCAATCGGCGCCTTTTTCTAATATCAGTGGTACAATCGCGTAGGTTTCCACATTGTTCAAATTGCTCGGCTTATCCCAAACGCCACTTTCCGAAGTGTGGATGTATTTAGGTCTTGGCTCGCCTACTTTCCCTTCTATCGCATTCATCAACGCACTGGATTCGCCGGACACAAAAGCGCCCGCACCTCTGTGCACTACCACGTCGAACTTGAATCCCGAACCCAGTATGTCCTCTCCCAGGAAGCCGTATTCCTTCGCCTGTTCGAGCGCAATCGCAAGATTACTCACCGCCAGCGGATACTCCTGACGTACGTAAATGAAGCCCTGGGAAGCACCAATGGCATAAGCAGCGATTGTTAACCCTTCAAGAACCCTGTGTGGGTTTCCTTCCATTATTGACCGGTCCATATAGGCTCCTGGGTCGCCTTCATCACAATTGACTATCACATATTTAGGCTCGCCTGGTGCATTCCGGGTGGTCTCCCATTTCCGGCCAGCGGGAAAACCACCGCCACCCCGACCCCTCAAATTCGCGCTCTTCACTTCTGCCAGCACTTCCTCTGGCGTCATCTCATGCAATGCCTTTGCTAACCCACGGTATCCACCAAGTGCGATATAATCTTCGATATTTGTCGGATCAACCCAGAGGTTACCGCTAAAAACAAGCCGGGTTTGATATTTGTAAAATGGAATATCCTGTTCATGTACCATTCGTTCTCCCGTGCTGGAGTCTGTGTAAAGCAACCGCTCAATAATCTCCTTTCCTTTTATTGTCTTTGAGATAATTTCTGGCACATCTTCGGGCGTTACATTTAGATAGCATATCTCCGCGGGATAAATGATGATAATTGGCCCTCGCTCGCAGAAGCCATGACAGCCCGTCCTCCTGAGTCCCACCTCTTCCGTTAAATCTTGCTTCTCCAATTCTTCCTGAATCGCAGTAGCAACCGCATCACTACCCGTAGCATGACATGCCGTTCCGGAACAGAGCGTAATGTATGGTTTATTCAAGTCACGCTTTGCTACAATCTTTCTTCTCAGCGCCTTCAGGTCCTCTTTCGAGTTTAATCTTGGCATTTCATTTCTCCTTTACTCATACTGTTCTAAAATATCCTCCACCATTGATGGCGTAATC
Source organism: Candidatus Methanophagaceae archaeon GoMg2 (assembly GCA_013180585.1). GTDB lineage: Archaea > Halobacteriota > Syntropharchaeia > Alkanophagales > Methanospirareceae > QENJ01. Next base: position 10,291 of record QBUM01000209.1, read on the forward strand.
TTGCCGTGATAAGTCCCATCCACCACTATCACCGGACCCATTGCGCAGCAGCCGAGGCAATTTACTCGCTTCAGAGTGAACCGCATGTCGGACGTTGTCGCGCCTTCTTTTATCTTTAAATTCTCTTCTACCCTGTCCAGAATCTTCGGTGCACCGCGTACCTGACATGCCGTACCCAGACAAACCTGGATTATATGGCGACCGACCGGTTTCAGGCTCATCGCTTTATAAAAAGTTGCTATTCGGTATATCTGGCTTTTCGGAATTCGCATCTGCTCGCTTATTCGTGCAATCGCTTCGGGAGATATCCAGTTAAACTCGCTCTGTAAATCCAGCAGCAACTGAATTAAAACCCCTTCCTCGCCCTTATACCTACCTATTATCTCATCCACTTTCCTCATGTCTATTTCTGCCATCTCAACACCCCTTTTCTTTTCTTACTTTTTTCCCACCAAGCATGACTTCCTTATCAGTCAAAATAGACTTTTAAATCACGTAATAGAACAGTTAACCGTAAAACAACCGGAATGCGATTAGAGAAAGTAAAAAACGTATGTCTTTTCATCTCCTTTGTCCTTCTCCTTTCTTCATTTTAAGTTTCGGAGTATAAACTATTTTTCGGTTTTTTTACCTTTCAATCGCAGATGAAGTTGCTATCTTGGCATCTTGTCGCTATAAATATCTTATCTCGAATATTCGATCTGTGGATATAAAATCCTCTTCCGTTGCTGGCAATTAGCGCTTTGCTCAATATACCCATATTGGTCAATACGTTTTGCCTTTTTTCGATCACAGCTTCTTAATAAATTAGCACAGCTTGATAGCGGGTATCCAATCATTATAAACTTTTCCATTTGCATCCACAAATTCAGTGCTGTTTATCCAGCCGTTTTCACTCAGCAGTGCATCCGCGTGGTGAATTTGCGGATACGAACCTGTGCGTATCTCATAGTTGTACGTTTTGTTTGCTACGAGCGTTAAATATTTATCAAAAGTTATATTGTGCCCATCTTCTTTGTATCCACCCCATTTTGCTGTTACATCTAACGTTGAGTTCCATATCCTTGCGTATTCAGTGTGTCCGCCCGTGCCTGCACATGGATACGTATACAGCTTTTGCACAGTGATTGTTTGATTTGGCTTTATCGTCCCGTTGTGCGTCCCGAAGATGCTTGGATATGGATTTTCACTCGGCCCCGTATCGAAGATTTTTCCTGTCTGTATATAGCAATAATTATCAAACGGCATCATCAATGGATACAAATCCTTATCGGAATCTATGTTGTAATGCGTGTTGCCAATTCCATCGTTGTTTACATTTGTTCCGTTGTAGTCGCTCCAGTAGTTGCCGAGGTAGCTTGTGTATATGCTACCGTTGTATAGGTATGTTATCGCTTCGCTGGAGTTCCAGATGTTCGCAGAATTCGTTGAATAGATACTATCGGTGTTGTTTATGAAGTTGTTGAGGTAGATAATATTGTTAGAGGAATAGCAAAGGGATAGTCCTAAGTCGTTATTTGATGCTGTGTTGTTGGCTATAGTGTTGTAAGTAGAATTACGAAGTAAAATCCCGCAACGTTCGGTTGTTGTATTACAATTAAAAATCGTGTTATTTGATGCGAAAAACAACCCGATTCCAAAATCACTGTTCCCTGATGCAGTTACGTTTTCTATTTCTGATTCCTCCGTGTAAGCAAGCACAATTCCTTGAACGTTTCCTGATAATGCTACATCCTTCACTGTTACATTTGTACAATTTACCAACGCCACATAACCCGCATCGCCAGGCACTTCTTTGTCTTTCTCATCTATCCAGTAATACACCGTCTTTCCTTTTACATTGTTGCTTGTATCAACGAAGTTTAAGAACTCTGAGATATTGTTACTGTCCTGGATGCCTACTCCAAAACGGTGCATCTCGTTATTTTTTAATGTGTTATTAGAAGAGCCTGAAATCCTGATACTACTAACATTGTTTTTTGTCACGGTGTTGTTAAACGACCCAAAAAGGTCAATACTGTCGTTATTATTATGTGTGATTCTGTTGTTGGAAGAATAATTAAGGATAATCCCAAAGGTATTATTTAAAACGTTGTTATCAGAAATTGTACAATAGTTTGCATTTTTAAGGCGTATTCCCGTTGATTGATTCTTATTTGCACCTTCTACAGTAAATCCACTTATATTCACGTAATCCGCAGTAACATTAAATACAGGGTAATTTGGATTTGCAGCTTGAACAATTGTATCCGTCGTATTTCCCGAGGTTGACCGAATCGCTAAAGATTTGGTGACGTTCACAGTCACGTTGTAAGTTCCCGCATCCACCGTTAATGTATCGCCGTCCTTCGTGTCTGGGTCATCTATTGCAACCTGAATCGTTGTGTAGTCCCTGCTGAGGTTTTGGTTGTGTACCGGAAGCGCTGCCGGTGCATTGTAACCCTCGAACGGGTCTACCAATGGATAGTAGTCATAGTCGGAAGCAATGCCATACGGATTATCTCGTAATCCATCTTTATCCGTATCTGTGCCGGAGTAGTCATCCCAGTAGTTGCCTATGTAGTTCTTGTATAACGTTCCGTTGTAGATGTAACCCATTTCCGCGGTTGAGTTCCAGATGTTTGTTGAATCACGAGAATAAACATTTTTTGGATTGTCCATGAAATTGTTCAGGTATATGATGTTGTCATTTGATTTATAGGTACAGATACCGTAATCCTTATTTGAGGTGCAGTTGTTACTTGTTATAACGTTATAGTCTGATTTAAAGGGATAAATCCCATACCGGTCATTTGAGGAACAATTATTGTGTGATACACGGTTATGGTTTGAGAAATAATCGAGAGAAATACCATCTTCAGCGTTAAAGGTGCAGTTGTTCCTTGTTATAGCGTTGCTTTCCGATTCTTCGATATAGATGCCATAATTGTTCTTTGCGCAGTTGTTACTGATTATGCTATTATTGTCCCCACATTCGATATGGATGCCATACCTGCTGTTTTGAAAGCAGTTGTTGCTTGTTATTGTGTTGTTGCGTGCAAAATAGAGGTATAAGCCCCGATCGTTATTTGTACAGTTATTATTTGATATGTTGCAATGCGTCCTTGAGATGTATATCCCTGCATGAGTAAAGGAAGTAGCACCGGTCACAGTAAACCCACTTATATTCACATAATTCGCAACCACCTTAAAGACATGTGTATCAGGATTCGCAGCTTGAACAGTTGTGTTCTCAGTACCGTTTGCGGACACAATCGTTATGCTCTTGTTTACCACCACATTCTCCACATAAGTCCCATTCCCAACGATTATTGTAGCTCCAGAACTTGCATTATCCACGGCCCATTGAATCTTTGTGTAATTGCCCGGCACGTAAATCGTAGCACTTGCAACACCACTCACGCAAACGAACAAAGCTAAGACTAAAATCAATGTAATCCACTTCATCTGAATCCCCCTTCCTTTATCTATCAGTTGCAATCCACTTGCCCGCATA
>QBUM01000208.1 GCA_013180585.1 Candidatus Methanophagaceae archaeon GoMg2
GGATATAAGGGGCTGGGAGGAGGATATAAGCAGGGAAGTGAGGAATAGAATAGTCAGGAATCCGTATTTAGACTATTTATTGTATTCCAATAACAAAACTTACAGATTTGACGAACTGGATGGATGGAACGAAGAGAGTATCCGAAAGAAGGTAGAAGAGATAAGGCAGGAGGAGAAGAGAGGAGAGGCGGACGAGTTATAATGGCGGCAAGCGCTGGATGTGACAATGAAAGAGCGGACGAAGGGCACAGAGAGTAAGATTAGAGGAATAGAGCAGGAATATCCAGTGAGTGCAAAGGCGAATTTAAATCCTTCTCTGCTTGTTAATGCTGCGATTCAAGGATTAAAAAGGAGAGCACTATCGAGGGATGTAATTTGGGACATAGCGACAGAGGTATCGCAGGAAGTACACGAATCGAGAATAACGTCTTCATACGGTAATAACGGTTCTCGAATTTATAACGATATGGGGCATCTTGAGATCTCAACGCCTTCTTATAATAACCCGTTTGACGCCGTGGCATACGATAAGGCATCAGAGATATACGCCTTTATGGCCTCGAAGGAGGCGAGTTTGGCGTTAAAGAAGGAAGTCTTTGTGCATAAGAATAACGTTGCGAATCTCACTACTACAGAAGGGGTGCTGAAGGGTAGACGGGCAAGTATAAAGACCAATACATACGCCACGCACGGGAATATAATAACATTGAGGGAGGCGTGCGAGGATTGGAGTCGGGTAGAAAAAGCGCTGATACCCTGGATTGTCACGAGAATTTTGTTCTCAGGATCTGGTGATGTTGTTTCCGGCAGCATCATCGGTAAAGAGGGTGTGAAGTTCGTTATTTCGCCAAGAGCGATGTTTGTTTTTAAGAAGTCTTCTCTTTCGACTACCGTGGATAGAGGCATCTTAAACACGAGAGATCAGCCTCATGCGGCACGACGATACTGGCGCCTGCACGATATACATTACGAGGCGCTTCGTTCGGAATACGCGATTTTTATGCGTGACATCACACAGGCACTGGTGATTCGCGCGTTTGAAACCGGTTTCCTGGATGCTGCTCCAGAGATAGAGAATCCTGTGAGGACGTTCAAGGAAATATCGGTAGATACACAGGACTGCGAGTGGAAGATAAAGTTGAAGAGCGGTGAGATGACAGATGCAGTAGCTATTTTACGGTTTTATATCGAAGCGATAGAGAGGATGCAAACAGAGACGGGCGAAGAAGAAGGGAAATGGGGTAAGATCGGACTAAAAGCTTTTAAGAGCTTAGTAGAGAAGTTAGAAGCACGCAGAATAGAAGATTTTGTGGATGGGATAGACTGGGTAACGAAATTAGCGCTGCTTGTGAATTACGAGCCCAAAAACGCTTCTGAAGGAATAAGCATCTGCAATCAATATGCGTTACTGGATGGGGGCGTGATGCATTACGTTGATAGTGAAAAGGGAGATATAAAAAGTGATTGTCTTTTCAATCCGAAGGACTCGCTGGCGTTTGCGGAGAAGGAATTACCACAGGTAAATTGGAGTACATTGTCGCAAAGGATAAAGTACGCACTGAATAACGCGCCTGAGCAGACGCGGGATTTCTTCAAGGCGGAGATGATGAAAAGGTATGGCTCAGATGTGCGGAGTGTTAGCTGGTCCACGATGGTGCTTAAGGATGCGAGAGTGTTACTGGATGAGCCGTTTATGCTGAACAAGGAGGAGATAGGGGATGAAATGGCAGATAGACGAGAAATAGAGGATAGTTTGGCAGTTGCGAAGCGGTTATATCCAGACAAGGTTATTTATTAGTAAGCCTATTCCTTGAAAGAAGAGCTTTAGCAGAAGAAATAGGAAATTTTTGAACGCAAGTTTTATCAATACAAAGAAGCATTAATAGAATAGAGGTTGGATAAAAGTGAGTGTGGATGTAATGGGCTTGGACGAAATGGAAGAGGAAGACGAGGATTTAGACGAGGAAGAGGTAACAGAAGAGGAATCAGTAAAGGGCGAAGAGGCGGAGTACAGAGACACAGGGAAAGAGAAAGAGATGGCGAGCATAATGGAAAGGTTGAAGAGAAGGGAAAGCAAGGAGAAAGCCGCCGACCTCGTAAGTAAGTTGAAAGGGAAGAAGAAAGTAAATAAGAAGATAATGCCCTATGAAATATATGCCACATCGGGCGAGTGAAGAAGCCACCCTCATTACAGTATCTACAAACCACCGAATCTACGGGGCGCCGTCACGCACATATAGAATTTGGTCCACCATAAAACGGTTAAAGGTAGGATAATAAAGACAGATACAGCTATGTTTATCAACTGTCCAACGACTGGTATGAACCCAGTGACAAGACCCATAACCAAGCCTATTAGAAGCACAATGAGTCCCAGCAGAAAGACGTCGAGCTTGTGCGTCCTGTATAGTTTAAACCCTTTTTTTACGCCTTCGATCGCGCCAAAATTACCTATAACAACTGCAAATGGTACAAGTACGAACATTATGCTTACAAGTACCATATAGACTAACATAACCAATTTGGGTAAAGTCATATCAGGAATAATAGATAACATGCCTGGAATTAGAAATGCAACACCAGCAAGGATAATTAAACCAACGATGATATTGGCAAAGAGCAGACTGATAAATTTCTGCCTACCATAATCGGCCATGTCCGAAAGGTTTGTCTTTCCTCGTTCTATCGCCTCCTTTGCCATGCCTATCGCGCCGGCTATGAAAAACGCATTTATTATCAACCCTAAAAGCACGGCAATGATGATCGCACCCATACTCAGAAGGAATTGTAACTGAAGCTGTGGAATAATGTCGGGCGGTATTTCAGCGGTTTGGGTGAAGTAATGTATTCCAACAAATAAAGGATCATCCGTCAGAAGTGTTGCACTACCTATGACGATAATCGCCGCCACGAATGTCAGTACAGAACTAAACACGAAAGGAAGGCAGATGTTCAAGTTCTTCTTCCACGTGCCGAATCCTTCTATTATAATACTGACGATGGTTTCTGCCATGATAGTTGTTTATTTAGTATTCAGGCTAATAAAAATGTATTTGTTTTAACCACAAGATTACACAACACTTTCTCTTTTGTGATTGTTTAGTAAATCACCAGATTGCACAGATTTGCACGAGAAACCTTTTCTTAGAAAGAAAAGCTTTACCAACAACTTTTTTACCTTCGGTAAAAACCTTGACTAAAAACGTTAATTATGTTTTTCTTTTAGCACAGGTTTTCTTTTTGTGAAAAAGAAAAAGTGTTGTGTTAATTTAGTAAAATCGCGTGGTTTTTTAATCCTGCTATACAAATACTTTCTTTTTATTGTTCGTACAGAAATTAGGACATCCCATTTTTTCCTTCTAATGGCAATTCTCATACAGAAGACCAAGCCCTACTTGTTTCGAACTATGGAAGAAATAATTGTCACTATACGGTGTCCTTGCAGCTATGCTGGCTTTTGGGGTGAAGCCTCTTTTAGCACAAATAGTTTCTTAAATTAAGCAAAAAGTTTTTATGAGAATACTATTAGCAACCGGAAGGAAAGCAGAAGAGATGGTTAAGGATGCTATTGCGAATTTGGGGGATATATGCTGTGATGTGCTCACCCAGGACTTAAACATAGCAGCCTTCTCCACGCCCAAATCGCTAAGAAAAGCACTTGAAAAGTATTCCAAAAATTGCGACCTCATCTTAGTCCCGGGACTTTGCAAATCAGATTTCCGTGGTTTAGAAAAAGATATAGCCACTCCAGTCAGGTTGGGACCACGAAATGCTTATGACATCGGCGAAGCGTTAAAATACGCAGACAAACAGGAATTCTCATCGCGTGTACCCGCAGATGTGCTCTTCGCGGAAAAGAGAAAAGAGAATGCGCATAAACTGTTATATAAGTTAGAAGACAGCGTAAAAGCGACGTTCGAGATAAAAGGCGTGAAAATAGGCGGTGGTGCACGGATGAAGGTATGTGCAGAGATGGTAGATGCAACGCTGATGAACGAGCACGAACTACAACGAAAGATAGGTTACTTCATGAAAAGCGGTGCGGATATTCTGGATATTGGCGTTCACATCGGTGCAAAGCCAGCCGCAGTAAAAAGGGCGGTAACAGCAGCTTTGGCGTTCGCACCCGACATCCCTATCTCCGTTGATACTTTAGATGCAGAACTTATACTTGCGGGCGTAGAATCCGGTGCCGATATGGTACTCAGCGTGAATAAAGAAAATATCGCGGCAGTAGCGGATGCAATAGCGGAAACCGATATAGTGCCGGTGGTGATTCCCGATTCCGAGGCATCTAACGAGAGCTTGTTTGAAAACATAAAAATGGTAAAGGAGTATGGCATAAAACGCATAATCGCAGACCCGGTATTGAATGCTGTTAGGGGAAATGGGAGAAAAATGGTAGTTTTATTGCTAATCTAAAAAACCACGAGATTAGCACAAGAATTTTGAGTTAGCAGGGTATAAAAAAGCCAATAGAGTGCTTAAGCCTGATCCATATTAATATTTCTCGTGGAAATCTGTGTAATCTGTGGTTAGCTAAACAAACACGAAAAATGAAATGAAAGCGGCGGTTCTGGTGGGAATAGAGGATTTAGAGATAGTGGATATAGACATACCTTCGTGTAGCCCTGGCGATATATTGATACGGGTAGAAGCATGCGCGATTTGCAAGACAGATGTAAAGATGTTCCACGTGGGGCATCGCGACCTCAAACTGCCTCGTGTGCTCGGGCATGAAGTTGCAGGCACAATCGTTGAAGTAGGAGCGGAAGTGGTGGACACATTTGAATCTGGAGACCGGGTGCAAGTAGCACCGGGACTTACATGTGGGAGTTGTCCGTTCTGCGTTAGTGGCGTTCCGAATATGTGCGATTGTATGAAGATTTTAGGCTTTCATCGTGATGGTGGATTCGCAGAATACATGCTCGTTCCTGCAAATGGGGTTCGAAATGGCTGTGTGAATAAGATACCACCGTCTTTATCCTTTGAAGTGGCATCTCTTGCGGAACCTCTTGCATGTTGTATTAACGCACAAACATTATGCCGGATAAGACCTGATGATACCGTGGCAATCATCGGCGCAGGCCCAATCGGGCATTTAAATGCCCAGCTTGCTCGGCTACTCGGAGCGTCTAAGGTCATAATCGTTGAGAAGTCACCGCAGCGAATAGAATTTGCAGAACGGAATAACATTGCTGATGTCATCATAGATTCAAGAGAAAATGACATTGTGGATGTAATAAGAGAAGAAACAAATAATAGCGGTGTTGATGTAGTTATTCCTGCATGTGCAGACCCTGAGGTTCCTGTTCAAGGCCTCAAAATGCTAAATAAACGAGGCAGAATCGTATTTTTCTCCGGGCTGCCTTATGGCTACGAAAACATCTGTTTCGACCACAACCAGATACATTATAAAGAGATCCAAATATTCGGTGCGTATGGATGCACATCTGAGCAGAATAGAGAAGCAGTGAGGCTGCTGTCCGCTGGCAGGCTAAAAGTAAAGTATCTGATTACGCATCGTATCACTCTGCACGAGCTAACCAACGGTTTTGAAATGATTGATACACAAAATGCGATGGAAGTTGTAGTGAAAATATTATAGTTCTAATTTTAAACCTGTAAGAAGTAATAAACTCTTTCGTCGTTCAACTTCAGTTGGTGGGTCGAGTAGGGAGTTCGGAATTTAGTATAACGTTTGTGGATATGTGAAGTTGCGAACGAAGTGAGCAATTTGGGTGAAGCCCCGAACCGTGGGGCAAACTTCATATCCGCTGTAAGGCGAGGGTAAGTAACCATCGGGCGCGAAAGCGCAGCGTCCCCTTGAGTTCTGCCCCCAATTAAAATATTATCCGTTTTTAAACTAAATAAAACAATCATCCGAACTAAATTTTATCAAGTTATTACATCCAATACAATTAATTTTGCAGTTACTTATCCTCATTTTTTTTACCTCATTCTCAATTGGAATAGATATTCCCTGATCTATATATTTTTTAAGGTTTTTATCACCCCATCTCTCAATCCTAAATCCTAATTTCACAAGGTCATCCATTATGTAGTGATTCCAAGTATTTTTGGAATAACTAATTGCGTTATTTACATTTCCGTGATAAATTATTTCTCTTGGAAGAACGATACCTGTGGGATTTATCTGCCCACAAACCTTGCACCTTGTGAGTAAATATAAAAAATCATCATTTGGTTTTCCTTCTATTTCTTTAACTACCCATAAAAATTTTAATTTGCCTATAGTACTTCGTTTTTCTTTGTTCCATTCAAAGCCAAAAAAACCAGTCATTGGTTTTTTAGATATATGTTCTTTTTGGGACGCTAATTCTGTAATAATTGAATCAGAAATTTTTCCTATCAAATTTGGATTCAGTAGATGGGGTGAAGAACCTACAATCCAAATACCTGAGGTATGGATAAAACTAATAATTTCATGACTTTTGTTATTAATCTTAATTAAACAACGGTTAACCACTCGTGGTTCACTTATTAGAGGTCTAATAAAAGGAGCAGGGTAGCTAACGGCATAACTCCAAGGTCTTACATCCCCTCCGTTTTGTACAAAATATAATAATTCACGGTAATTTTTCCTAACATAAATTGATCCATACAAATCACATAAAATATTTGCGATACATTTATGTAAAGATCTTACAAATTTTTCTGATGTAATTTCATAGTTTGCATTTAATAAATTAACACCACCTCCGCTACGGCTTATTCTAGTAGAGCTAGCTTCTCCAATTCCGTGAATATCAGTTCTTTCTTTAATTCTTCTTGCTATTTTTTCCTTTGCCGCTTTTCCACTTGCTTTTTTACTTTTAATACCGCCATCTACCTGATAACTATCCATCATGGCAGGATGCTCTTTTTTAAGAGATTTGTCTAAAAAACCAAGATTATGATTACAATTCTTGCAAACTGCACCTACATAAAGAGTTTTTTACCACCGATAGCTTCTGGGAATATATGTTCTCTGCCATCACTCTTTTTAACTCCGCTTGTTTTTTCACCACACCACAAGCAAATTTGATCAGATTTTTTATCACCAGTCGATATCATAATAATTGTTAAGACAATATTTTTTTAATAACTTTTCTATTCATAAGGGGATAGAATTTCGTCTAACGGAAACTGCATATACGACGTTGCCGAAGGCAATGTCCCGAAGGGGGCGATAGCCCGAAGCGTATATGCTGTGTTATATGAAGTATGACACAGGAGTTTGCCGTTACATCTATCATTCCGTCTCATCCCATGGATAGACTTTTAGTTGCCACCCGTAACAAAGTATCTTTATATTTTTTAGTTTTTTAAAGTCCTCCTCAAATGCGGGCATCACACCCTTACATACGATAATTCCGGTAACCTCTTTTTTAGTTTCTTTCTTTACCCAATTCATGTATCTTCTCAGTTGGTTTATTGCCTCTCTTCCAATTTTATTAAGCTTTAATTCAACAACTATTTGATTGTCTTTTTTATCTTCAAAACATAGATCAATTCTACCAACGGAAGTATCTAACTGCCGACTCTTTAACTTTAGAGATTCTCCGATTAAACTTGGATTTTTTTCTATAAATCCTTCAATATCTTTCTCAATAATCTCTGTTACTTCATCTGTAGATAGGATTGTTTCTATACCCACCCTCTCTTTCTCCGAAGATTTAATCACCTCTAAAAGAATTTCTACATCCTTATCTGTCAATTCTCTCCAAGCTCTTGTTGCGGAGCCGATAGCTTGAGTTTCCGTTTTTCCTTTTGGGAATTTGATGTTTAGTGAGAGCTTTTCTGCAAGAGTTTTATCGAATAGTAAAGGTTTTTCTAAGATTCTTGATGTGATTGGGTCTCCAAATAGTACGACATCATCATCACCGTCAGTCCTTTCACCTGATAAAAATTCTAAAATATGTGGGTTTTTGTACTTTGCAACAATGTTTCTATCTTTAATTGCTTTAGCAGTATCTAATAAACGATCTACCACATAATAAGCGGTGATATATTTCTTTCCTCTAATACTCGTATGGAAAAAGACATAGTCCCCCTTTTTAAGATCACTTTTCAGTTTTCTTGCTCTTGCTCCGGCATCACCGTAAGTAAATTCCTCAAAAAGAGGATCAGGATGATTATACAAATGTACATACGGAATAAATAAGTTCATATTTTTCTCACCTCTTTTTATGTCAAACTCCGAGTAATATTTCATATAACTCCTTATATACGAAATTCACTTTTTGTTCCATTTTTGGAATATATACGAACTTCTGCCTTTTCAGTTATTCATCTCTCTCACTTTCAAACTATCTAGTGGACGTTTTATCTTCCCTATATCTCTATTACTAACATGAGTATATATTTCTATCGTTTTTGAACTTTTGTGCCCAAGCAGTTCTTGGATATACCTCAAATCAACACCGCTCTCTAACAAATGCGTTGTAAACGAATGCCTCAACGAATGAAAAGAAACATCTTTTATGATTCCCGCCTTTTCACAGGCTTGCTCAAAAATAACCTGAACTGTCCTTGTAGATATGTAATTTCCCTGTTTTGCTACCGCAAATATCCACAGCTCTTGCCTATTCAAACTGAAAAACGCCCGCATCACTTGATTCTTATTCAATTTTAAAATAACGTCTCGTCCTGCTCATAACCACGGTCCAAACGCAGCGCGAGTTCCGCCTTTGTCAACTCCCGACTCAAATAAGAAACGTGTTCAAGCACTGAAACCAGCTCCAATCGCAGGATTGTGTCCATTACCGCTCTTGCACTACACCCTACTATTCGCTTCCCGGTAGGCACATGCTCGGCATATATCTTTTTGTCATCATCGCCTTCTATCTCGCAAATACCAATCCTAAAACCACCCTTAGGATCAAGTCGCCACTTCTCGTCTGCATTCGCAACGACAAGCTCTTTATCCTGAATCTTGAGGACCGGCTTCCTTCTCTTCTCCTTAAGCATCAAAAGGTCGAGCCCCACATCCTTGGGTGCGCTTCTGCGCGTCTTAGACAGCATCATCAGCTCTGACGCTACTCGCAACTCTCGTACACTGCCTCTCGCTTTGTCACTGTATTCCGGTGTAAACAGAATATCCGCATCCAATTCTGATGCTATACCCGCTAAGGCGGCATTTACTCCTACCGAATCCGCATCTATAAGCTCTGTGACGTTTCCTGCGCCAAAAAAGAGCGCGGTACTCTTATCTCGTAAGCGGAAGCGATAATAGTTGTACACTGATTCGGCGATTCCATATCCAACAGCATTCAATACCGGGTCTGCGATTATGCGTTTTATGCCATACTCCTTTACCATTTTTATGTTTTCAAACAAGCTCTCGTTAGATGCCTCGGAATCGGGAATCACCACCGGCACTATATCGGTTTCCGCTATTGCATCCGCTACTGCCGCGATATTTTCTTTATTCACGCTGAGTACCATATCGGCACCGGATTCTACGCCCGCAAGTATAAGTTCTGCATCTAAAGTATCAACGGAGATAGGGATGTCGGGTGCGAACGCCAAAGCTGCTGTTACCGCCCTTTTTACTGCGGCTGGCTTTGCACCGATGTGAACGCCAATATCCAGAATATCCGCACCGCTTTTCATGAAGTAACCTATCTTTCGTTGTAGTTCGTGCTCGTTCATCAGCGTTGCATCTACCATCTCTGCACATACCTTCATCCGTGCACCACCGCCTATTTTCACGCCTTTTATCTCGAACGTCGCTTTTACGCTGTCTTCTAACTTATATAACAGTTTATGCGCATTCTCTTTTCTCTTTTCCGCGAAGAGCACATCTGCGGGTACACGCGATGAGAATTCCTGTTTGTCTGCGTATTTTAACGCTTCGCCGATGTCATAAGCATTTCGTGGTCCCAACCTGACTGGAGTGGCTATATCTTTTTCTAAACCACGGAAATCTGATTTGCAAAGTCCCGGGACTAAGATGAGGTCGCAATTTTTGGAATACTTTTCAAGTGCTTTTCTTAGCGATTTGGGCGTGGAGAAGGCTGCTATGTTTAAGTCCTGGGTGAGCACATCACAGCATATATCCCCCAAATTCGCAATAGCATCCTTAACCATCTCTTCTGCTTTCCTTCCGGTTGCTAATAGTATTCTCATAAAAACTTTTTGCTTAATTTAAGAAACTATTTGTGCTAAAAGAGGCTTCACCCCAAAAGCCAGCATAGCTGCAAGGACACCGTATAGTGACAATTATTTCTTCCATAGTTCGAAACAAGTAGGGCTTGGTCTTCTGTATGAGAATTGCCATTAGAAGGAAAAAATGGGATGTCCTAATTTCTGTACGAACAATAAAAAGAAAGTATTTGTATAGCAGGATTAAAAAACCACGCGATTTTACTAAATTAACACAACACTTTTTCTTTTTCACAAAAAGAAAACCTGTGCTAAAAGAAAAACATAATTAACGTTTTTAGTCAAGGTTTTTACCGAAGGTAAAAAAGTTGTTGGTAAAGCTTTTCTTTCTAAGAAAAGGTTTCTCGTGCAAATCTGTGCAATCTGGTGATTTACTAAACAATCACAAAAGAGAAAGTGTTGTGTAATCTTGTGGTTAAAACAAATACATTTTTATTAGCCTGAATACTAAATAAACAACTATCATGGCAGAAACCATCGTCAGTATTATAATAGAAGGATTCGGCACGTGGAAGAAGAACTTGAACATCTGCCTTCCTTTCGTGTTTAGTTCTGTACTGACATTCGTGGCGGCGATTATCGTCATAGGTAGTGCAACACTTCTGACGGATGATCCTTTATTTGTTGGAATACATTACTTCACCCAAACCGCTGAAATACCGCCCGACATTATTCCACAGCTTCAGTTACAATTCCTTCTGAGTATGGGTGCGATCATCATTGCCGTGCTTTTAGGGTTGATAATAAATGCGTTTTTCATAGCCGGCGCGATAGGCATGGCAAAGGAGGCGATAGAACGAGGAAAGACAAACCTTTCGGACATGGCCGATTATGGTAGGCAGAAATTTATCAGTCTGCTCTTTGCCAATATCATCGTTGGTTTAATTATCCTTGCTGGTGTTGCATTTCTAATTCCAGGCATGTTATCTATTATTCCTGATATGACTTTACCCAAATTGGTTATGTTAGTCTATATGGTACTTGTAAGCATAATGTTCGTACTTGTACCATTTGCAGTTGTTATAGGTAATTTTGGCGCGATCGAAGGCGTAAAAAAAGGGTTTAAACTATACAGGACGCACAAGCTCGACGTCTTTCTGCTGGGACTCATTGTGCTTCTAATAGGCTTGGTTATGGGTCTTGTCACTGGGTTCATACCAGTCGTTGGACAGTTGATAAACATAGCTGTATCTGTCTTTATTATCCTACCTTTAACCGTTTTATGGTGGACCAAATTCTATATGTGCGTGACGGCGCCCCGTAGATTCGGTGGTTTGTAGATACTGTAATGAGGGTGGCTTCTTCACTCGCCCGATGTGGCATATATTTCATAGGGCATTATCTTCTTATTTACTTTCTTCTTCCCTTTCAACTTACTTACGAGGTCGGCGGCTTTCTCCTTGCTTTCCCTTCTCTTCAACCTTTCCATTATGCTCGCCATCTCTTTCTCTTTCCCTGTGTCTCTGTACTCCGCCTCTTCGCCCTTTACTGATTCCTCTTCTGTTACCTCTTCCTCGTCTAAATCCTCGTCTTCCTCTTCCATTTCGTCCAAGCCCATTACATCCACACTCACTTTTATCCAACCTCTATTCTATTAATGCTTCTTTGTATTGATAAAACTTGCGTTCAAAAATTTCCTATTTCTTCTGCTAAAGCTCTTCTTTCAAGGAATAGGCTTACTAATAAATAACCTTGTCTGGATATAACCGCTTCGCAACTGCCAAACTATCCTCTATTTCTCGTCTATCTGCCATTTCATCCCCTATCTCCTCCTTGTTCAGCATAAACGGCTCATCCAGTAACACTCTCGCATCCTTAAGCACCATCGTGGACCAGCTAACACTCCGCACATCTGAGCCATACCTTTTCATCATCTCCGCCTTGAAGAAATCCCGCGTCTGCTCAGGCGCGTTATTCAGTGCGTACTTTATCCTTTGCGACAATGTACTCCAATTTACCTGTGGTAATTCCTTCTCCGCAAACGCCAGCGAGTCCTTCGGATTGAAAAGACAATCACTTTTTATATCTCCCTTTTCACTATCAACGTAATGCATCACGCCCCCATCCAGTAACGCATATTGATTGCAGATGCTTATTCCTTCAGAAGCGTTTTTGGGCTCGTAATTCACAAGCAGCGCTAATTTCGTTACCCAGTCTATCCCATCCACAAAATCTTCTATTCTGCGTGCTTCTAACTTCTCTACTAAGCTCTTAAAAGCTTTTAGTCCGATCTTACCCCATTTCCCTTCTTCTTCGCCCGTCTCTGTTTGCATCCTCTCTATCGCTTCGATATAAAACCGTAAAATAGCTACTGCATCTGTCATCTCACCGCTCTTCAACTTTATCTTCCACTCGCAGTCCTGTGTATCTACCGATATTTCCTTGAACGTCCTCACAGGATTCTCTATCTCTGGAGCAGCATCCAGGAAACCGGTTTCAAACGCGCGAATCACCAGTGCCTGTGTGATGTCACGCATAAAAATCGCGTATTCCGAACGAAGCGCCTCGTAATGTATATCGTGCAGGCGCCAGTATCGTCGTGCCGCATGAGGCTGATCTCTCGTGTTTAAGATGCCTCTATCCACGGTAGTCGAAAGAGAAGACTTCTTAAAAACAAACATCGCTCTTGGCGAAATAACGAACTTCACACCCTCTTTACCGATGATGCTGCCGGAAACAACATCACCAGATCCTGAGAACAAAATTCTCGTGACAATCCAGGGTATCAGCGCTTTTTCTACCCGACTCCAATCCTCGCACGCCTCCCTCAATGTTATTATATTCCCGTGCGTGGCGTATGTATTGGTCTTTATACTTGCCCGTCTACCCTTCAGCACCCCTTCTGTAGTAGTGAGATTCGCAACGTTATTCTTATGCACAAAGACTTCCTTCTTTAACGCCAAACTCGCCTCCTTCGAGGCCATAAAGGCGTATATCTCTGATGCCTTATCGTATGCCACGGCGTCAAACGGGTTATTATAAGAAGGCGTTGAGATCTCAAGATGCCCCATATCGTTATAAATTCGAGAACCGTTATTACCGTATGAAGACGTTATTCTCGATTCGTGTACTTCCTGCGATACCTCTGTCGCTATGTCCCAAATTACATCCCTCGATAGTGCTCTCCTTTTTAATCCTTGAATCGCAGCATTAACAAGCAGAGAAGGATTTAAATTCGCCTTTGCACTCACTGGATATTCCTGCTCTATTCCTCTAATCTTACTCTCTGTGCCCTTCGTCCGCTCTTTCATTGTCACATCCAGCGCTTGCCGCCATTATAACTCGTCCGCCTCTCCTCTCTTCTCCTCCTGCCTTATCTCTTCTACCTTCTTTCGGATACTCTCTTCGTTCCATCCATCCAGTTCGTCAAATCTGTAAGTTTTGTTATTGGAATACAATAAATAGTCTAAATACGGATTCCTGACTATTCTATTCCTCACTTCCCTGCTTATATCCTCCTCCCAGCCCCTTATATCC
>QBUM01000207.1 GCA_013180585.1 Candidatus Methanophagaceae archaeon GoMg2
TTGTTTGTTGGCTTCTGTGTTTTTCTTGTGTTAAAATGCAATGATTTATTTGTGGGACAGCCTCCAAAGTAGTGAAAAAAATAAAAAGGGGATTTTATAGATATTCCCCCTTATCTAACTCTTGTTTTACTGCATAGCTTCGTCTATGTCTTCTTTCTTTACAGTTTTGCGTCCGGCATGCTTGGCTAGGCTTACGGCTCTCTTTGCTATTTTGTCGCCTTCTGCCTCTAATATCTCTACTAGTGCCATGCTTGCCTCTTCGCTTACTCTCTCTGCACCCGCGTTTCTTACTAATCGCGTTACTGGTGCAATTGGTAGTTGTGCCATTTTCATCACCATGATTACGTAATGGGGTAGTATATAAAAGCTTTTTGGTGGTTTACCCCATACAGCATTATCAAAACCATTGCCCCAATGTCTTTTGCCCCGCATCGTCAAAAGATGAGGAATCATAACCAAAGAGTTGCAACACCCTATGCGCGACCGGTATTACCTGATGCTGGACGTAATAAGTGATGTCAATTGGGTATTTTCTCCTCTCTGCGTATATTTCGTTTCCCTCGCTTCTCTCTATTATGTCCACAGGAAAAGCGCGGTCGCTTGTTGTCCCCGCACCTTTTATTATGACATAAGGGATTTTCGAGCCCACTTCGTATGCAATGTGGGAGGGAGAAGTTAAAGCCCTCTCTGCCGCTATAACATGCGCCTGCTTTGTCTCATAGCCACTTATCTTTCTGGTGAGTGTCTTATGGATTATTAGCTTATGTAGCGGTATTTCGCCATCTTTTAAGTTTCGTATGACGTTTTTAACATATTTCACGGCGGCTTCTGGGTCTTTTTCTATTAATATCATCTCTATCACTTCTGTCTGCACCTCCTTCGCCAGTTCACACCAGTCCCCGCGTCGCACTTCCAAACCGCGAACTAAGATTTCCCCCTTATCGGTAAGCGCGGCATACCGCTTCTTCTTACCCGTAAAGAAAATTGCTTTGAAAAAGTCCTGAATCTCAAGTTCAAGGGGGAACTCCCGCGAAATCTTCTCCGAAACTTCCCTCGCCTTCTCCCGTGTCACTTCCCTTCTATCCGCTACATTACCTTCGGGCAATTTAGCGAAAACGCTATCAGTATCGCCGTAAATAACCTCCAAACCAAGCTCCTCTGCTACTTTCACCGTGCGTTTTATAAAAAATCGCCCCCACGCTGTTGTCGCCTCGGCGCATTCTCGCTTGTAAAACTTCGCTGCACTCCACCCGGTATATCCATAAAAGCTGTTCGTGAGAATCTTGATACTCTGCTGCTGTGTGTCCAATAACCGATATTCAGGGGAGTCTTTTGCATATCTCTTCATCTCCGCCTTTATCCGCCTCCTTCGCACGATTAAATCACTCATTATGCTCTTAAAGAACCCGTCTGGCGACTTCTTGAATGCGTGCCCCACTTCCGGCGCAATATACAAATCTGCTCCCGCCTCCGGCGAGTCCACAAACGTATCAGGAGAGACATTAAAAGAGATCATGATGGTGGGATACATGGAAGAGAAGTCAAGAGCGATAACATCCTCATGCAGACCTTTTACGGGTGGCAACACGAAACCACCTTCGAAAGTCTTCGCGCCACCACTTTTCGGTGGTACAAGTTCACCCTTTTTAAACGCTTCTAAGGTCAGAAATGATTCTACCTGGCGTCCCCTACCCATCTTTGCTAACTCGTCCAGTGGATAACCCACCATCTTGGCAAGTTCGATTTGTAGCGGTAACACCTTTGTAGCGATACCCAGTGTGCTAACTGCATCCGCCTTCGAATAATCATATAGACGCTCACGTGCGGAAGTATCAATCCAGCACTCGGTAATCTCTCTCGGCGATAAATTCACACGTTCGTCTTTCTGCATCACACCAAGAAATTCTGATACATTCTCCAAGGTTTTCACCTTCACGCTGTCCAGGTCGCGCTTTGCCAGCTTAAACAGGTCAACGTTCAGCATGCCCTGGATATTTACACCCGGTAGTGCCCCACCTTTTTCATATTGGACGGGACTCCCATCAGCACCCAGGTTCATGCGAATGCCGTGCAAGTTTGCCCGCTCCTTTATATATGGCCAATCAAAACTGTCGGAATTGTAGCCAACGATGATCTCAGGTTGTAGATGTGACACGAAATTCAAAAAATCCCGTATCACCTTTTTGTCATCCTTTGCTCGCCATTCTTCCTCTGTCATAACAAATAACTTCGCTTTGGCTTCAGTTCCCTCATGATACGCTACTGATATGATTATTATGGGGTCTCTCTTCGGCGATGGCATACCAACCGACGCAGCCATCTCGCAATCGAATGCGACAATTTTGAGTTCTGGCAACTCGCCCTCAGCCATCTTTTTGTATGATACGTTTGAAGCGAGAATAGCTGCATCTGCGTAATCCAAATCGATCTCCTCTCCTTCTACGTTTACACCGTCAAAAGGTCGCAGTTGCTTGTCTATCATGTATCGAATTGCAAATAGAATATCTGCTTCCAGTACGGTAAGACCCTCTTTTCTTACTTCCTCTCGCAATAGCGGAACGTGTCTCGGATGCTCAACGAATATTTTTAACACCTTTTGGTCCACACCGAGTAATTTCCGCTGACAAAATTCCACTCGTTTTATCCTTATGGCTCCTCCGTCCCTGTATATCTGAATATTCTCTATCTGCTCCTTCTTTTCTTCTATATCGTGAGCATAAAACTTGGAGTAATGGGGAATGGCGTAGAAATAAGGCTCAAAATTTTTGTCTAACACTACAAAATCTTCGCCTTCTTTGTTCTTGCACCATAACCGTATCACGGGCTTCTCTTTTCCATCCGCGTCTTTTTCCGTTCTGTAACCAACATCAAGTAAAAAACCCTCTTTTTTCATTTATGGTCGTTCCCAAAATCCTTTGAGCTTACTTCTTACTTCTTATATCTCTCGTTAATTAAATTTTTAAAGATGGCGCTGTTAAATCTTAAGTAAATCTATACAGCGAGCTAAAAGAGATAGAGATGAAAAATATCATTGTTGGCGGCGGAAGGGCGGGAAAAGAATTAGCAGCCCAGTTGTCTGAATCCGTGATTATTGAGAAAAACCCGGGAAAGCGAGAAGAACTCTCTGAATTAGAGGGTGTGCAAGTGATTATCGGTGATGGACGCGATGAAGATTTATTAAAACAAGTGGGTTTGGATGATGTCACGGCGTTTATCTCGCTTACGGGCAATGACGATGTTAACTACCAAACTGCGGCTATTGCAAAGAAACATGGCGTTCCAAGGGTAATGGTTCGGGTGGAAGATCCAGACGATATAGAGCGGTTCAATGAACTGGGCGTTGAACACATTATGTTCCCCTCAAAGATGGTTGCAAATCTCGTTGCCGACATGATACGCTCTAAAGAGAGCTGTGTTCCTTTCAAGAAAATCCTCGTTCCAATTCGCAGTAAAGATACGATAAAGAAAGCGTTCAAAGAAGCGTTGTTAATTAGTTCCGTTGCGATGGGGGAAATCACTGTGGTATTGACCGTGGAAACAGACGGGCAAGAGATGGAGTTCATGGCGAGAGAGGTGGGTGTTCCGCTTAAGATATTACAGGAAAAGGACGAACAGAGGGGCGTCATAAGAAAGTACCTGCGTAATCCTAGTTGTATAATATTAGACACGGTAAAGGAACACTTTTATTATCCTGATTGTATAATGGTAGATCCTGAAGAGCTCGGCATTATAGATAGACTACTGGGGCGGGGTATTATATTACGGCTGATAAGAGAGGCATCCCTGCCAATCCTTGTAGCACGGACATTCCGATATTACGAGCAGATACTCGTCCTTCTGGATGCTTCAGATACCGCCGAGAGTGTATGCAAGTATTCGGTTCAGATAGCGCATTTATGTGGTGCAGACATATATCTACTTGTGCTGGAGGAGGTTCCCGGAGAGTTAATAGATGGGATAAGGAAATTGGGAGAAAAGGGGAACGTGCACATTATTGAGAAGCGGGTAGAAGGCAATCCAATGATAGAAGCGGTAAAAGAGGTGAAAAGTGGCAATTACGGACTTACTGTGCTTTCATGGAAAGGGACGGGGGTTATTCGGGCAGACATGATAAAGAAGATAGTAAATGATGCGCCCTGTTCTGTTCTAACTGTGGTGTGATGCCGATGACCATAACTATAAGCCCCTATATTCTATTATTAACGATAGCCATCTTTGCTTTTATTATCCCAATTCTTTCTGGTAAAATAGGCATTCCTGCGGTAGTAGGCGAAATCATTTTCGGGATCTTCTTAGGGGTTCTCGGCTTATCAGTCGAAACAGAAGGATTTATAGTTATAGACTTTCTTGCGGGCTTTGGATTGATATTTCTGATGTTTTTAGCAGGACTGGAAATAGATTTTTCGAAGGTTGAAGTTTATGGTATGAAACCTTTTCTCCTTGGCATTTGTATATTCATCATCACGCTCTCTCTTTCGGTCTTTCTGACGTCTAAATTAGGCTATGGCTTGTATCTTGCGCTCCTTCTCTCAACCTCTGCTGTAGGATTGGTAGTACCAACGATAAGGGAATTGGGAATGACGAAGAGCAATTTTGGGCAGACGATCCTCATAACTACATTTATTGCTGATTTTGCGGCCGTGCTGCTCGTTACGTTGTACACATTGCACTTTGAAAAAGGAATTTCATGGGAGATGTTTTTGATTGGACTCATATTCGTTCTGTTTTTCATGGTGTATTACCTGGGTAAGCTTGCGATTTGGCACTATCCGGAGCGGCTATCAGCGTGGTTTAAATCGAACCAGCCATCAGAGATAGGCGTACGGGCGGCATTCGCATTGCTGCTCGTATTTGTCGCTCTGTCAGAGATAGTAGCTGTTGAAGCCATATTGGGTGCGTTCCTTGCCGGCGTGATGCTTGCGTTATTGTTCCGCGGGGGAACCGTTCTCGAACAGAAACTGTATGGGATCGGGTATGGATTCCTCATACCCATATTTTTCATAAACGTAGGGATGCAGTTTGATGTGGGTGCATTGTATGAGAAGGGAATTTATCTGGTTCTTGCAAAGATACTTTTGATCGCTTTCGTAGTGAAGATAGTCCCGTCACTGCTTTTGCGGCTACGGCATTCGTGGAAGGATAGCATTTCCGCGGGCGTTTTGCTCTCTTCGCGATTGAGCTTGATAATCGCGATGGCTGCAGTTGGGCTGGAACTGGGCTTGATACAAAGAGCAATGGAATCCGCTATCATATTGCTCGCGATAATAACGAGTATAAGTTGTCCAACTATTTTCAGGAGGATGCACGAGAAGTAGAACTATTTGTTTAGTCCCATTATCAGAAGATAATCTCCTTTTGTAGCATTTTTATTTTATATTCTTCCATTATTCAACCTTTCTAAAACACAGCTCATACAGCTCTTTTTGAACCTTAACATCCTGATATTTCGCTTCGTCGCGCAGATATTCAGTAATAACCTCATATTCTATTTCAGATAGCGAAGTTTTCAACCATTCAATCCCTTTCGATTTAAAGGGTATGAGTGAATGAAAAGAGATGCCGTGCTGAGAGGCGACTTCAGCCGCGCCTTGCTCCCTATCCAATAAAACAACCACATCCGAACATTCGACTTTTAACCCTCGTTTCTTCGCTTCGTAGCTTATTTGCTCTATTGCAACGAGTTTAGAACCGAATTTTGTCGCTAAGTCATCAATAACCGCTATTCGGTCGCCTGCTTCAAACTTGCCTTCTACCAGCGTATGCTCTCCATAACTTTGAATGTTCTTTTTGAACTCGTCTATAGACCGAACATCTATTTTCCTCGTCCATAAGGAAGGTATGTCTTCCTGCATCGCTATCGCACATGCAATGGGTATTCCAGTCATTGCTACACCCACTACTTTATTCACATCTCGGCATTCCTCTCTAACTATCTTACCAAGTGCATAGCCCACCTTTCTGAGCAGTTCGGGATAAGAAGGGAGAGGTCTCAATTGTATGTAGAAAGGGCTCCACAATCCAGAAACGAGCTTCCATCCGTTGGGATTATCTCGATACCATGTTTTTATCAATCCGTTTTGGTATAACAAACGAGTTATCTCTTTTCCGAGTTCTTCTTTCGCGTCTTTCCGTGTCATAATATTTATGTGATTCCTCTCAGAGATTTTGTTAATCTCGTTTCACTGTTTTTTATTAAGTTTATACTCCTTGTATATTTGCTAACGCATATATGCAAAAAAGTACTGCACATGATAACCGAACTCGAATCCTTAGTTGAACGACTGCTATAGTGGCGGTCGCCGGCTGAGCGGAAAAGAATAGCGCAGAAGATCGCGGAATTCCAAGTAGATGCGATAGCTTCCTTGTCACAGGCAATAGACCGGATGTGAGAAAGATATAGACACTGATCTGTTTATCTTCGATGCGCTGTTGTACACGTATCAAAATCTCGGTTTGCAGCCTTTTGAACAAACACAGAGGGATAAGAACAAAACATTTTCTGGATAGCAATGATAGAAAGGAAAAAACAGCCCAAAAGCCCGCGGGATTGGAATGGGTGATTAATGCCCTATAGAAATATGAACTGGAATGAAATAGAAGGGGAAATAAAGCGATGTACGAAATGCACGGGAAAAGGCTTTTACGATGTTAAATGCCCTGATGATAGGATACCGACGACAAAGCCCCAAAACGTGAAACTCCTTTTTGTTTCTGAGGCTCCACCTCTGAATACCCGTTACTACTTCTTCAATGAAAACTCAAATGATAGACTGCGGAATAGCGTATTAGAACTTTTACAAGGAGATCTGGGCTATCAAATCAGTTCCTTACCTGATTTTCTCGCAGAGGGCTTTTATCTCTTGCCGACCGTGAAGTGCCCTACGGCGAAAGAGGGGCGAAATTCTGCGCCCGCCAAAAGCGTTATAAAACTTTGTGCAGAATCGCACCTTAAACGCGAAATCGAATATATAATGCCGGATGGCGTTTGTTTATTAGGAAGAACTGCGTTACAAGGGTTTTTAATTTTACGTGCGCTGTTGGACGTGCAAGCACAAAACGCAGACGAAGTGGGAAGGACATTGTCAGAGGTGGCGGGAAAGGTGTTAGAAGTGAAGGTTTTGGATAAAAACATCAAGTTTATGATTTCTTATTGGCCCACGAAGCGGCATCGCAAGTTTCATGAAATAAGCAAACACATAAGGATGCTGATGAATGAAATAGCATTTTAAGTTATATAAAAGCTCTTATAACAATCATGCCTGATGAAACATCTCCCTTTGTATGGATTACCGATAATATTACAATAGGGGGAAAGAAGGGAGAGATTGTGTATATACTGGATTTACCCGCTGATTTAAAAGACACAATCGCGTTTTTAATTGAAACCGGGCTTTCTAAAGCGGAGCGGCTGCCTGAAGTATTACAAATAATGGAAGGTATTTTAGGTGGTGATGGACGATTTAAGGATGTCGTAGCAGAGATGGAAACATATCGGGAAACCGTTTTTAGTCGCGGCATACCCTTTACAATGATGGAAGCGAGAGCGATACTAAGCAAGTTCAGGAAATGGCAGAATGTCATAGATAGAAGGTTAGAAACAGAAGAATGAAGCGACATCGAAGTTGGCTTGGTGGATTTCAAGTCGCAGTGGTGTTTTAAAAATAGGTATTTGCATAGCAAATCGAAAAACCCACGAGATTAGCACAAGAATTGGGGGTTAGCGGGGAATAAAAAACCAATAGAGTGCTTAAACCTGATACATATTATTTTCTCGTGGAAATCTGTGTGATCTATGGTTAGCAAACCAATACAAAAACTGTTATTAGCGGAATGTCATATTTTCGATTTACAAGTAATAATTTGATTGAAGTATAAAACAAACGGGTACAGACTTACTTTACTAAAAATAGAGGAATAAACAGCCCTATGGGCAAGTCCATATCTCTTCTCGACAATTATTAGATTCGTTGAGCTCAATTAACCACTTCTTATAGTCCGCACAAACCTTTATGGTATCGTCCGGTGGCGTACAAGTCCAATTATAAGCGAACGCTCCTGTCGAAGTTACTCCTGGATCCAATGGTCCGACCCAGTCACTTACCAGGTATTGTTTGTATATTCGGTACCGCAACCAAGTATCCTTGTACAAGCCTGTGTAACTTGCGCCTGCGGATGCAGTGCCCTCATTTGTTATGTTGTAGTATATAGTGTTGCCCGAGTACCAGATGTCTGTGATATTAAGGTCTGGTAGCAGACAGTTCCACACCTCCTCTATGCAGTTATTACCTTCATCGAGTTCTGCTATTTTGCTATCATAGTCCGCGCATACCTTTATTATGTCTGTTGGTGGATTACTACAACTCCAGTCATAATACATGAATGACCCTGTTGATGTGCTGCTTACATCCAGCGATTCTACATAGTCACTCGCTTTGAACTTGCCGTCTATGTATAAGCCTGTGTAACTTGCGCCTGAGGATGCAGTGCCCTCATTCGTTATGTTGTAGTATATAGTGTTGCCCGAGTACCAGATGTCCGTGATATTAAGGTCCGGCAGCAGACAGTCCCACACTTCCTCTATGCAGTTATTGCCCTCGTCGCTCTCCACTATATTATTCTTGTAGTCTGCACAAACCCTGATGGTGTTGTTTGGTGGACTGCAAACAAAAGAGAATGAGCCATTAGAAGATTCCCCCGGCGCCAATACTTTAACATTATCACTCGCTGTGTGCTTACCGTCTATGAATAAGCCGGTGTAGCTTTTTTCAGAAGAAGCTTCGCCCTCATTCGTTATGTTGTAGTATACTTTACCGTTTTCCTTTAAAATTGCTGTAATTTTAAGGTCTGGTCGCGGACACACCAACTCTTTTTCCAGACAATTATTCTCATTACTCTCCGCTACCTCTTTATTATAGTCTGCGCAAACCTTAACAGTGTCAGCCGGTGGTCTGCAAGTCCAATCATAAGTGGGAAATGATCCGTTATAAGATTCTCCCGGTGCTAATGCTTTAACACTGTCACTCGCCTTATATCGCATCAAAAGCCGGTACCGCAGGAAAACAGTTTTGTATAATGCGCTGTGGCTTGCATCTGCACGTGCTGTACCATAATTCTTTATGTTGTAGCATATCGTATTATTCTCATACCAGATGTCCGTAATGACGAGGTCTGGCTGCCCTTCTAATGACAATGTCGCATCAGCACTTCCGCCCGCACCTTCGGCTATTATGGTATAAACACCCCCCGGTATTCCAAATGTGTCAATAACTAACTCAAATCCCCCTGTACTATTTGTCTCTACTTCATAGTTAACCGTAATACCCATGAAAACTTTACCATCCACCGCAGTTCCCGTAACTTCTATATTATAAAGTCCAGTATGTGAAGGCATCCCCCTGGATACTTGCGCTGTTTTGTTTGCTGCATCATAACCAAATATAAAGCCATAACTAGTAGTATTTATCGCCACGGACGGTGAACACACGAGCATCCCCAAGATATCCTCACATATCTGCCCATGTATCACCATATCATCGTTCACTTTTTTTACATTAAACGAAAAACTTGTCTTTTCTTCGGAGATATTTAATTTAACCAAGCTGTATTCATATTTCCCATTTTGAATGGGTATCTCAAAATCGGAGACGGTGCTATTTATTGTCACCGTTTCACTGGGATTAAATCCCGTTCCTACTACGGCTACGAAATCACCACTTGTCGCAGTATCTGGCGTTACGATTAACATCGCCACGGCTGACGCGGTACTCACAAAAGCCACTAACAATATGGTTACTATTAGTATTCCATTCACACCAATTGCTTTTCTACTACTCATTTTTAGCCCTCCCAAATACTACACCACTTAACATATCAGTAACATTACTCTTTCAGAGGCCGCCCTCAAGCCGCTAGAACACCAATTTTTAGTTAAACTATAAAGCGCCCACTACTGCAATGGCAACTATAGTCAAAAAGGCGAATAAAAGCGGAAGAATCGCAACGGACGTAGCATTCCCAAGAAGCATCGCCTTCTTATTCCCGCTTGCACTTAACAATTCCTTTGCTATAAGAAGCGCGATTAAGCTAATCACACCAATAGCGCCAAACATCGCCGCATGACCCAAAGTTACAACCGTTGTCGTAGTAGTTGTAGTTACTATACTCAACATTGACTTGTTTCTCCCTCCTTATACCTTATACTTTTGTCTGATGATAACATCTGTTATGAACATGTTCTATAAGGACACATATAAACTTTTCGGTGTATATATAAACTTTTCGGGTTTCGTAATATCAGGAATATAAAGCGTCCCAATGAAAACGTATAAAAAAACGACTAAAAACCGTGTAATGGGGCTGTTAAATAGAAAAGAAGCGCCCCTTTCAAAAAGAAGTCACGTAGGGGGATTGATAAAGTCACAAAGAGGTTTACAAAGTACTTTTGCGGAAAAAACACGCTATCGTCCGTCGCTTTCACGGGTGCACAAGCGGGGAAGCGTCATACTAAAAAGCAATCTAAATATTACCTGTGCCATTTACCTGCTTCTGATTACCTGCGCAGAGTTGCTAACAGCTTACGAGCCAAAACTGGGCATTGTAGTACATATAACCCTCATGTTCGGACTGCTTCTGTATGCAGCTCTGGAATCCGATAGGAATAAATATTTCTCCCAATTTCTTATGGCGCTCATTATTGCGCCACTTATTCGAATATTGAGCTTATCTATGCCAATTGTGCACTTCAGCCGTATTTTTTGGTTTATACTCATATCTATACCAATCTTCATCGCGGTGTTCACCTGCATGTGGCTGCAAAGGATCCATCCTAAGGATGTGGGACTTACTATGCCTGCTCTAAAAGACGTACCAATTGAACTGGGGGTGATACTAATTGCCATACCGTTTGGGATAATGGAATATCACATTTTAAAGCCCAGCCCGTTGGACGTATGGCCTGAAATACCGTTTTTTATCGTTGTCGCGCTAATTATGATTGTATATACAGGCTTTTTAGAGGAACTCGCATTCCGCGGCTTGATTCAGTTTACCACACTGAGAGTGATGAGTAAATGGTGGGGCATTCTTTTTGTGTCTATTATTTTCGGGGTGCTTCACTTGGGGAATCTTACCTTTCTGGATTGTCTGCTTGCTTTTACCGTCGGCTTTTTGTTCTCTGTTGTGCGTGAGAAAACAGGTTCGCTATACGGAATAACCATTTCTCACGGGCTTATCAACTTTATACTATTTATTGTAGCGCCGTTTTATTTTTGATCTCTGCCCGCCGCGGCTTACATACTTCCTTCGCTGCATATCTCTAATCTGCGGGTAGAAGATAATTGCAAGCGGGACGAGAAATAGCAATAAGATTGTTACTGTGCCGAGGGCAGGGTTAGAAGCGAGAAGGAGTGAAAAAACAGAGGGGTCTTTCCTTCTTGGCTCAAACATGCAGGGCACGGTCTCCACCATGAACTCCTCACATATATTCAAAATCTCATCATACGAGCCGTCAAGTGGTGCAAGAGCGGAGATGCGGACCATTGTAATCTTATTTGATACTGGTTTCTCTTTCACATAGTAATACAGTACTACCCTTCGCTCTGTTACCGTTCCATCCGGGGATTCCTTCACGACAACGAGCTTCTTCGCTGATATCGTTCTGTTCGTGGATATGCCTGTTTTAGTCAATGGTTTTGTATATAGCGGCTCTTCTACCCAGCTTACATCTTGTATCGGTATCTCCTCTTTGCCCTCTTCTACAATGGTATAGCCCAAAGCGGGATAACATACGATGGGAGGATGGAAACTTGAGCGGTTATTGGACTGCATGATGAGGAAGAATACGGGCTGGTAAAAATCTGGATTGGAATAAGCACGCATGAGTAGTACGTCAGCACCCAGCCTTTCGGCAAGTCCCACCGTCTCGTAATCCGTCCCCCACCAGTTGCCAATCTCCTTCGGGAATGCTTTCATGTGCTCATTACTACCGAAATCTATCTTTGATCGCACTAAGGTCTCATCCGAGGACGCATGCGATAGTTCGGTACCGATGGTCGTGAAAGATTTGGCAAAGATCATAGACGGTGTAGAAAAGAGCAGAATAATCACGAAGGAAAGCAAAAGAATTCCAATAATCCTATGGTATTCCTCAAAGAATCGTCTCATTTTACTTCCTCGTTGTCACATTGCATCCCATAACAATACTGATAAGTATTAAAGCTATAAAAGCGATGAAGAAGAGCAAAGGGCTGAAGAAGGTATGGAAGAATCCACTCGCAGTATCCGCACCATAGTTCTCTGCAATCAGCAGTAGGGATACGATTCTGAGGATGTTAGCGAAGATGGCGATTGGGACCGATACAAGTAGAAGAGTAGCTTTTTTGTATAGCGGGCATTTTAAGATATAGACAAAAATTGTGACCAGAGCCAGTAAAGAAATTAGCGAATTCATGCCGCTGCAAGGTGCGCCGACGATGAACGAAGCGTTCTGAAGATGAATCTCAGCACCCAACCTCTCAACGGGAATCCCCATCAGCGCAATGATTGATGCGGCATAACTGGCAGAGAGAGATTGCATCAGGTATGCGACTTGGCTCAGCAATTCGACTGGCAGTGGAATAGCAAAGATGAGGAACGCTATCGGGAACAGAAGAGCACGCATCAATAGTTTACCGTAGAGATACAAAATTAACCCGCTTGCCGTGAATAGGAACGAGATCGCAGTTAAAAACGGAAAGATTTTGATATAACCGATAGCGTACAGGAATAGTCCGAAGGCGAAGAGGTAGATTCCATAAGATTCGGGTTCTATCTCGTATCCGTTATTATATTTCACGAGGTTTCTCCATGCGATAACGCCCGATATAATCACTATCAAGAATCCATGAGAGTAATATGGGTCGGTGAGCCAGAGGTTCACAAGCCAGACGAAAGTAGGTAGGTATAATAGGGCTAATAGTAGTGGAATCGCAATTTTTTTCATGTGCACCTCTTCGTCTCGTTTCTTCATTTACCTTTCCTTATCAAATAATCACATGCAAGCAGGGACTCACCGAAACAATAGCTGGCAGTTCGGAAATTGAAGTTTTCGGAATTGATTCACTATGTCCACAGGTGTACTCCCCTTCAGATAGATGAATGGTATTCCACGCATCATTCTCATCGTTCGTCCTGTTACAGCACCGCAGGCAATAATCCTGCCAGAGTGCAAAAGGCATTTCAGCGCCAAAACATGTGGCATCCTTGTTTTTGGTATACCGTACCCTATTTACATTTATAGAACTCTTACAGGCCACACTTGTGGCGAATGTATTTGTGCTCTCTGGGTCACCGAAGCAGATGCTCGGCACCACGTAAACAGCTACTATCTCATTACTAAATTTTTTATCACAACTTAAAGTACATTTGTCTTTTGCCGTTTGTTCTGATCTCTCCTTGGTCGTCATTTTTTTATTGTATATAGAGGCTGTCCCACAAATAAATCATCACATTTTAACACAAGAAAAACACAGA
>QBUM01000206.1 GCA_013180585.1 Candidatus Methanophagaceae archaeon GoMg2
TCCGCCCGCCGTAGTGGCTGGTTGTAAGGTGGAGGCTTCCTAAAGGTGAGTAGTTTCCCAACATTTTTATTGCATTGTATTGAATTAAACCCCAGAATGTACGCTCTTCCACGAAACCCGTGCATAGGGACACCATAACGAATGAAACTACAATCAAATTGGGTGAATTTGGCACTATTACCAAATTTGGTTTTAACACATAATATTCTGCAATTCTAAATAAGATGCCAGCAAGAATAACCCCAATTTCAAGCGGTAAATGTTCGCGTTTTGATAATTTTACACTAATATCTTTTGGATGTAAATTCTGAATCTTTCGACATATGAAAATCACGATAAATAATAGGACGGCGACAACTAAGATCAAAAAGAATCCCTTCAACCAGCCAAAGGTATAGAAAGGTGATCGGAGACTTGATATTCTGCGAAATTGGATGCTTCTTTTTGCAGGGATTTCTGAATTGCGAAGTATCTCACTGGTTGGCTTTGCTTATAACACCAAAAATTCCTCCACGGTAAGTCCCGCCTCCCTGATGATTGCTTTTTATGTTCCTTTTGGAATATCAATTCCAGGATGATTAGGAATAGTAGTTCTCCTTTTTGTGATTGGATTATACCAGATTTCGTGATTTCCTTTTGCTTGTCTGTCAAATGCGAAAACTGCTTTCTTTAGTTTCTTAATAACATTTCTTGCAATGGGGTTTGTAATCTTGTCATGTCACATTTATCGGTATCTTAACTCCTTGAATAACTTTTATTGAATGTTTAATTTCAAAAGGTAAAGGGTCGCCATGTTCGATATAAGATTCAATAAGTCTTCTCGCTACATCTTGTGCTATTTCCATTGTCTCTGCTATCGTCCTTCCTTGCGCAATGAGTCCTTGCAGACTATCACTCGTTGCAAGATAGCCGCCTTCTTCCAATTCCTCTATTTTTATGGATATGAGACACTCGGGCACATTTATCACCTGATCGTTTTTCTGTTATCTTTAACTATGCCTGGTGGTATTAAAGTTTTTTTTGTATAATCATCATTTGTTACAGTCGTTTACCCCATACTCAACTACGGATCCTGTGTACAAAGTTTGCTGTGAAGAGGATTTCCTTCTAAGCCCACGCCTTCGTCGCTTCCCGTTCACTCACACATTAAAAATGATTTGAAAAAAATAAAAAGCAAAGCGGCTAATACACCGCTTCACCACGTCCTAACGCGCCTTCCGCAGCATCAATTGTTACGTCCTTCAGTAATGCAAGCGAGGGGTCATAGCTCCGTTCTATATTACATATCTCCTTTGCCGTCATGCCCGCTCTTATAGCAAGTTCGAGCTCGTTTATCCGCTCTGCAACCGTCGCCTCTGATACTACCTGCGCACCGATCAACTTCTCGGTATACGCATCGAAGATCAATTTTGCGGTTATTGACTTACTTCCCGGGAAGTATCGCGCCTTCGTAGACTTCGTCGCTTTACCACTGATTATCTTTATTCCCGCACGACTCGCTGCTTCTGATGTAACGCCCAATGAACCCACCAGGAGACCACCGATATCCGCAGCTACCGGACTCAAACAAGGCTCGCAAGCAGAATATGCACCAGGTTGCCCGGAAATATCACTGAATATATTATCAGCAACGACTTTCGCTTGGACTACCGCAGTAGATGCCAATTGACTCAGTCTCGGACGATATGTAATACCATCCACAACCTCTGTGCAGTCACCCAACGAATATACGTTATTCAAGTAACCACGTCCTTTTTTAACGTGCATTGCACTATCAGTTACTATTCCTCGAGCTTCTCCTATTTCTACACCCGCATCCTGTGCAAGTGCTACATTTGGATTCATACCTCGTGCTATCACGACCACATCCGCCGGAATCTCTTCTTCGTTCCCTCCAGTGCCTATCACCACGGACTTCACTCTACCTCCGTCTCCTTTTACTGCGACTATTTCTTTACGCTCAAGGAGGAGCCTTATCCCTTGCTGCTCCAACCACTCTTTTACCATGTCGCCCATGTCGGGGTCTAAACCGGAAGGCAGCAAAGAAGGAGGTCCACCGAGAACCGTAGTCTTCAGCCCTTTCGTTGAGAACGCCACCGCAGCCTGCAGCCCTATGATACCTCTACCACGTACAAAACCGTTCTTCGCGCCTTCTGCATTCATAGCTGCTTCTATCTTTACCGCATCCACTTCGTTGTTAAACGTGTAAACACCTTCAAGTTCGGTTTCCGCCACCGCATCGGGAACAGAAGGTTTCCTGCCCGTTGCAATAACGAGATAATCGTAGCTTATCACATCTCCTGTTTTCAGCGTTACTTTATTATCCTCCAAGTTCAGCCTCGCTACCTCTGTCTCGGTTTTGAAGTCCACACCCTGGTCGAGGAAGAACTGCGGGTCGTTTATTTCCGTCTTTTTTATCTCATACCAGCCACGCAACGCAAAGGGCAGTCCGCAAGTAGATACCCAGCCACTATTCTCGCGTTTTATTAGCGTTAACTCCATTTCTTCTTCTACTTCGCCCTTCCGCGTAAATAAGTTCCTCAACACAGATATCCCTGTAATGCCGCCACCAACAATAACTATTTTTTTTACCATCTTTCTACTCCCCCATCTTCAATATTAAAATTGAATGGCAAAGGCATAAATAATTAGCGGTTTTTTTTTCTCCCTCATCTCAACTAATCGTTAACATCACTTAGCAGTAATCATTGATGAAAGCGCAAAAATCAAAATCCTCAGGACATTTATAAGATAATGGCAGTATATACAACTGCAGAATCTTTTATATAGACGAAAAGGAGGTGATAGAGAAATGAAAAGGAAAAATATAGCGGGATTAATAGCTATAGCAGCAATCGTAGTAGTGGCGATGCTTGCAGGATGCGTTGAGGAGGAACAGGTGAACACTGCGGAAATAAAGGAGATGATACTCGCTTCCGTGGACCAGATAGATACTTACAAGTTTGATATTGATATGACACAGAAGATGCTAATACAGAACGAGACGGATGAGACTGAGATGACGACAGTAAGCAAGGGAGAGGCTGCCGTGGATGTTACAAACAAAAAGATGATGATGGAGATGGCGATGACGATGAAAACGCCAGAGAAGCCGGAAATGTCCGAGGAGCCAATGGAAATGGACATGTTTATATATCTCATTGATAACGCCATGTACATGAAGATGGATACGGGTATTCCAGAGCTGCCAGCGCAATGGACAAAGATGGAAATGCCCGATGAGTACGAGAAAACATGGGAATCGCAGAATCAGGTAGACCAGCAAATGGAACTGCTGAAGATTTCAGAAGTGGAACTTTTAGAAGATGAAAAGGTAAATGGTGTGGATTGCTATGTGCTAAAAATCACGCCGGACATGGAGAAGTATGGTGAGCTTTTGAGTAAGCAAGAAGGGATGAGTGACCTAATGCAGAGCCTGCAACAAAATGATAGCTTCGACATAGGAAAACTGATAAAGGAGATGTCTATGAAGCAATGGATCGCAAAGGATACGAAGTTCCCGCTGAAGACAGAAATGCAGATAAAAATGGTGATAAGCTCGGAGGACTTGATTATACCGGAGGCGGAGGAGGAATTTACAATGACGTCGGATCAGAGAACCACTATTGTCTTCTATGAATATAATAAACCAGTGGCGATAGTGCTGCCAGAAGATGCAGAAAGTGCTACAGGGTTC
This sequence comes from Candidatus Methanophagaceae archaeon GoMg2, assembly GCA_013180585.1. Classification (GTDB taxonomy): domain Archaea; phylum Halobacteriota; class Syntropharchaeia; order Alkanophagales; family Methanospirareceae; genus QENJ01. The sequence goes on from QBUM01000206.1 coordinate 3,698, forward strand.
TCAATGTTCCCACCGATGAATGAAACCGCAGGAAACGCTACCGAGTCGCCAATGTTGCCACCGATGAATGAGACAGAACCGTTAGCTACTGCGTAAAACACGAAAAGATAGTTTTTTGAATGAGCCTAAGCACTTAACTCATTCTCATTCTCTTTTTTTTGAACCGTTATTCACTACGTGATGAGTTGAAATACGCCCAGCTCAGTTATAGAAATGGATATAACCCCCGTAATCTTTATCGATAAGGTGCCAAGTCGAATTTCATACCGTCTCGCGCTGCTATTACCTCCACACCCGTTTCCACACTCATTCGACGTGCTATCTCCCATGGTTTATTCTGCAGCATCGTCATGCCGAAATGCGTGAGTATCGCCACCCGCGGGCGTTTCGCGTCTATTATCCTTGTCGCATCTTCCACGCAAAGATGGTCCACGCCTTCTCTTGTTTTATACATCGCCACATTCATCACGAGCACCTCACCATCGTAATAATTTTCTAAACCCTCGAAATAGAGCGTATCCGTGATAAAAGACACCAGTGTCTTATTTTCTCCTCGTGCCTTTATGTTCAGTCCGTACGTTTCTACCGTTCCATGAACGTGCCGTTTCGGCGTGTTTATCTCCAGCTTACCAATATGATATATCCCGCCCTCTTTCATCACTTCTATTCTTTCCAGAAGGCTTTTATAGTGATCAAGGACAACGGCATCGCCTCCGTTCGTGAGCGCATCTTGCGGGCAGAGAAGCACCCCTCTGTGCTTGAAGCCGCCGCCGGTCATCGCTTCTATCATTACGTTCACATCGTTGGAATGGTCTAAATGCTTATGCGACAGGATAATGGCATGCAACTTACCGGGGTTGAACTTCGGCTTGCTGGATGCGAACCTTACCAGTGTGCCGGGACCCGGGTCTATAAGGACGTTCGTGCCGCTCAAGCTGAGAATAGCGCCCGCAGACGAGCGAAACTGAGTTATCATTACAAACCTTGCACCTGCGGTTCCCAGAAATCTTAGTTCGTCCTTACCTGACATTTAGTAGCTAACTTTAGTTATGTATATGCTCCTTATTATTTGTTGTGCCGCACACCTGTTTCTTCGAGCACAAAAAGCATAGTTGATAAAACTGCTACCATTGGCCCAACTTTTAACTTTCTATGCTTTCTCCCCTACTTTTTATAGATATAAACCGCTTCAATGAGTTTCCTCCTATTATATCTCCTCAAACCCTCTATGCAAACCCCATTCCCTTGCAATATCTATTACCTCGCGGTATTCACTCGTTTTTAGCCCACGGGTCAGCTCCTCATACTCGTATGCCTTATACATCGGTCTATATTGCGCCATAATGTTCACATACGTGTCTTTCGAAATTTCAGTAGCAATGAACTTCAAAACCGCTGCGGAACCTGCTAACCCATTCGGGAGCACCAGATGCCTTATCAACAGACCTCTTACCGCAATCCCTCTTTCATCCACCCGTAAATCACCCACCTGACGGTGCATCTCCGTAACCGCTTCTTTACACCAATCGAAGTAATCGGGCGCATTGGAGTATCTCTTTGCATTTTCCGTGTCTCCATACTTTATGTCTGGCATGTATATATCCACGATACCGTCCAGCAACTCAATGGTGTTTCTCGATTCGTATCCGCTGCAATTGTAAACAACGGGAATGTGAAGACCTTTTTCAATCGCTATCTGCAGCGCTTTCACGATTTGTGGTGTGTAATGCGTGGGCGTGACGAAATTGATGTTATGACAACCTCTTCTTTGGAGTGCAAGCACGTTAAGTGCAAGTTCCTGCTCCGTTATACGGTGTCCATGCCCCAGGTGGCTTATGTCGTAGTTCTGGCAATATAGGCAGCCCAGATTGCAGTTTGTAAGAAATATCGTGCCCGAACCATGCGACCCAACAAGCACATCTTCTTCTCCAAAGTGCGGTTGCACGCTGGACAGCATCAAATGATTATCTGAGTTGCAATAGCCTGTTTCGCCTTTGTTTCTGTTGACACAGCATTCTCGCGGGCACAGTTTACACTCGTTTAGTATGGCCTCAAGCTTTTCTATTCGTTGTTCAAACACGCCTCGTGCGTAGGTTTCTATGTAAACGGGATTTTGTCGTTGCATCTCGTTTTTTCTTTTACGGTCTTTCTGTAAAGTAATGATAGAAAAGAAAGAGATACGTCAAAAAAAAGAGGAATGAGTGAACTTCTTTAAGTGACTTTTGAGATGATAATCTCTTGCGGCAACATGCACATGCACATGCAAGATATGACTGACCTATTATTCGTCAAAAAAATGTTCTATACCCCTAACGTCCAACCCCCTTTTCTTCATCTCATTTATAAAATCATCCTTAGTGGAAACCTCATCCGGGACGTTTTTTGCTCCGTTTTCTTTCAAATACTCTAAAAAGCCTCTATCGCTTATTAATGCGTTCTTAAAATTTGCATCACTTACCTCTGTTTCTTGATAGTTAGGTCCTTCGACTAAAATAATTCCTCCGAGCAAATAAGCCCCGCTCAAATCCGCCCTGCTCAAATTAGCCCAGAGCAAAACAGCCTCGATTAAAACAGCCTTGTGCAAATTAGCCCCGTACAAATTAGCCTTGCACAAATTAGCCCCGTACAAATTAGCCTTGCACAAATTAGCCCTGCTCAAATTAGCCCCGATCAAATCAATTTCTTCTATACTTTTTATATCCCTTAATGCATTGAATTCAGAAACTTTTCCAGCTTTAAGCAGCTCTATGAGCTTTTCACGACTTGTCGCTGGTCCTGAAATTTTTTGAGGCATAATCATTCCCGCTCTTCTATATTCAGACAATTGCTCGTCATTCATATCAATTATTTTTTCTATAGTTTCTCTTGCTTTACTAGAATTTATAAAATCAATGAGATCTTTTTTATCCTTTAACTCTTCTCTGAGTTTGTTTTCATCATCAAATATTTCTTTCAAATTTTGGCGATATCTCTCATCAAACAACTTCTGATAAAAGTCGTACCACTTAAACTTCAGAATCGTCAATATTAGATGGTTTGTTTGGTCAAGCTTCTTCCCTTTAAATACCTCTTGCTCACAAATATATGTGTTAATGAATCGTTTTAGCTGCCGTGGTGTCTTTTCAATTACTTTTTTTATAATATCCTTATACTCTCTGAATGTCTTTTGGTACGCAGAATCTATTTCCTTATCTATTAGATCCGTAAGGAATTCCCCGCGATCAGATACATTCCAATCAGGAATTCTAAATGGGATTTGCACTATCTTTTCCAGATAATCTTCTCCATTAACCCCCATAGCCTCGTATTTCTGGTCTATTGCCTTTACAACCACTTCTGAGTTTAATCCAAGAACGTAAACGAAGTTTTTAATATCCAGAAACACCTTTGTTGATTCGAGCACTTCTAAAATTTTATCCGGTGCACATCTATCCAGGTCATCTATGAAAACAACAATTTTTTTATCCGTTTCCTTTAACGACGTTTCAATAGCATCTAATTCAGCGTAATAAAGGTCTTCTCCAAATTGGTTTTGTGATACACCACCAGCACTTAGTTCTGCGCACCGCCTGGCAGCGCAAATTTTAGCTGTAATGACTTGAGGATTTCTATGAACGCTTTTCTCAATTTTTTGTCTTTTATTTCGCTTACTAATAGTTGTAGCAGCGGAATAATGGCAAAAACTTTCTCTCTTTCACATCTCCATGCGTTAAACCAGATAGGGATAACATTTTTTTCGTGTTTAGCTTTTAGTTTTTCAAACATCGTTTTCATCAAGCTCGTTTTTCCTACGCCCCATTCGCCCAATATGCCAATGGTAAACGGTGATCCCGAATCCACAATTATGTCTACCAAAGCGTCAGCATAATCTTGAAATCCTAATCCTTCTCTCGTTGGAGTATCAACAACAATTTTTGCCATCTCTTGATACTGCTCCTTTTGCTTTTAACAATAAAGACACGTCCTATTTAATTATAAAACTGCTTTCTATATTTTACTTTGTGAAAAGCGACTAATAATGAACGATCCAAAAAAGGTAAAGGATTTAAAGGTAGGACTCACCGTAGATACCACTTTTCTGGTACTGGAGAAAGAGCTGCGGGGTTTTGCCAAGAAAGAAGGCAACTACCTGCAGTTGAAATTAGGAGATAACACGGGCAGTATAGAGGCGAAATGCTGGGATAAAGCCGAAGCAGTGGCTGCTTTGTTTGAACCGGGCGACTTTGTGCATGTAAAGGGCGTGGTAGAATCATTTAGAGGTAGTTTACAGCTCATATTCCGGCTCGAAGGAGTTAAAAGGAGCACCGGAACCCACGACATCGCGGAATATCTGCCCGGTACTGCAAAGAATATAGACTCTATGTTTGACGACCTGATAAAGACAACATTGAGCATGAAGAATGAGTATCTTAAGCAATTGGTTTTTTCTTTCCTGCATGACCCCGAGTTCGTAAAGAAATTTAAAAATGCGCCCGCTGCTAAGATTCATCATCATAATTACATCGGCGGGTTGTTAGAGCATACACAGTCGGTTGTGGTGTTATGCCGAACCATCTTTAGGCAGTACCCCGAACTTGACCGTGATTTGTTGCTTGCAGGCGCCATCTTGCATGACGTAGGAAAGACCGCCGTGTATGAGTATGCGTTCCGGATAGACGTAACCGACGAAGGCGGGCTTATGGACCATATTGTTCTGGGCTATCGCATGGTAGATGATAAGATAAATGGTATAGAAGGGTTCCCACGTGCGCTCAAGCTTAGATTGCTACATCTCATTCTGAGTCATCATAATCTCGGTGAATGGGGCTCGCCAGTGAAGCCTTTGTTCGCAGAAGCACAGGCGTTGTGCTATGCCGACCTGCTCGATGCGCAGCTCAAGAAATTTATGCAACTGCAGAAACAAGAGGAAGCGAAAGGAAAAGAAGGAGTATGGAGCGATTACAGCCGGCGATTAGACCGTTTCTTTTATATGGGTGGGAGTCCTAAAGATTAGTGAAGATTCAGGGATCATGGTAATACGCAGGGGTAGCAATATAAATACAGATAGTATCCTGCAGCTAATAAAACTGCCGGACTTACTTTCTGTCTGTAATGCGTTGTTCGGCTTCGCAGCCATACTATTTGTGCTCGAAGGAAGAGGAAGTGCATTAAAAACCGCACTCGTGTTTATCCTGGTAGCAGCGCTGATTGACGGTTTAGATGGCTTAGCAGCGAGAACTGTGGAATCTTCGCCCATAGGTAAATATCTTGATTCGCTTGCCGATATGATTTCCTTTGGTGTCGCACCTGCAATGGTTGCCTTTGCACTTCTTAATTCAAATCTTTCATACACGCATGTTGTATATGCGTTCTGTGGTGCGTATGTAGTATGTGGGATGCTACGGCTTGCGAGATTCAATGCGCAAACAATGCCACAAACGGACTTTGATGGGCTCCCAATCACGGGCAGTGCGATTTTCTTAGCCGCTTTTATGCTCATGGCTATCGAACTGGATTTCCCTAGCTATCCTTCACTGCTGATCGTTTTAATGGGCATTTTATGTATTTTAATGATCAGCAGGATACCGTATAGAAAAGTAAGGGACATTAGGATAATGATAACAGCGGGAATCGTTGTTTCCACGCTGTTCTTCTTTTATGCGTTTTATTTGCCGTTGTTCGTTTATCCAGCAGCCATTATTGTTGCGTTAACCGCGGTTTATATCGGCAGTCCTATTATGCCCCGATTGTTAAATCGTGATTTTAAAGGTATGCACAGGCGGTGATTCTCTATTCCACGACATTCAAAGAGAAGTCCAGCCACGTAGCAGAATGCGTAAGCATACCACTTGAGACAACATCAACGCCCGTAGATACGAACTCCTTTATATTCGTCTGATTTATCTCACCCGACACTTCTAAAATCAAGTCATCACGAAAGCCCCTCTCGGTCAGCCGTCGTACACACTCTTTCACCTCGGATGCCGGCATGTTATCAAGCATGATTATGTCCACTTTCAATTCCGCAGCCCTGAGTGCATCTTCTATGCTTTCTACTTCTACTTCGATTTTACGTGTAAAACTCACTTTCTCTTTTGCCCTCTTTATCGCGTTCTCCAACCCCATCAGCTTTATATGATTATCCTTTAGTATCACCGCGTCGTATAGCCCGAATCTGTGCGGGTCGCCACCTCCGACCGCTATCGCTTTCTTCTCGTATTTCCGGAAGCCCGGAGTCGTTTTCCGTGTACCCGCCACCTTTATCTCTGCGTTTGCACTCCTCGCCTCGTTTACGAACATACTTGTTAACGTTGCAACGCCGCTCATTCTGCCCATGAAATTAAGCACAAGCCGCTCCACCTTCAATATCTTCGCGCCTGTACCCCACACAGACAAAATAGTATCGCCGCTCATTACTCTATCACCCTCCTCAAACCCCGTGGAATATTTAACACCCTGATAGTCAAATATCTGCTTTGCCTCTTCCAAGCCAGCAAGGATGCCTTCTGCCCCCACCGTTATCTCCGCTTTACATTCGGTATATGGCACTATCTCCTCGTAATCCTCATGCCCTACATCCTCTTCAAGAAAACTTTCTATCTCCCTAAGCAGCATTTGTAAACTCCTCTTGAAAAATAAAGACTGATTTATCAAAAACCTTCATTTACGGAATAAAAGTTGTACCAAAGAAACTTTACTTACCACAGTTTTCTTCTTTGTAAGGGATGGAAAAATTAAGAGTGGGTGTAGTCGGCTGCGGTGCCATAGGAAGTGAGATATGCAAGGCGATAGATGGAGATGAGTTGGAGATGGAGCTGACTTTTTTGATTGATAACCATCCCGCGAATATAGAAAGCCTGTGTAAACGCCTGAGGAAGAAGCCTGATATAATCAGATCAGATAGCGAGGGACTGGATGTGATTTTAAATGAAGTGGATTTGGTAATAGAGTGCGCATCGCAGGCTGCGGTTCGTGAGTTTGTGATACCGGCGTTGAAGAAGGGTAAGGAAGTAATGATAATGAGCGTTGGTGCACTGCTCTGTGAGGAGGGTCTTTGTGAAGAAATTACGAGAATATCGCAGGAGAAAGGATGCAAGGTCTATATTCCATCAGGCGCAGTGGCAGGGATAGATGGCTTAAAATCTGGCGCTATTGCTGGAATACATTCGATGGAGTTGACGACGATAAAGCCGCCTCGAGGATTTGAGGGTAATAAGTACGTGAAAGAAAAGGGAATAGATTTGTCTTCATTGCAGAAGCAGGAAACGCTGTTCGTGGGTTCCGCGAAGGAAGCGGTGAGATATTTCCCCGAGAACGTTAATGTCGCGGCGGCTTTAAGTCTTGCTGGTATAGGACCGGAAGCAACGCGAGTGAAGATAGTTGTAGACCCCTCCGCGAAGGAGAACGTGCATGAGATAGAGGCGAGGGGTGAATTTGGAAATCTGTTTGTGCGTGTGGAAAACGTACCTTCGGCTGCGAACCCGAAGACGAGCTATTTAGCCGCTCTTTCTGCGATAGCCACACTTAAGGGGATATCTCATCCGATACGGGTTGGTACATAGTGGGTTAAAAGTATGACACAGCAGAAAGAGAGAAGAGAACTGCTACAGAAGTTTTTTGTGCTTGAAGAGGTAGAAGACTCCGTAGTGAGTGCGTGGGACTATTTCATTGATGTCCAGCAAGCGCATATAGAGATGAACGCAGGGCTTGTCAGTAGAAGAGACTGGGATAACGTGCAACGGGAATTTGAACGGTATATGAAAAAGAACAAATTGACGATACTGGACGAGGATAATGGGCTAAAAGCACATGAATTAGCAATAACTAAGGCAGGAGATGAAAAAGATAAAATAAAGGTAGTTCACAGCTCGGATGTTTGGTTGCTGGCGGGTTTTGAGGCGGTATGCTTGGCATTAGTGGCTGACGAACCGGATAAGACAGAAGGTTTTCCCGATGCGGTAATAGATTTTCTGGACGACCCCGATGTACATGAGTGGCTGAAAGAGCGACTGATAGAAAAGAACAAAGAAGCAGGCGAGCGACTTCTAAAAGCCATTCTTGAATATAGGCCGACCGAGCGGAATGCACACTCATTACTCGTGGAGTTTTATGAAAGGGAATGTAGGTTTTCTGATGCCGAAACAGAATTCCAGCGAATTCTCGACGAGACTGATAATGAGCTTGTGTGGGCAAACTACGGACACTTCTTAGAGATGCAGGGAAGGTATGAAGATGCATTTGTGGCGTTCAAAAACGCGTTGGAGATATGCGAGCGTGTTGGTAAAGAAGAACTTGTGGAAGAGGTGAGGCGTAACATAAACATAGTGGAGCGGATGAAGAACCTGGAAGGTGAGAAAGCGCGGATAGCACGGGAATATCAGGAAGCCGTGTGGTTGATAGGGGACATAAGAGTATTTTCCGAGAAGACGATGGACAGTGAGATAACAAAAGCGCAGGAGGAATACCTAAAAGAGAAGGATATAGAAGAGATTGAATTTGAAGACAGTTTCGATTTCATGTACTGGTTCTTGTTTAAGCGGGAACTGCCGAATGGAAAAGTCCCGGGGATGGTGTATGCAGAGGAGAAGGGACTCAGCGAAGCGACAAAGGCGAGGTTGGAAGGGCTTGGCAGTCAGGTAGAAGGTTTTTTTGAGATTGCTGCTGTGGACTATGCCTCGTTCAAACTTGAGATCAAAGATATGGTAACTAATAATGAGTACGAGTTGATGGGAACTTTTTCACTGATGAAAGAGGGACAGACTTTCTCGGGGTATATCTACCCGTGGGGCGACTTCTATTTTACGGCTGGCGCTCTGGTGCGGCATACAGATGAGTACCGTGAGACGCTAAAACGCCTTATCGGTGAGGTTAAAACTGGAAAGATATTTGAAGAAGCGCAAAAAACGGTAAAAATGCTGCATGATGCGTTTATTACTTATTTTGGCATTGAAGACCCCACATTCAAATCAAAGACTGAATGTGAAGAGGTGTTTAACAAGTTCTCGAAATGGATGTTGTTTGAATATGAGAGTGAAGAGGAAGGTAAAACGTTCTCCGAGATATATGAAGAGAAACATGGACAAAAACTCGGGCCTGATAAGGCTGATTTACCTGATACATTTAGTGGAGTGGATGATATTGCCCTGTTGTGTGACTTCGAGCATGGCATCTCAGCCGTACGGTATTATGGTCTTTTGAAGAGAGTATTTGAAACGGGTGCGGTTGATGAGATAAAGGCTAAGAATGAGGACCCGAAAGAGCTTTTAATGAGTGTAGAATCGTTTGTCATTTGGAGATTCGTGCATGGTAATGAGCGAAATGCGGTGAAGGTGTTTAATGAGGTATTTGATGCGGGTTTGGATGAAGACGCGAGTGAAGAGGAAATAGTGGGGTTTTGGGCGACTGTGGGAAAAAAGGTTTGATTGAATGTAGTTCCGAACTTAGCCTACTATACATTTAATTATCGGGAAAGGCTCAATACATCGGTAAGTGTTATTTGTTGATTTGGCTCAATACATCGTACAGTGTCATAAGGTTTTAAAGATATCAGAGGCTGTCCCACAATTGATTTTGACCATAAAAATATCGCTTCTTTTGGGGTTTAAAGCCCTATTTGTCTTTCTTTTTCCGCTATTTTTGGATTGTGGGACAGCCTCATCAGGTCTAAGATCTTTGACCTCCTCATTTAGCTCGTATTCAAATTTTTTTATTAATACAGCAGTATCCTGATCCTTAGCTCTGTAGTAGATGCCTATCATTTGCTTTTTCGAGCAAATAGTAGCCCAGACGTATTCGTCAATGAACTCTTTGCCCACTTCAAATGC
>QBUM01000205.1 GCA_013180585.1 Candidatus Methanophagaceae archaeon GoMg2
GGCGAATAGTTGTAAATAGCTATTTAAGAATCGGAACTATTTTTCATTTTAAATTTGATTTGAAGTAATAGAAAAGCTTTTATACTGCATGTTCCAATAGGTTAGTAACCCAATATGGAAACCATACAAGGCATGAAGAAGGGGGACCATGTTTGGCGCGAAAGAAGGAAACCATGCTGGGTTTTTAAAAAAGTAGGAGGTGAAAACGGAAGAAAAAAATGAACGCGAACAAGATAGCTTTGGTGGCAATAGCAATCGTAGCAATCGGGATATTCGCACTGCCGAGTACGGTCTCGCTGCTTAGTGGGCAGCACACCTGGTATGACCTGAGCGGTACTGGAAATGATCTTCCTTGTGAGAAGTGTCATGCTGATATAAATGATGAGATGGTGGATAACGATAACGGTGTGCATACAAGCTTAGCAGGACCAGGATGTGACTGTCACAGAGTAAATACATCTCAGACAAGATTAGGAACCGGTGTTGCAGATGGAGATGGTACAGGGTCTAATGCAGGTACCACATCACACGCCGCGGAAACCATAGCGTGCATGGTCTGCCATGAGTATGGTACAGGGTATGTATTCGCAGGTGGATTCAATCAGTCAGCAGTTGAAGCATCAGCAGGCAAAGAAAGCCCATACTACTATAATGACTCCAGTGGTACAGGAGGCGAGCATGCGGCACACAACCAGTTCATCGGGCAGGCAAAGAATGAGCTTATGGAAGACTCAAACGAAGCCTGTATCGCATGTCACACGAGAGTGGGTGTGAATATCTCATGGACGAAGAACACGGTTTTGACCTTCAGCGCAGATGAGAACGAGACAGGAGTGTGGACAGTCGGCGATTTCGCAGCCGAAGGCGACAACGTAACGTATACTACGTACGCTAACAACTGGACGACGTGAAATATTTAACCCCCCCTTTTCTTTTTTTCAGGGGTTATTTCTCTTTTTTCTCTTTTGTAGCGAAGCATAGGAAGGAATGTAAAATGGAAAGTAAAAAGATAGCTTTTGTGCTAATCGCAGTAATCGCGATTGGTATATTCGCACTACCGAGCACGGTATCGCTGTTCAGTGGGCAGCATAGCTGGTATGACCTCACTGACTATAGTACTGGTCACACGACAGTGCCCTGCGAGAAGTGTCATGCAGATATAGCAGCGGAGATGGAGACTCACACTGGTCCGCATGCAGAGCTTTCAGGTGGGTTGTATTGCGAGGACTGTCATCGTGTGTTTTACGACTATGCTGGTACCACACAAGGGCAAGCTCCCGCATGGCCGAAGTACACATACGCACTCGGTTTAGGTGCTGGTTCAACACCGGGTAAAGAAGCGCATGCGGTATCCACAGTGGAGTGTATGGATTGCCACGGCATAGTGGGCGATCTATATGATTGGGGGAGTACGCACCATGCGTCAAATTACGATTATGGTTATGACCAGCCTTGTGGTCGGTGTCATGCCGATAACAATATTAATATTGTGTTCGCGGCAGGTGGATTCAATCTTACCAAAGGTAAGAAATCAGACGCTTGAGACTATGATCCCATAACCGACGACACAGGCGAGCGTGCGGCGCACATGAAGTTCGTGCTCGATGCGATGGATAATGACTTGATGGAAGGCGCGAACGAAGCCTGTATCGCATGCCACACAAAGGTGGGAGTGAACATCACGTGGACGAAGAACGAGTATCTGGAATTCACGGCAGAAGAGGATGCAGCGGGTAACTGGACGATCGCCAGCTTCACAGCAGGTGGCGAGAACGTGACGTATGTGAACTCTTCGAATTCGTGGACGAACCCGTAGGTCATCTCTTTGGTATAAAAATACATTTTCAGGCTCATGGGCGTCCTTAGATCAATACGATTTTCTTTTTATTTTTTTATATAGGACGTGCTTGCGTTTCTGTGATTTTGTGACGTTTACGTATGATGGCTTGTATATAGAGCATTTACGATAAAAACATTGATGTATGCGAAGGTCTTGTATAGAAGATAAAAGCGAGGGACTCGCAGAAGGGGTGATAGAGATGTTTTCGTCTCAAGAAGAGGTATTCGAGAAAGAGAAGAGATACATAATGCAGACGTACAAGCGACCACGTATAGTGCTAAAAGCGGGAAAAGGGTCAAAGGTAACGGATTTTGCGGGGAATGAGTACATAGATTGTGTTGCGGGAATTGCTGTGAATGCAGTTGGTTATAGCCATCCGGTGGTGGTAAATGCGCTACGAGAGCAAGCGGGTAAGCTCATGCACGCCTCGAATTTGTATTATACGGAGCCGCAGGTAAATCTTGCGGAGAAGCTATCAGAGATAAGCGGTATGCACAAGGCTTTTTTCTGCAATTCGGGTGCAGAAAGCGTGGAAGCGGCGTTGAAGCTGGCGACTAAAATGACAGGTAAAACAGGTTTTATAGCTGCGGAAGGCAGTTTTCACGGTAGAACTCTCGGCTCGTTGGGTGTAACATTTGGAACGAAATTCAGGAGTGCTTTTGAGCCGCTACTGCAGAAAGGCACGAAATTTGTGCGATACAACGATGCCCCGGCAATTAGAAATGCGATAGATGAAAACACTGCCGCGGTTATATTAGAGCCGATTCAGGGTGAGACGGGAGTGATAGTACCTTCAGATGGCTATTTACGAGAAGTAAGAGAGATATGCACCGAAAAAGGGGTGTTGTTGATTTTAGATGAGATACAGACAGGGTTTGGTCGCACGGGGCGATGGTTTGGCAAGGAGCATGACGGTGTAGAGCCGGATATAATGACGTTAGCGAAGGCGTTAGGTGCCGGGTTTCCTATTGGTGCAATGCTCGCCACAGAGGGTATAGAATTTGAAGCCAGTGAGCATGCATCTACGTTTGGCGGTAGTCCGCTGGCATGTACAGCCGCATTGGCATCTATAAAAGTGATAGAAGATGAGCAGTTGGTGGAGAGATCAAGAGATCTGGGTGCGTATTTCAGGGAGAAGGTACGTGAAGAGGGAATAGATTCAAATCCTGTAGTGAAGGAGATAAGAGGGAGAGGACTGATGATTGCGATAGAACTAACAATGTCATGTGGCGAGATAGTGGCGAAGGCGCTTGAGAGGAGAATATTGATAAATTGCACTTCTGATAATGTGATAAGGCTTGTTCCACCGTTGGTTATAAGTAAAGAGGAGATAGACACGGTGATTTCGGTTTTGTGTGAGGTTGTTAAATAAAGTTGAAATGCTTGTTTACCGCTGAGTACGCAGATAAGCAGGCAACCGCCACGGAACAAATTCCCCCGTGTTTATTAGATTTGTATTTGTATAGCAACGGGGTAAGAAACCACGAGATTTCACGAGATTAACACAAGATTTTGGGGTTAGCAATGGATAAAGAGCCAATAGAGTCCTTACGCAGGACCCATAGTATTGCTTTCTCGTGAGGATCTGTGCAATCTGGTGGTTTACTAAACAATTACAATCTTTTGCACGGTGATTGTCTGCGTAGGCGTGATTGTGCCGTTGTGCATGCCGAAGATGCTTGTCAATTTATCATCTCCTACAAATATGCTCTCTATGCTCGATCTCAAATATAAACACAGTTTTCTCTTCGTCTATTATTTTATAGTATTTGTATAGCGAATTTTTAAAACCACGAGATTCCACAAGATTAACACAAGAAATTGGGATTAATGTGGGATAATGTGGCTAAGGTATACTAAAATCTGGTTACTGCCATCCTATTCTCGTGGAAATCTGTGTAATCTTGTGGTTAGCTAAACAAACACTTAGATTTCATATCCACTTATATCATTTTCCACGATGTAAAATCTGATTTATCTTAATGTTATCGGCATCTTCAAAATAAACGACACGAAAATCTCCGATTCACAATCGTAAAACTCTGCGCTCGCCGCGGTGATAAGTCGCTATATTTTTAGACACTGCCAACAATCCCTAAAGATAATTCCCCTATTTTTAGATATTGATGCGTAATAATCCGAAATCACGTCTTCCCACGCCTAAACTTCTTAACAATCGGATTTTCACGTTTCAATTTATCTTTGTATATAAAGTGTAACTACCTTCTACTAAAGACACGGATTTACACGGACTTATTTGAGTTTGACATTGTTGATCTGCGTAAATCAGCGTTAATCTGTGTCTTGTGATTTATTTTCTTGACGGGCAACCGTTATCGCCTCATTAATAGTTCATATCTTTTCAACTCGTCAAGTGTATTTATGTTTGTAAACGTCTCTAAGCTGGGGTCTATCACCCTTATTTTGTCCATAGGAAGGAAATCAACATTTTTAAGTTGAGATAATATAGTTAAGACCTTACTCTCGCTTTCTCCTGGCGCCGCCTTTATCGCAGCCAGCATTGGTTCAGTTCGATAAACCGCATGTAACGGCTCTACCATACCGTTTTCCCATCTCGGCACCACTGCATCATATCCCGTTGATGCAATCTCAAATAGAAATTCCACGACATCGGATTTTATGCAGGGCATATCGCAACCGATGACGAGCGCATATTCTGAAGAAGCACATTCTAAACCCGATAAAATGCCAGCAAGCGGGCCAAAGTTGTTTACCGAATCAAAAACCAAACTGATTTTTTTATTGCGTATCACATGCCGGATTTGCTCGCCCTGCTTCCTGTCGCGTGCTGCTACTATTATCTCATCTGCTATGTTTGATACAGAATCAATAGCATGCAGTAAAAGCGGCTTGTTATTCAAACTGATGAAGCACTTGTCGTGTTGTTGAAATCTAAGGCTTTTACCACCAGCAAGGATGAGCACGGTCTTTTGCATTTCCATCACATTTAAATAGAGTGAGAATTAGATTATTATTCGTATAAATCAAAGGGTAAATTTATTAACCAAAGAGGATAAATAGTATGGTGGTGATATAATATGGAAGCACGGGATTTAATAGTTTCGTCAGTGATGGTCGTCTCTGCCTTCGTGATGGTGTACACGCTGGTGTATAACTATACCCCAAAGGACCCGGTGATCGTAGTGTCGAGTGTGGTATTTGTAGGGATGCTAGCTATTCTGTTTTTAAGCGTGGACGAGCGGTTGAAGAAGATAGAAAGGGACATAAAACGGAAAGAGCGGTCTTTGAGAGTAAGCTTGCAATCGGTGGAAGAAGAAGTGAAAGAACAAGTGAGTAATGCGACAAGTAAATTAGAGGAAGTAAAAGAGGAAATTTTGTTAAAGAGGAGATATCGGTAAGGCAAAGCATATTTTCAATCACAAATAAAGCGCTTAAGAGGGTTTGCGTGTATCCCTTTTCAGGGGTGGCAGAGGAAGGAGGAAGAGATGTGGAGAGAGGTAGTAGAGAGGTTCGAAGGTTTACCGTCACAGAAGAAAGTCGTAGAATTATTATTAGAACGTGGATTTCAAGTGAGTCCCGAGGGCAAAGTAACTTCAGGTGGAATTGAGATACCACACACGCAGATAGCGAACGAGGTGGGCGTGGACCGGCGGGTGGTGGACATGACGGTAAAAAGGATTTTGAATGTGCCGGAGTTGCAAAAGATATTTGAAAACATGCGGTCTATCGCTTTTCTTGCTGATGTCGCGCCGTTGCTGGGGCTTAGTGTAATTATAATCTATCCAGAGGATGCGAAAGAGAAGGGGATACTCGGAGAAGTTGCTTCGGTGATAGCAAAGCAGGATATTTCCATAAGACAGGCGGTTAGTGACGACCCTTATATCGTGGATGACCCAAAACTTACGATTATCACGGATAAGAATATACCGGGGGAGCTAATAGAGGAAATAGGGCGGCTAAAGCGTGTGAAGGGTGTGCAGATTCACCAATAAATAAACCCTTTTCTTTTTGGAAAAAAGAAAAGCGTTTACGGAAAAGAAAAAACAAATGACATTCTCTATTGTGCCGGATGAGGACATTTTGGAAGGAAAGACCACGGATATATATTTTCTCAGGACGGAGGAGGTGCTGAGGGAAAAAGGCGTGAATCCTGATGTGGTTGCGGAGGTTACAACGACGGGCAGAGGCTGGTCGGTGCTGGCGGGTCTGGAAGACGTGGCACATTTACTGGAGGGTAAGGATGTGGATGTATATGCGATGTCGGAAGGCACGATTTTCTTCCCTTACGAACCTGTTTTGCAGATTGAAGGTCGCTATTTGGAGTTTGCGCGATATGAAACGCCATTGCTGGGGTTCCTCTGCCATGAATCAGGGATAGTGACGAAGGCGGCGAGGATAAAGCGTCTTGCGGGCGACGTGCCGGTGATTTCTTTTGGCACGAGGCGGCAGCATCCGGCATTAGCAGCGATGATCGAGAAGTGCGCATATCTTGGTGGCATGAACGGTGTGAGTTGCGTTGCGGGTGCAGAACGGATAGGCTTAAAGCCGACAGGGACGATGCCTCATTCTTTGATAATATGTTTCGGCGAGGGCAAGCAGAAAGAGGCATGGAAAGCTTTTGACGATGTTATTGCTGAGGAAGTACCTCGAATATGCCTGTGCGACACTTATTATGACGAGAAGGCGGAATCAATACTGGCTGCGGAGGCACTTGGCGATTCTTTACGTGCTGTTCGCTTAGATACGCCAACAACGAGAAAAGGCGACTTCAAAGGAATTATAGAAGAGGTAAGGTGGGCGCTTGACATTCGAGGCTATAAGAACGTGGGGATATTCGTGAGCGGGGGCATCGGCGAAGCGGAAGTGGTCGAGCTGAAAGATATAGTGGCAGGCTTTGGCGTGGGCACAAGCGTAGCAAATGCGAAGTGCATAGATTTCGCACTGGATATAATAGAAAAAGAAGGTTGGCCATGTGCGAAACGCGGTAAGCGAGGAGGTAAGAAGCAGGTGTACCGGAGTAGAGGTGTGATAGAAGAGGGAAAGGACGAAATGAAGTTGGCGAAAGAAGCACCGCCAGAAGATATGGAGCCGTTATTGAAGCCGATGATTGTTAAAGGTAAAATAGTGGATGAATTCTCGTTTTCGCGTGAAGAAGCGAGGGCAAGAGTGCAGGAGCAGTTGAAGAGAGTTAAGTTGTGATTATTGGGTCTTTCACGGTAAAAACGTCTAAAAAGGATTTATTGTGGGAAATCGGTGTGGTCGCGTGGTTACAAGAAAATAAATTATTGACACAGATTAACGCAGATTGACACAGATGATAAAGATTAACGTATTTGTATAGCGAATTTTTAAAACCACGAGATTACACAAGATTAACACAAGAAATTGGGATTACTGTGGGATAATGTGGCCTATGGTATGCTAAAATCTGGTTACTGCCATCCTATTCTCGTGGAAATCTGTGTAATCTTGTGGTTAGCTAAACAATTACAGATTAACAATGTCAAACTTAAGTAAGTCTGCGTAAATCAGTGTAAATCTGTGTCCTTGATAGAACTTAGGACGTTATAGGTTATATACAATAAATAAGACCGGGGTCGAAATATCTGTTCGGGACCGGCTTTGCACTTAAAGTCACTTTTGCACCTAAAGTATTTACGTTACATAGGTACAAGAAATAGCATCGGCATTAATCGCAGGGGTTGTGGTGGTTGTGGTGGATTGGAAAAGATTGTGGAGAAGACGGAAAAGCTGAAACGTTGTTAGATTGCATCATGAGTAACCACGCTATTTATGGCGATTTCTCCACTATTTTTATCTCACCCTCCGTCAGCCCACAACTCATACACCAGCTTGTCAATCTGCGCATCAACAATCTTTATCTGCCGTTCATAACCTGACATTATGGGTTTTATAGGCTACACCATTTTTTTTCTCTGATGAGTTGCGATCTATGGAACATTAAGCCACTATAATCAGCCTAAAGCCATATCTCTATGTAGTCTACATATTGGTTACATAGCGAAAACAAAAATAAAACGGACAACCCTTTATTTTTTTAACGGCCACTTAACTGATGAGTTCGTCTAGGTTGTAGTCTATACAACGCTGAAACTCAAGTCATAAAGCTCTTTATCTCGCGCCATTTCTTCTGCAGTTCGAACATGTTAGCCATTATCTCCGCCTCAAATAATCTTCAACCGGCAGTTCCACATCCTTCATGATTTTCTTAATCAATCCTCTTGGCAGCTTTTTCCCTGAATGTATCGGAATAGTAGTTGTTCTACCATCTTCGTGTTTCCAGACAGTATGACTGCCTTTTTGGCGAATCATCACAAATCCCAATTTAGAGACGATTTTGCACATATCCACTCCAGAAATCAGCGGTAGTTTCATATATACTTCTGTTCAAAGTAGAAGAGTATAATTAAAAGGGACGTTTACATTTTATCCAGAAACGAGAGTAGCTACATCTACACTTCTACTTCTATCTCTTGAACACCCGCGAATCGGGTAACAGGCAGCGCCTTCTCTTCTTCTGCAAAAGCCTCAAGATGTGCTTCAATTGCCTCCCTCAGATTCGCCATGAGTTCGTCAAGTGTCTTTCCATAGCTATAGCAACCCTTTAGCGATGGGACGGTACCAATGAAAACGCCGTCCTCATCCTTTTCGATTAATACAACAAAGCTTTGTTTTGTCATTTAGATTCCTTACCTTTATCTTTCACTTCTTTTCTTTAGAGAATCGAAGACGGTATTTCTTAGTTCAGGATCAGGTTTTATCTCAACGGGGTCTTTGGAAGTTCCTTTTGTTTCTGTTTCTTCTTCGTTTGTCATTTTTTTACCCTACATTCATTCCAACAGCATATCCTATTTCGTCAATCGCCTTTTCTCTCGTTTTCGGAGTAGCCCCATGCTATCATCTCAGAATCGGGTTCTATCTTAACGGGTTCTTTTTTTTCCTTTTTTTCTTTTTCTTCTTCGTTTACCATTTTCTTACCCCACGATTATACTTGAGATTAAAACGATCAATCCTATAAATAAGAATGTAAGGGAATAATTAATACATTTAACTTTCTTCTCTATTCTGTTTTTATTATCTTCATAGGACTGGATAAAGTTATCAATAAGTTTCTTCTTAACCTTCTTATCATCTTCCCTCAAATATTTTATCGTGAGTGCTCTCGGTTCTGGGTCTCTTCTATAACTTTTGACTTTGTAAGCAAAAAACGACAAGAATGCTGCACCTAAAAACAAAAGCATACTTCCAATAAATAGATGAGACTTCTCGTCTGAGTATAAATTTAGCGATATTCCAATTATCACGCCAACAAATCCAACGATAACACTTGCCTTTGTATTGAGTCCATCCATCGACTGAAACTGCGTATTCAATGCATCTTTCACTTCGTTATAGATTAATTCAAGCGTTTCAGGGGGATAAGTATCTTCATTCATTTGATTGTGCCCTCCACCACATTTATCTCCTCCTCCGTCAGCCCATACAAATCATACACCAGCCTGTCAATCTGCGCATCAACAATTTTTATCCGCCGTTCCTAAAGCTCTTTATCTTGCTCCATTCTCGCATCGTGATATTTCTTCTGCAGTTCGAGCATGTTGTCCACCACTTATAAAATCAGTAAACTTCCTTTGTGTATATCCGTCATTGCGATCAAGAAAAGAGCCCTTATACTTCAACAAAGCGAGGAATATTCGCTGAATTAAACAGATTAATCTTTGATTAACATCGTTTAATTCTATGGGGGGTATTTCTTGAATACCCATGTGAGTTATTTGATCGCGTATTTTCGTTATCTCTTTAATATCTGTAAATAGATCGTTGTAAATAATGCGATGATCTTCTAATAGTCTCAAGAGACTGTTTTTGAAACTAGTTCTGTTAATCCCTTCTAAATTAGCATAAATTTCTGCTCTTATCTCCTTATTAGCCCCTTTAACTTTTAACACATTTTTTATTGCTTTTTTAAAATCGTGCTTGTATTTTTTATCATCAAACTCTTTTTGGTTAATGATATACTCATTATCGATCTTTTTGTTATACCTGTCTTTTAAAAGCTCGAGACACGTACAAGCTAAGAGATAGTCACTCTGGAGAACTCCATGACTTAATGATTCAAGATACCATTCAAGGGCAATATTAAGATCGCACTTGTCTCTTAAATCAGAATACTTCTGAATAGTTTTAGGTGATATAAAATTATATATATCCTCCCAATCGCTTATTAGCGGCTGCCCAAGACTTGGTGTCTTCTTTTTAATATTCAACATAGTCATTCTTTTGAGTTTGTAGTCGTCCTGAGAATTTGGAGTTGGCGTTTTGGCATATATACAGATTGAGCAATAAGATAGATATGTGCTCTGTGCCAGTGATAAAAGCTCAAGAACTTTCTCAATGGTTGCATTTGATATTTCTAAATAAGAATCGAAGGACTCAAAATTTCCTATATTCACATCAGTAATATTGAGTAATCCAGATATTAATGGGGTTTTAAAGGTCTCCATTTTCTTGATCGTTTCATCGTGGTCTTTCCACTTTAAGAAAGTTATTTTTCCTATATCTGTTTCAATATGTCCACGAAGAAGAAGCGTTAAGTTAAGATTGATAATACCGTATTCAATCCATAATTGGTCTTTCGAAGAAATCGTTTCGTAAACGACCTCTACTTCTCTTGCTGAAAATTCTAGATTTAAGGTTCTTGGGCGGGAAGAAGAATACTTGATTGAATAAGTAAAGATGTTTTTAACTATCACATTGTCTCGGTTATCTGTTTCACCCTCCAGGGAAAAATTGCGGAAATATTCTAATATGAACTCATACATTTTATCATTAGTTTTTATTAGGTTCCCTGAGATAATACGGCATTTTTTTAATTGCGATGGACTTAGAATATCCTCATATTCAAATCCCGATAACGTGCACTTGCCCGAAATCTTTCCCGTTTGTATCTGTTCTACTTCAAATTTAACAGGAAACCGCTTACTTGAATCCTTGTTGATTAAATGCCCTTCTCCCTCTATTTTTATCCTTTTATCGCTTTCCATGACGATAGAATCACCTCATTAGAAAATTACTTCTTCCCCTCTGTAACTTCCTATTCTTAATCTACGTTATATTCCTATAAATCCTTTACATTCTTAACTTTCCCACCCACCACCTTCACCTCCTCTTCCGTCAGCCCGTACAAATCATACACCAGTCTGTCAATCTGCGCATCAACCATCTTTATCTGCCGTTCATAAAGCTCTTTATCCCGGTCCATTCTCGCCTCATGGTATTTCTTTTGCAGTTCGAGCATGTTGTCCACCAAAGCTACAAGTTTATCGTGCTGCGCTTTTTCTGCGGGGTTGGAGAAGTTTATTGTGCTGATTGGAAGCCGACTCATAACCCGAGTTTTCACTTCGAAGAAGCCTCCACCTTTAGGAGGTGCAATAAGACGATGTAATTTACCCAATAAAGATGAATTTAATAAACCCAATATATATTCTAGCTGTTCATTCACGTCATCACGTAGAATTAAAGCCTTCAACTTATTATTGATGAAAAGCTGTTCTTTACAAAGTGTAAACTCACCCCGTGAAGCAATTTCAGGTCCAACAATTTTAGGGGCCGTATATAACTGAGAATTTCGTGGGCACCATAATTCGTACCAGAGCTTATTTGATCTATCAAAGTATCCTCTACCCTTTAACAAATTTTTTGATTTATTGAGATACGCCCAAGTATTGGGCGAGATGTTTTGCAATGCGGCTTTGTCGTAAACTTTTTCACTTGCTAAATCATAAGGGTAAATGACAAAATTGCTAAGATTATCAACTACGATTGCCTGATACCTATGAATGTCCTTGCCTTTTGCTAAAGGATACACTGGCGGTGTTTCCAAGCTTAGATCGTGAACTGTTTTTTTCGGTACAAAGAACACAGTATCTTTTCCACTATGAATGCCTTCACTAGCGTGTGAAATAATGGTGCCTAAGTTAATAAAAGAATTAAAGAGGCGATGAATAAGCTTAAATTCTTCTCTGCTGAGAAAATACCATTCATCAGATGTATTGAAAATATTAGCGGGAGCAAGAAAACTTTGCACCCCTCTAACTTTTTCACCCATTAAACATCGCTGTAGATCACTTCCAACAATTCCGGCTCGTTCACATCTTATTACTGGAACATCGTTCTGCATCGGGGTTTTTCCCATTATGAAAACACCAACATAGTTCATAGCCGTGTTGAAAACTTGATTAGTACCAAAGTCTACAATGCCTTCGATAGTTCCAAGTTTATTAATCGTCCTACGAAGATCACGTCCATACTCTCGACGTGCAAACATAGATGGAATAATGTAGCCCAATAGGCCTTTTTTAGATAGCAGCTTCAGGCCTTGTTCAACAAAAGGAACATATAAGTCAAAACGCCGAGTAGCTGATGAAAAGTGTTTTGATAGAATTTGTTTGATGTCGTCACCCAGTAATTTAACATCAACGTAAGGTGGATTCCCAACAACACAATCAAACCCTCCTTTCTTTAAGATTTCCCCAAACCCCTTTTTGTCATCCTCCCAATCAAACACATTAACCCGCCTCATCTCCGCCTCATCAAACAGCGTTTCCTGCTGCTGCTCATAATATTCCAACCCGATCAACGAATTCCCGCACTTGATATTATCCGCGAGATTTGGCAGCACACCCTCCAGCCCCAATTTCGCTTGCTGGTCTATACTCTCCCGACTCTCGTGCTCCAGCACCTTCAAAAGCAAACTCATTTTCGTCACTTCAACCGCCTGTGGGTCTATGTCCACGCCGTGGATGTTGTTCAAAAGAATCCGCTTCTTCTCTGCCGTGGTCAAGTACCACTCATTCTCCTTAGCCAGAAACATTTTTCCCTTGTGTTTCTTCGGCTTGTTACTCACGTACCAATCCTGATGATACCGCAGCAGATACGAGTACGCACCAATAAGAAAACTGCCAGAACCACATGCCGGATCCAGAACTTTAATCTCTGCAATCTCCTCCGGCGTCTTTCCTGCTATAAGTTTACCTACTGTGTTCTTAACAATATATTCAACGATATACTGAGGCGTGTAATACACACCACCCGCCTTTTTTACTTCCGGCTTCGTCTCCACCTTTGCCTGGTGCCCTGCGGTCAGCCGGATGACCTTACCCAGAAACTGCTCGTACACATTTCCCAAAATTTCAACGCCGAACACAGAAAATTCATATGGCGACTTCGGATAATACAAACCCAGAATAATCGTCTTCAAGACCTTGTCATCAATCGTCAAGGTGGACGTTATCTTATCAGCGTCAAAATCGAATATCCCGCTATTGTATTTCGATTCCGCGAGTTTAAAATGATTGAGTAAGTGCGTATACACTTTATCACCCTCTGCCCTCGTTTGCAACTGCCCATAATGCTCAATCCCGCGATCTTCGCAAATCCGTAAGAAAATTATCCGGTCTATTATCTTCTGCACCGCATAGTTCAACTCGTATATACTCACATCAGGATTACGAAGCGCGATATTTTTAGCCAGCAGTTCACGCCAGCTTTCAATTTCTTTCAGAAATTCGCGGTCCACTTCCGCAGTGCCCTTCTTGCCTTTAGTAGACTGTGCGTATCTGTCAAAAC
>QBUM01000204.1 GCA_013180585.1 Candidatus Methanophagaceae archaeon GoMg2
GCATTATACTCTTCATAGCGTTCTTATTCTGGCAGTTGATCCGAGCTGGGTTCTCGAATTTTCCCACGTTGTCCTGCGAGCTTACCGTGCAAACGCTACCCTCAGCACGTTCCGCAGTAGGATTACCCCGAATGGCGGTGGTAGCCGCAAGGGCAATCCGCGATGCAGCTTCTTGTCAACAGACCACAAGTATTCCACAGATTCCCACGAGAAAGCAATACTATGGGTCATGCTTAAGGACGCTATTGGCTCTTTATCCATTGCTAACCCAAAAATCTTGTGTTAATCTCGTGAAATCTCGTGGTTTCTTACCCCGTTGCTATACAAATACGATAGAAGTTATACATTATGCACAACTAAAAACGGTAATTATGTTTTCCTTTCCGCACAAACCTTTTCTTAAGAAGAAAAGCTTTACCAAAAGAACACATACGTTTTTATCTTTGATGTAGAACAGGGAAAGATGATTATTCTATCGGGTGGTACGGGAACACCAAAGCTGCTGGTGGGTCTGAAGCGGGTATTCAAAGAGGAAGAGCTGAACATAATAGTAAACACCGCGGAAGACGTCTGGATTGCAGGTAATTTAGTGTGCCCCGACGTAGATTCCGTTATTTACGCTTTAGCAGGTCAGATAGACAAAGACAAATGGTGGGGCGTCCGGAACGACAGTTTTTTTACACATTCCGCTTTGGAGAGGTTGGATTATGATGAACAAATGATGATCGGAGATAAGGACAGAGCAACGCATATCATTCGGTCTGAGCTGCTAAGGCGCGGGGCAAGCCTGACGGAAGCGATTGATTCGCTTGCAACACGATCAGGCATAACGGCAACGATACTGCCGATGACAGACGACATTGCATCGGTAAGCACGAAGATACTCACGCCTGCGGGTAAGCTACATTTTCAGGAGTTCTGGGTCGCTAAAAAAGGTGAGCCCGAAGTATTAGACGTTTGTTTTGATGGGATAGAGCGTGCGAAGCCTTCGGAAGACGTTATGAATGTGCTGGATGCAGAGGAAGTGGTGCTTATCGGGCCGAGTAACCCGATAACAAGTATAGGGCCCATCTTAAGCTTGAGCGGGGTGAGAGAGATACTGAAGCATAAAAAAGTAGTGGCGATTTCTCCTATCATAGGGAACAACCCGATAAGCGGACCGGCGGGTAAATTCATGCGAGCAAAAGGGTTTGAAGTTTCGCCTTTCGGCGTGTTCAAATGTTACGAAGATTTTTTGGATGTGCTTGTCATAGATGAGAGTGATGAAAGCCAGGCAGATAAAGAAGTGGAAAAAACCGATATTATGATAAGAAATGACGCGGATAGTGAAAGATTGGCGCGGTTTATCCGAGAGCTTTTAGGTAATATGTAAGAGCCGCTAAAAGATAGTGGCAAACTTTAACTATTACTAACTACGAACAAACGAGTATGATAGAGAAATTAAAGATAACGAATTTCAGGGGGATAAAAGACGGGGAGATAGAATTGGCACCCGTGACAATCCTATTAGGAGCAAACAATTCCGGGAAGTCAACAATTCTTGAAGCACTGTTCTTAGCTCCAAATCCGTTTCGTAAAGTCCCCTATGTGATTGGTAGTTTTAACTCAGCAGCAGAGGTTGTGCATTCAATACATGAGTCGCTCAGCAGTGAGGGCTATGCCTTCTTGCTCTTCAATTACACTGCAAACCAAGCCGAATTATGCTGTAAAACTGATGGAAAAGACTACGAGCTCATATTCACTAAAAATGACCCAGATATCTTTGCGTTAGCAAAAAAGCAAAAGACAGGAACGACACCAGCGATAAATGAGGATGAAAAGTGGGAAACGCTGGGGTTTGGAAATATGGATCTTTCTAACAATCATATTAAAATAATAGAAGATCCAAAGGAATTGCCCATAGATAACACACTCTTAATCAGCGCGAAATTAGTCCAAAAGGGTTATAACTACTTACAGAAAAACTGGGCATCAATAATAAATTTGGGTATATGCAAAAACGTAGCTAAAGAAGTCTCAGGGCTTGTGTATGATAATTACAGGGACATAACAATAGAACCTTTTCTTGGTGGAACGCTGGCGATTTATGGGTTCTTAGAGGATGGTCGGAGAATAAGACTCGGGGATTTGGGTGAAGGTATCCAGAGTTATATAATTGCACGGATTCTTTACGAATTAGAGAACCCAAAGGTCTTGCTCTGGGATGACATAGAGGCACACCTCAATCCAAGAATGCTGCTGAGTATTGCTGAATGGTTTTTTGATATAGTAGAAAATGGTAATCAGGTCATAATCACAACTCATAGTTTGGAGGCAGCGAGAACAATAGCAGGTTTAAACGAAGAGAAAACGGCGATCTATCTGACCTCGTTGGAGGACAACGTTCTAAAATCTAAGAGACTCACGTTAAAGGACATGGATGAATTCCTCGAAGCAGGAATAGATGTGAGAGTTGCGGAGCCATTATTACTATGAAACTTTATACGTTAGACCCGAGCAGTCGGTTAGCAACAAATATAGCTCGAATTTCGAAGAGAATCAAGATGAATGTGCTCACATTCGAACCTCGTAGTTTGGATACTCTTGTGGTCATAGGTGATGGGACACCCGATGATATTGCTTTTAGTATAATTGCTTTTCATTCAGAGGTGGATAAAATTGTGGGTATAGTTAAACCGGGAATCCGAGGGTTCGGTGTTATTGATTTGATTCCAAGGTACCTGAAAAGAAACATCCGCAAAATCTTAGTTTTATTGGATCAAGACGACTACACATTGAGCACATTTCACGGAAAACTCCAAAAGAGCTTGAAAAAGGTTGTAACGAGTGAAATCAAAATAATTGACGAAGATTCTGAAAAAAGAGTGAGAGTGTACAACGGTAAATATGGCGGCAAGGAATTTGAGTTGATACTCGTTATAAACGGTCTTGACGAAATCAGGACTGACCAGCATACCATAGAAGACCATTTACTGAAAGCTGCGGAAATGCTTTCGATAGATGTCGAGAATTTTAAAAATACCAAAAAAAGCTTGGCAATCCATCACTCCAGAGCTACAGTTAAAAATATTCAACGATTTAAAGACAAAAGGAAAACGGTTGGGAAGCATATTCCCGCAGCAAGTTAAAGGATGTGAATATCTAAATTAATTCAACCATAATACCATAGGACACGATGACCGAAAACGAAGAAGAAAACGGAAAAGAACTGAAGACGAGCATAGCGCTGTATGTAGGAATGGGTGCTTTTATCGTGCTTACACAGGTAATTGCATTGATGCTTGCAACGCCATTTGAAGTTTCCGATATAAAAGCGTTCGATAATCCGGAGTCCATGTGGAATCCCGTCTATTTCTTCGCGCTCATTATGGTATTCACCGCGTTCATTCTAATCGTGTTCAAATACGGCGGCGACAAGTTCGTGTATTTCGTTATGCTCGCTGCGGTAGCTGCCACGATCTATTATGTGATGATCGCACTCGATGCTCTGATCTATGAGTTCATAGCGGGCGTATCCGAGCAGGCATACACAATGTTGCAAGTTCTGCGGCCTTATAGCATCTTACCGCTGGTCCTCACCCTTATCCTTACACTGCTACTGTACAAGTATCCCGAATGGTACGTCCTCGATGCAACAGGCGTGATAATAGCCGGCGGTGCTGCTGCGATATTCGGTATTTCGCTGGGTATAGTTCCCGTTCTACTGCTAATGATAATATTAGCGGTGTACGATGCGATTTCGGTGTATAAAACGAAGCATATGGTGACACTGGCAGAATCCGTGATTGACCTACACGTGCCGATCCTTTTCGTGCTGCCACGTGACCGGAAATTCTCGTTACTGAAGAACAGCGAGCTGGAAGATGCGTTCTTCATGGGGCTTGGAGATGCAATCATACCTACTATATTAGTTGTATCGGCATTTATGAAATATGCAAATACAACACCTGCGTTGGGTGCGATGATAGGTACCTTAGTGGGTTATGCCGCTCTTACACGGCTTGCCGGTAGGGGCACGCCACATGCGGGACTGCCGTTTCTTAATTCTGGTGCGATAATTGGGTTTGTTATTGGGTATGTGGTTATGATAGCCTGATTAGTGTGTGCATGCCAACACATTCGTCTACTACCCATTTATCCATAACATCTGAGTTATCTTGCGGTCACGAAAAGAACGAAACAAACGTAAAAAACCAAAACCACTTTATAACATGACTACAAACATTAGCGGTAGGGTGAGATTGAAGATATGGAACCGGAAAGGGAAGAAGAGATACTGAGTGCAATTCACCATTGTGTAAAATGCAAGCTGTGCAGCATTGCAAGTTTCCATCCGAACGCGGAATGGTTACCATTATGCCCCAGCGGGCAATATTATGGCTATCAAGCTTTTTACGCACCTGGTAAGATGGAGATTTTTCGAGCGATATTAGAAGGCGAGATAACAGAACCTTCCGAGGGGCTGTTGAACGCGGTATATGCCTGTACGGTATGCGGCGCATGTTACGAGAAGTGTAAGCAGATAACAAATGTGGAGCTGGGTGCACCAGAACTGTTTGAAGAGATGCGGCACGAGCTGGCAAGTAAAGGTTGGATTCTTGATGCGCATAAGACAATTGCGGAGCATATAAAGGAGACCAAGAATGCGTATGGCGAGAAGTATGAATACAAAGCGGAGACAACCGACCAAAATGCAGATGTTATCTATTACATCGGCTGTACTGCCAGATATAGAGTGCCTGAGATTGCAGATGCCATGCTTGAAATCTTCGATAAATTAGGGCTAAAATATCAGGTGATGGGTGAGGAATGGTGCTGTGGCTCGGTATTATTCAGAACAGGACAGGTAGAAGCGGCGAAGGAACTTGTAGCACACAACATTGAAGAGATAAAGAATAGTGGTGCAAAGACCGTTGTTTTTACATGTCCCGGCTGTCTGAAGACGTTCGAGAAGAATTATCCAGATATGGGTGTCGAACTGGTGCATTCCACGCAGTTTTTAACACGATTGGGAAATATGAACCTGAAGAAAGGGGATCT
Source organism: Candidatus Methanophagaceae archaeon GoMg2 (assembly GCA_013180585.1). Taxonomy (GTDB): domain Archaea; phylum Halobacteriota; class Syntropharchaeia; order Alkanophagales; family Methanospirareceae; genus QENJ01. The sequence goes on from QBUM01000204.1 coordinate 5,041, forward strand.
GAAAGCAGCTTATCACGATCCATGTCATTTAGGCCGTGATTTAGGTATATATGAAGAGCCAAGAGCGGTTTTGAACGAAGTAGCCGATATAAAGGAGATGAAACGTGAAAAGGAGCAAGCTTGGTGCTGTGGCTCTGGTGGCGGTGTAAAGTCGGCATTCGATGACTTCGCACTTTGGAGTGCTACCGAACGGCTGAAAGAGGCGAAAGAAGCGGGTGCCGAAGCACTTGTGAGTGCATGCCCGTTCTGTAAACGCAATTTAAAGGAAGCCGCGGAGAAAGAAGAACTGGAAGTATATGACGTTGTGGAGCTTGTAAATAGGGGGTTGGAGGGGTGATTAAGATGAATGAAACGTTTTCAAAATCAGTAAAGGAACTGCAAGCGATAGTAGGGGAAGTGAATGCGACTGACGACCGTGCGATATGCACATCGTATTCGAGAGATCAGCATTGGTACTTTGTACCCGCGAAAAATCCTGCTTGTGTCGTGCGACCCGGGACTAAAGAAGAAGTAAGGAGTGTTTTAATGCTTGCAAATACGCATAAAATACCCGTAATTCCGTATAGTACGGGAATAAACGTGCGTGGCTTGACTATCCCCGTTCATGACGGCAGCATATTGTTAGACTTATCCCGGATGAACCGCATCTTAGAGATAAACCCCGAGATGAAGACTGCGACCGTAGAGCCAGGAGTGACTTTTGGCATGTTACTGGAGCAGACGCGAAAGCACAAATTGCGACCTGCATTTCCAGATGCGCCTCTTACCGTGAGCGTACTGGTAAATTATTACCTGCGTGGAATATACCAAACTTCAGCTACGGACGGCCATGACCACACGATCTCGTATGAGATGATACTACCAAACGGCGAGACATTAAAAACCGGCTCACGAGCGCTTTCTGAAATGCCTTATTTCCGATACGGCGTGGGACCTGACTTTGCAGGTATGTTCTGCGCACATCCGGGTACGTGCGGTGTGGTGACCGAATTAACAGCGAAACTTTACCGATTGTATGACAACAGGAAAGAGTACTTCATTGGTTTTGACGATGTGGGCACGCCGACTGAGTTCATTTACAATTTGATGCATGATGAATTAGCGGCAAGTATCAGGTTAGTGGACAATCAGAGCTGGTTGGAAGGCATATTTGGCACTTTTGATTACGCATACGATAAGCTGCCGAAGTTCGTAGTTTGCGTGCTGGTAGAAGGAGTGGACGGCATATTCGATGCGAAGGATAAGCTGGTACGAGCGTATATGAACGAATCAGGCGGGCAGGTACTGGAATTACCGGCTGAGTTTGCGCGAACATTTGAGGAAGAGTGTCTGGGCGGTGCGGAGAAGAGCTGTATGGTGTTCGGCTTGCCGGGTAAGGGGAACTATCACTGCATCGGGCTGTATGGACCTTTGACGCAGGCTGCGAAGTATTATGAAGTGCATGAGAAGACTGCGTTGGAGGTGGGGATACCCAAGGACCACATTCATTTCTATATTGACCCGATATACAGTTTCCACGGGCAGCTCTGCTATTTCGAGCTTGATGTGTTTTACGACGGAAGCGACGCGGGATTCGGCGAGAAGTTGAGGAATTATAACGATAAGCAATTTCACCGGCTACTTGACCTGGGTATCTATGGCTGGTTCAGACCATATGCGGGCATAATAGAGCCGACAGCGGAAAGAATAGGGTATCTTGCCGAAGTCTGGAAGAAGTTCCTCCGTGTTCTGGATCCGAACGAGATAATGAATAGGGGGAAGCTGTTCTGAAGGTCTGCAAATACGAATAATCAAATAAAAGAAAGCTTACGGAATATCTGTAGTAAAACATGGACGAAAGAGATTTAATCCCGCTACTGAAATTAAAAGACAAGGATGAGCTACTGGATATTCCCACGCTGCTGATAAATGAATCACGGATCAACTTCAATGAATTTAATTGCAATAGCGGCAAAGGAAAAGCTGCTATCCGAAATCCTTGCACTGATAGATATTGCGAATTTGTTGGAACGCAAAAGCGAATTTGAGGCGGTACTGGCTGCGCATCGCGATGAACACTTTGAAGAACGAACGCTTGAAGACGCTATTTTACCGTACGCAGAATTTAGAAACGCGATAAAACGGAGTTTCTTGGAAGAGATAGAAAAAAGATGGAATATCAAAATTGGATTCACATACGGTGATTTCTATAAGGGTTATCGCGATTACCATCTGTTACCTTATCATGGTGAACAGCTAAAGGTATATTTCGGTGATATAATTGAGATTTAGAGACTGGGAAGAGATAAGAAAAGAGCTGAAAAGGGTGACCGCTCACCTGAAGAGTCAACCAAGGATAATTGCAATTGGTGGTACTGCATTGGTCTATTATGGTCTGAAAGGGTCCACGAGATACCTTGATTTCGTTTTCCCTTCACAGGGTGAATGTTTTTGGTTTGCTGAAGCACTAAGAGAATGTGGATTTGATTTTAGAAAAGGAGAAAATGTATGGCGATTCATAGACTTCACGCGGGATCTGTACATTGACCTTTCTTATGGTAAGATGGGGGATGTCACGTTGTCACAAACGATGTTTTCACGGCTGAAAGAGGAGAAGATAAATACCCTGAGTATCTGGATCCCTTTGCTTGCGGATTTGTTCATTATGAAAGCATGTCATTCGATAGATACATTTGAAACCGATGCCATAGGTGATGCCAAACGGATTTATGAGAAAATCAGTCTGGATTTAGTGCATGAAGAACTGAGAAATCAGAGCGAACAGGTAAATGAAAAGGTCAACCGGTGGCTTAGTGAGTTCGGGTCGAGTAAGTGATGACGCATACGGATTTACATGTGCATATCATCACATATCCCGCTGTAATCATGTTCGTCTGTTGTCTGTGCATCTATAATCACTTCATGAGCCAATTATTTTGTCCGTAAACGTAAAATAGAAAAAGGGTAATTGTTTAGCTAACCACAAGATTTCACAGATTTCCACGAGAATAGAAGGATAGTAACTAGATTTTAATATACCATAGACCACATTATCCCACATTATCCCACATTAATCCCAATTTCTTGTGTTAATCTTGTGGAATCTCGTGGTTTTAAAAAATCGCTATACAACTACGAAAAAGGAAAAAATATCCCGTTAAGGGCCAAATGCCTTTGTTACCCTTTGCACAGTTTACAACCCCTTCAAAACACCCTTCACCTCTTCCATCCCTGCATCCGTCTTAAACGCAGTATCCGAGAACTGAGTCCTGCTTGCGGAATAACCGTTCGAATGCAGAGCATCAATTAACGAAGTAATAGTCGTAGGCTGGACTTTCAACGCCTTGCATACCGCATGATGTTCATAATAATAAGGTATGTCCAGCTCATTCACACACGTTTCCACGATTTTCAACGCTTCTTTCTTCTTGCCCAGCTCTCGATGCTCCAATTCGTTATGCACCAGTTCGCAAAACCCCTTATCCTTTATCGCCTCTATATACAAAGGACCGGCAATGCGTATCTTCGCGCCACACAATTTACATTTACTTTCTGTATTCAGCATATCGTAACCATAAAATGCAAATCTATTACCACAAGCGAAACAGTGAGCGATGAACCCCAGCCTTTTCATGCAGTCATCAGCCTTTTTCGCACCTTTCTCCACTCGTGCGATGAGTCTTATGAAATGCGACTTTGAATACGATAGCAGCGGCTGTATCGCTCTGTCATATTTGCACAGGTCTCTCGTTACTCTGCCTAAGAGAATACGTATTGCCATTTCCTTATGATATTCAGTATTAAGCGGTATAGCTGCGTATTTCCGTAAGCCACCGGTATGAGCGCCGCATAACGGTGCGGTATCTGTCGCCGTGACCAGCAACAACTTCTTCACCGATTTGCACGCGGCATCCAGAAACGGTACTGGCGACCCAAAAGGGTCTAAGTCCACGAAATCGTACTTATTCTGGAGTAGCAGCACATTCGCATTCTCGTTATATGCTGTCGCTCGTTCTTCTACCGCGTTCAAGTCTATATTTCGGGTTATGAGTTCATAAGCAGGTTTGCTGCGGTCGTTTATAGCCACAGATAGCCCTACTTCTTTCGCTATTCTGATGCCTCTCACGCCTGTACCCGCAAGTGCGTCTATATAAGTCTGATGTGGTGAGCTCAGCGAGGAAACGAAAGCAGCTACGCTTGCTATGTCTATGTCCCGGCACAGTTCCATCTTCGGGTTATAAAAAATTGACTTTGTGGGTTGCTTCGGCACTAATATCCTTGTGGTTCCCTCTTTTGTCTCTGAAAACATTTGTTAATGGAAAATAAGGCACGTTATTTATATACCTCCAGCGTTTACCAAACCACAAGATCACACAACACTTTTTCTTTTTTACAAAAAGAAAACCTGTGCTAAAAGAAAAAACGATTTTGTTATAAAATCTCGTGGTTTTTTGGATTAGCTATACAACTACAAAGCATCATAAATAATAAGAGGTTGTTTTTCATTGATGAACCTTTCCGGATAATTTCAAATCCACCTCACTTATGTCTCTTATTCCCCTTCACACGTCCAAAAAAACCTCTTTGTTCCATTATCTCCCGCGTATCACCTGTAACAACCACCTCTGCTTCTTTTAGTTCTACTGGTGTCTTACAACCGGTTAGGAACATTGCAACCTTTAATTCCTCTCCCATCTCTTTCATCTTCGCTACTACTTTATCTGCGTTTACACGCCCGCTATTCATTGCAGGTATCAGAAATGGCAATGCGGCACTGCAAATATCCGAGCCTAACGCCATGCTTTTTGCAACGTCAATGCCAGTTCTTATGCCTCCTGTAGCGATTACGGGAATGGGATACGCACTGCACTCCACTATGCTTTCCACCGTGCTAATGCCCCAGTCCCAGCCAAAAAGATGCCCTAAATGCGCTCCTAAATCATTTCCTTCTGATTTCGCACGGTATATCTCAGCAGCAGCTAAACTCGTGCCGCCTAAACCACCTACGTCTATTGCCGATACGCCCGCCTCGTGTAACTGCTCAGCCACGGCGTAACTAACACCAGCACCCGTTTCCTTTACAATCACCGGCTTTTTTAGCGCTGCACATACCTCTTTTATCGAAGCTAAGCAACCACGGGCATCCACGTTGCCTTCTGGCTGAATAGCTTCCTGTAAGAAGTTTAGGTGTATAGCAACGGCATCTGCATCTATCATCGCGATAACGCGCTCAACTCCTTCTATACCATATTCGCTTAACTGCGGCGCGCCTATGTTCGCATAGATGAACGAATTGGGTGCAACGTCACGAACCACACGGAACGAGTCTTCCTGCTCGGTATCTTCCAACGCCGCACGCTGAGAGCCCACACCTATACCAACGCCAAGCGATTCCGCAGCTTCGGCAAGTACTTCATTTATCCGTTTCGTCTCGGGATGCCCCCCCGTCATTGAAGCAATCATTATCGGATAGTTAAGCGAAGAACCTAAAAACTCAGTCTGCAAATCTATTTCTTCTTTATCTATCTCCGGTAACGCCACGTGAACAAGCTTAACGTCGGCAAAGCCATTATCAGCTACTTCCACTTTCTTCTCCACACATATCTGGAGTTGCTCTATCTTCCTTCTCGACGTTTGGTTCATTCTTACCATATTATCCACGATTCTCTATCTGCTTTATATATCTCAATGTAATAAAAGCTAAAAATAGTGCACTTGTTTATCGTGGAGCACGCGGATAACAGGGTGAATCAGGAATTCTTGTGTGCCACTGCCATTTCGACTGTGTCGGGATAATATTTTCTGCGCTCGTAGTAACAAAACGAATTAACCTGTCTTTCCCGTCTTACCTATTACGGCTTCCACCGAGTTTTAATGCCCCTTTAATGCGTATATCCCCTCTTTCACTTCCCGTTTACCCTTTATCGCATGGATATCAACACTTATCACCCTTTGATCAGTGTCTAAAGAATCCAACCGTCGCTCTACTCCTCCTACTTTTACTTAAATCTCCGCGATGTCGCCCTTTATCTCCGCTATATATTTTGTATGCCCTTCTATCTTCTCAGTTAGCGTTGTTATTTTTTAAAATCTATTGTTTAACCCTCTGGCAATCCCTCTTTTATCGGTAGTCATCTATAGGCGGCTCTATCACTAATCTCTTCCCTTCTATCAAAATTTCCATAACATCTAATAACTCCATATCAAATGTTATCATTCTTTCTATCGAATTAAAGAGGAAGTTTGCCAGTATCAGGGAATCTCTACCACCCAATCCATAACTCGCTCCTATCTCTAATCCTAATTTTGTAATCTCCCTCGTTTAGTCCATGAATAGTATTGTATCCAAATCTATGTACTCGCTGAGAGTATTCTTAGCATCCTCACACTTCCATTTTTGCTTATAAACCAATGTGTGGTAAGCTTCATGAATAATAGTTGGATTTACCGCATTATATCGGTGTTCTGCTAATATTACTGTTATCGAGTTGTCGGGATGTTCCTTATCCAGGAAAGCAACTAATACATTTGTATCTATTCCCAGATACTCTTTATCTCCTTTGGCAGCGCCCATTCCGGTTCTCCTGTTCTCTCCACGTGTAGACCAAAAAAATCTTCTATTTTTTTCGTCTTTCCCCTTTTAGGTCTTAATAACACTCCATCTTCGCTTTCCTCTATTAATACGAGCATTCCTTCTTTTATTCCTAATTTTTCACGAATATACCGTGGGATTACAAGTCCTCCTTTCGCATCTATTCTTGTTTCCGACATATTTACGCCAAAATAAGTAGAGTTTATGTACTAAAAAATCTTTTGACTATAAAAACCTGTGAAGCTTTTTCTCCAAGTCATCAAAGCTTACTCTAAATCTATTGAATATACCCGCTCTCCTTTGAAAGCCTCCTACTACTATACCTACCCTATCCTTCAAATCTTTAAAGTCGCTATCCATCCCATCAAACTTCCGATCTGTATCTTCCCGGAATGCTCGTAATTCCTGCAATATCTGCTCAAATCGCTCATCACTCTTCTCCATGTACTCTTACAAATTCTTCTGCTAAAACATCATAAATCCGCAGTCTCAGCTCTGGCTGCTCTTTAAAAAGTTCAGGTAAACCTTTAATCACTTCTTCCGCGGTTATCATTGTTACGTTCTTCACCACTACCTAAATTATAGTTTGATATGATAGCATATAAAGCTTGTGTAAAGGTTCTTTGCAAAACAAAGCGCATATTTGTGTCTTTCTAAGTTTAGTATTTGATATTGTTTAAGGCTTTAGGCGTACTGATGCGCTGGATGAGTAGCTGCAACGTTTGAGGTTACGAATTCGTCCACTCATTCGACGAGTTCACATACGTCACGTTCTCGCCACCTGCTGCAAAGTTAGTTAATGTCCACACACCTGTTTCGTTTTTATTCGCAGTGAACTCCAGATACACGTTCTTCGTCCACGTGATGTTCACACCAACTTTAGTATGGCATGCGATACACGCTTCGTTTGCACCTTCCATCAACGAATCGTCTATCACATCAAGCACGAACTTGCGATGAGCGGATTTATAAATGCAGCCTAAACCATCCCGATTTTAGCCTTTATCGCTTCTACCTCATGTTTGATGTTTGCAAACTTTTCTTCCATATACGACTTTGAGTCTTCTCGTAAAGAGCTTATTTCCGTAACAATTTCTTCTTTACTTCGGTTTATCGCATCAATGGTATCATCCTGCTTCTCAAGCGTCATATCCTGTTTTTCAAGCATCATGCTCGTATCACCTTTAACCGCCTTCAAAGTTTCATTCATGCCCGTCAAAGTTTCATTCATCGAGCCCAAAATGCCAATCACCACCTCGCCTTTCTTATCGAAACTCCGCATCAACGCCACCATCTCACTCTCGCCTTCTACCGGAACATCTACCCCGCGCCTCTCGAAACTAAAGAACTCGCCTTTTTAATCCTCATATTCCACCTTTACTTTGTTACTATGACGATTGTGCGCGAAAAACATATTTTATTTTCTCTTGGCAAAGCTTTTCTTTCTAAGAACAGGTTTTTAAATATTAAGT
>QBUM01000203.1 GCA_013180585.1 Candidatus Methanophagaceae archaeon GoMg2
AAAAAAGACATCTAAAACCATCACACAAAAACATATTCCTAAAAATGGTCGAAGTTACGGGTTAATGGTTTCTTTTCTTCATATGCGCCCTCAAATTTTTTTATCATCCCATCAATTTCGCGTTGTGTTATTGGAGATAAACTAAATTCTTTGAGATAGTAGAAAATCCGTCTTAAATTATCGATTATATAATTGTCCCCTTTGACATACGCCTTCAAAGCAGGTGTTCGAGTAATATATTCCAATGTCACCCCAATAGCATATGCTTGTTGTAGATTCATCTTATCGCATCTCTTTCATAACTTAAAATTATTATTCATATATTTTATGAACATTTTCCTGTTTAGTCGCATATCTCCGTACTCAACATACCGAAACCTGCATTATATTATTGGCATAACAATACATAAAAGGTTTTTGGTTTCCGATTTCGGTAATAATAGGAAGAGAAGAAAAAAGGCAATAACTTGGCAGGCAATCCATGTGCTGTGGCACAAAAAGATGAAAAAGAATTTAAGGATAAGCTAAAAATGTATTGTGATACAAGCTCTAAATCCCAAAACATCCTCAATGCGCTTGCCGGTAGTTCATTCAAATTCATAAATATTCTTTTGAACGTGGTTTCTTAACACAGGTTTTCTACCAAGTCTTTCAATATCAGTTGAACTTGCCTCTTTGCGTATACTCTTATAAAGCACCTCTAAATCGCCATAACGGATGAAACCCCATACATCTTTTCTTAGACTCTCTTTTATAATCGGTTCTTCCAATTTCTTAGCTAATAATGCCTCTCGTGATTCAGGAATCACGATATACTTTTTAATATCGAGTGTTAGACCAGGCGCGGCAGATCTGATGATAGAACCCCTTATGATGGCATCTGTGATTCCTGTTGTATTCTCCACTTCAAACACATATTTTATCCTCCCGCTTTCGTGCCAGATGACATCAATCTGTTTGATTCTATCGAGTGTGAGATCATCTGATACGATGAATCTAAATGTTGGTAGGGGATCGCACAGGTGTGATAACCGTGTTTTGTTGTAACTCTCGCCCTGCTCTCTCTGACCAATCCATATTTCATATCCTATCTTCTTTCCAATCTTCGCAAGATAATAGATCATTCTTGAATGCTGTGATGTCCGCTCCTTCTCGGAATACCCAGGTTTTAACATCCAGTTTCCATCTTTTGTTTTCGTTGCATACTCTTCTAAGACGGTTTTAACGCTTTGAGCATCGGGTGTCAGGGCATTTGGAAATTCTATAAAGATAACCTGAAGAATATCGTCAAGTGATACTTTCACTTTACGATCTAATACGTTTATAACTGCACGTTCTACACGGTCCGTGAGTGCGGGTTGTGAAAAATGCGAAAGGTCCCAGCCTTTAACCCACCATTTCTCTCCAATAACCTTGTCTTTTGTATCTTTTATCGGGATGAGTTCGAGTTCCGTCCCAACATGGTCTTTCAGGATTGCTTCTATATTCCTTGCGCCGATGGGCACGTTCCTTCCACCATTCAATTCAACCATGATGCCATTCAAAATGTGTTGATAAATAGTTGGTTCTCTACGCTCCCCCATTATCCTCATTGCTGCGGAGATAACTTCCCTCTCATAGGTCTGCAGGTCCATCTCTTTTTCCGTCACAAGCTGTTCATTCTTTGGTTTTCTAAAGCGGATGTAATAATCACCCACTGCGCTGCCATAAGGGTGTAAAAGACCTTTTGCGGAAGGGCGTGCAGGAGGCGGACAAATAATTTTTTCGAGATCAAAACCAGCCATCACCACCGCCTTGATAATTGAATTCCATATCTTGATGTCCGTACTGTGAAATGTAACAGTAAGGTATTTATCAGGCTTCAAGACCCGATACACCTGCCTAAATACCGCTCCCAGCATTTTTTCATACATCTCAAAATTCTTATTTCTTACAGGGCTGTCGCTTATGATAATTTCATCTTCGAAATTAGCATTGAATTTCAGCCAAGATGCCCACATATAGTTCAATTCAAGGTATGGAATGCTATCGCCATATGGCGGATCGGTAAATACGTAATCAATACTATTAGGAGGGATATTTGACAGATCAAGCGAGGATTGGTTTAAAAGTAGGACGTTTTTGTCCGTTTTTAGATCATCGAATGATTTGGCCTCTGTGTATTCTTTTATCTCTTCATTGGATTGCTTTTTTCCTCTGAGTATCTTCTTAAATCGGTTTTCAAAACAATTCCAAGCGTTAATCTCGAAATATTCATCGGGCACCCAATAGCCTCTTGTCGCCCAGCTACCAACTTCCTTCTTCTCTTCTTTTATTGAGTCACTCTGACGTCCTCTTTGTCTAATAACAAATACCAACTTACTCGCTTGAGGCAGGGCAGATGAAAAGACGAATAGCATCATCTTCCGTATTTTCTTATTCTTTATTCCTTCAATCTCATTTAAAATCAGTGAAAGTGCATATAAATTCCTTTTCGTGAAGAGTTCGGAGACCTTCATGCCTCTATGAACGTTTACCCGTGTATTCCAGATTAATTCGTTATCAGGAAACCAACATGGCTTCTTATCCTTTAATTTCTCGATAGTTTCGGTGTCTTCTTCTGTAACGTTCTTCCATAAGTTTTTTCCATTCTTTTGGCATGAGCAGCCATGTCTTATTTCCATTGGAGTGTCATTTCTCCATATCACCGCATTATATTCGACAATTCTACCGCAATGTTCGCATTTTGTTTTATAAAGCCCATATATCTCTTCTTTTACAGAATCTTTAATTTTATCGAAAGATTCTTCAAATTTTTTGAGATCCACAGGCATTGCAGTGCATTCGGTAATAAATATCGCCATGGGGTCAAGATCAACAGCAACCGCATTTCTGCCGGTCTTTATTGCTTCTATTGGTGTAGGACCGCTACCACAGAATGGGTCCAAGATAACATCGCCAACTTCTGAGTAATGTTCGATATACGCCCTTACGACATTGGATGGTTTCCGAGCCCAATATTTATGCATGAGGTACATTGGAGGGTGCGTTTTCGCAACCAAAGCATGATTTATGTGACTCATTTCTAACACTTATAGTACTCTCACCATATAATAGTTTGTGGGTAGTTCTTTTGCATGGCACTATTGCAAAAGCCACTGCCGTGCCACACCCGCATTAAAAGGTCGTCGCAACAATCCACAATCACAACAAAAGGAAGCAAAATAGAGCTTTATAACGAAAAACAAACAATCATTTCCCCGGAACATCTAATTATGGAACAAGCTCTCAAACAAATTTACATAACTCTTATATACTAAACCTTTTATGAATGCAGCACATATACAACAAACAGGACAAATAAAAATTGGCGATAAAGAGCTATCATAACATGTTAGAAAACAAGATACAAAAATTAGCTGTTGTTTTTGTCTTGGTCCTATTACTAACGCCAGCAATGGCATCAGCACAATCTACTTCGGAGATAGCATATCAACATAAAGAAGTCCTCGATACTTATTCAAGGGTCATTGATACTGTTAGCTATAATGGCACCACCTATTATGTCATAAACTACTATAATATTTTTCCATACGCTAGCGGCATTGAAATCATCTCAGCAGAGGGTTCGCAGGTATCTGACCCTAACATTGCGAAATCTGTTTTATCGCAGATAGCATGGAAAAGAGCCGTCTCAGAATTGAGTTATCAAGACATTACAGAATTGAGCGCAACTCTTAATATGATACAGGGAATTCACAGTGCCATATCCGATGTCGCATCTGCTACGAGTTCTGTAACAGATAAAATATCCGAGCTGAAAGGCCTATTTTTCGGGGGTGAATGTGCATTGGACGTTATAAGAAGGTCATACCCAAGGATAACAACGCTAAAACTCGATTTAGAAGGTTTTAATGATGATTTAAACGAATGGGATGCGGCTTCTACAAGTGTAACTAACAACCTTTCTAATGTTATACAAGGGGTTGATGATTTAAAGAAGGGCAAAGAGATGGACCCTGAATTACAGCGCAATATACAAAAAACCTTATCCGCTTTTGAGACTCTAAAAGCCGAATCAGATGATGCGGAGGCTCGTCTATCTTATATAAGTAGCACACTTACCGATGCGGAGTACGCATTAAACTTGGTTGCGGAGTCAACTTCAAAGGAAACGACCACTGGATCACTAATGACCAAGGGGATATCTGCATTTGCGGATAATGTTGGTGATTTGAATGATCAGGTGGAATCACTAAGAGGTAATGTTTCGCCAATTTCAGGTTCAATATCCGAGCAAAGTTCACGGTTATCAAATCTGGAGAGTGCCGCAAATAAGGAGGCGGGCGAATTATATGAGCCTTGGAGTTCGAGGAGGAAAGCTCCGGTCATGGTATATACCTCGCTTGGCGGGGTAGTAGCCGTGGTACTGGCAATAATATTTGGCGCATTGATTTATGTAATGGGCCGCGAGAGCCTTAAAGCGCCTGTAAAAAGTGAAGGACTAACGAATGAAGAAGAGGAGGCAAGAGTCAAGCCACAAAATGCCGGATGGAGTTCAAGAAGAATTACAGGAGTGATAATCACGGCTGTTGGATTGATATTGCTTCTGTACTCGTTCATAACTGCATATAACTTCTGTATTGGAGAATTCCCGATAGATGAGTCCTATGTAATAAGGATTGTCTTCCTTAGCTGTATGATTGGGATCGGTACTTATCTGACGGAAAAAGGTGCTGCATTGCCAGAACATTCAATTATTATTGGCGTAGTATTAGCACCCACTGGGTTGTTCATGCTTTGTTTTTCGTTCATGGTCGCAAATACGTTTGTTAGAGGCGAATTCGTCTTCGAGGAATTGTTTATCGCGAAGATTGTCTTCCTCCTGTATATGATAGCAATTGGAGGTTATCTAACGGGAAAAGGCGTAACGCTAACGGATAGTCCAGCGGTTACAGGAGTTATACTTGTCCCCTTAGGGGCGATTATGCTCTTAGTTTCGTTTATAACCGCAAGTACATTCGTTAGTCGCGAATTTATGGCTTATGAAATCATTATGATAGTATTAATTTACTTTATTTGTATGATTGGGATAGGGGCGTATTTGACTGGAAGAGGAGTGAAAGAAATATTAAAAAGATAGTGCTATAATCAAAACACAAAAAAAACCATTCAGAATCATTCAAAGTTGGTATTTTAGCTAACCACAAGGTTTTACAGAGTTCACGAGAAACCTTTTCTTTGAAAGAAAAGCTTTACCAACAACTTTTTTAAAACTTTCAGTAAAAATCTTGACTAAAAACGTTATTTTTGTTTTTCTTTTAGCACAGGTTTTCTTTTTTTTAAAAAGAAAAAGTGTTGTGTTAATCTTGTGGAATCTTGTGGTTTTAAAAAATCGCTATACGAATACCAAACTTTTAAGAATTCTCCTTTTCATCATTCTTCCGTATCGCTATCTTCACCATCGCAGGCCTTATAACCATATCATGAAGAAGATAGCCCTTTCGGGTCACGTCAATAACCGTATTCTCTGGATGTGCCTCGTTTACCTCTCTTGAGACAACCTCATGTCTAAATGGGTCGAATTGCTCACCTTCTGCTTTTATCTCCTCAAGCCCCTCTCTTTCCAGAAGCTCCTTGAATTGCTTCACTGTCATTTCCACGCCTTTTACCAGACCTTCCGACGTATCATTATCCTTCGCGTGACTCATTGCAAGCTCTAAATAGTCCTTGATTGGCAGTAATTCCGCTATAAAGCATTGTAGAATATAATCGGCAAAAGCTCGCTTATCTTTCTCCGCTCTGCGCTTGTAGTTATCGAATTCCGCCCTTAGATATTGTAATTCCGTTGAATATTCCTCCGCCTTCTTTGCTTCTTCTCCTGCCCCCTGTAACGTCATTTTACGTTTCTTTTCCTCCAGCTCCTCTTCCAGCACCTCAATGGCATCCCCGATCTCGTCCAGTTCTTCTCCATCCATTTTATCTTTTAGATTCGATTTTGTTCGCTCCTGCTCCTTAGCAATACCGCTTAATTCTCCTTTTATGCCAACCAGTTCGTCTAACTCCGCATCTACCGATTCAATACAAGTTCTAACGCTACTTTGCAACTTCTGTAGCCGTTCCCTAAACGCCTTTGTCCTATCACTACCGCTCTTTTTATCGTTGCACATATACCTTGTCTCAAGAAGAAAGTTTGATCAAAGAAACATATATTCTTGCATGCAAAAAGTTTTTTGCGATTTAGTGCTATGATCGTAGGTGTAGATGTAGGCGGGGCGAATACAAAAATAGCCACTTCAGACGGGTTCGTAGATTCAATTTACGCACCTTTGTGGAGAAATAAGGCGATTCTAAACGACATGCTGCCCGAAGCGAAACAGAAGTTTGAGACAGAGATAGAAGCTGTGGGCGTGGTGATGACAGGTGAGCTATGTGACTGTTTCGAATCAAAGAAGGAGGGTGTTTTACACATTAAAAATGCGTTATCCTCCACGTTTTATAAGATTAAATTTCTCGATACGGATTGCATGTTTAGATACGGCTCTGAGGTAGATAAAGACCCGCTTTCATTCGCTTCCACGAACTGGCTCGCATCTGCGAAGCTCGTATCTAAGCTATACGGAGATGTAATATTCGTTGACATCGGCAGTACCACAACTGATGTGATTCCAATAGCAGGGGGAGAGATAAAGGCGAAGAGAAGAGACCTTGAAAGACTGAAATCGCACGAGCTAATCTATTCCGGAATCGTAAGGACCAACGTTGCCGCAGTGCTAAAAAAAGTTAATATGGGCGGAGAGGAACACAGGATTTCTTCAGAACTGTTCGCAATAACCGCTGACGCTTATATCGTCCTCGGATACATAACTGAGGATGATTACAGTTGTGAAAGCCCGGACAGTTATGCCTTTTCAGGTCGAGAAGAGGCGGAAAAGAGCAGACAGAGTGCGATGCGTAGGCTGGCGCGGGTTGTATGTAGTGACCTTGAGGAGATAGGAGAAGAAGGTGCTGTCAGCATTGCAGAGCATGTGAAAAGAGCACAGACAGAGGAGTTGACTTCTTCGATGGAAAAGATGAAGGATATTTATGGATTGAAAAAGGTGGTATCTGCAGGGGTAGGTGATTTTATCGTAAAGGAAGCTGCGGATTCGTTGAATATGGAATTGGCATCGCTTTCTCTTCGATATGGAAGTAAGATCTCGACAACTTTTCCTGCTTATGCCGTGGCGAAGTTGTTGGAAGAAGCATTCTCGTAAAGGGTGGTTCCTTCTACTTACTGCATTTTAAGGAGATAAGGTTCAATTCATACCTCATATTTTCAGGGTTATATACAAATATGCCATCTGCTATTATCTTATCACCCTTTTGCAGCTCGGAGAGGCGTATATCGTCCACCATCACCCTCATACGGTATCGGCCTTTAGCATCACCGAGATAAAAAACACGCTTGAATATGTCATCTGCGTAGCCTACAACACTTATACGCGTTCCTACATACGCCTCTGGCTGCATTGCTATCCGTGAAACGAAAGAGATATTAGTACTCCCACGGGGCAATTTGTTTATCCCCGTTATCGGGGCTATAATTTCATACCTGCCATTGTACAACTGCACTCTGCCTTCGACCTCTATTTCATCGCCATAGCACAGGTCTAATTCTTCGGCCTCACCTTCTGCGGAATTGATAAATACCAGCAGTTCTGTTTGGTTTTCTCTTATATTCATGTACATATTTCCCGATGCCGAGACGCTTAAGTCGGTGATAACACCTTTTGTACGTATGAATGCAGTTTCATGAAGTGCGGCCTCGTCTAAAGGCACGTAAGGTGGGACTACCAATAAGGATACAACATATAAGCAGCACACACCGAGCAAAGAGAAAATAACCACCACCTTACCCATATTGTCCATGATCTGCATTTCACCCCTTTCGCGTATTCTGAATCTTCCTTTTTCATGTTTTTAGTAAATTTTATATAAGCACCGGCCCATTAAAGGATTGGTGGTTTATATGAACATGCAGATGTTTTTTAGGGAAATCTGGAATGATAATGTAGAATTTATTAGGCATCTATTAGGAGATACTATAAAAATACTCTTAACTATTGTTTCATTGAAGATTATAATAACTAGTGTGGGCCTTTTATTTACAGAAAAACCAGCAATTATAGAATATATGGAAAATAGCATCATATATTGGCATATTAATAATTTTTACAATTTATGTAATATCAGATGTTTATTTTACCATTGAAAAACTCAAAAAGGGTGGAGGAGATCATGAATAACTTTTTCAATCGCCTTTACAAGGATATTATTTCATTGAATTCTTTGTACGAAATACTTATAAATATCTTTACAGTCGTGATGATAGGGATAGTGCTCTATGTTCTTCTCACGATATATCCCCTAATCTCAGAATTACTCTTATTGGTTTTATTGATAGTAGTTGGAGTTGCATCCTATCTTTGTTTACATATTGGGTATAACATTTTAAGTCAAAGGGGAAAACAGGGTGGGTTAACTGAAACGGTTTTAACTAACACTCGCGAAATAATAAAATATCCTTCAACAGGGGAGGATTTGTTTGGGGTACCACAATTAGCAATAGTTGGTGTAGGTGGAGCAGGAAATAATGCCCTGAACAGATTGGTGTGTCTGGGTGGGCTGGAAGGTGTGGATAAGATAGCCATAAACACAGACAAGCTACATCTGGATTCGATAAGATGTACAAAGAAGGTTTTGGTAGGGGAATTACTTACAAGAGGGTTAGGTGCTGGTGGTTCTCCTGAGGTGGGCAGAAAAGCAGCGGAAATGGACAAGGAGGGTTTGCGTGAGATGTTTAAAGGCAAGAACTTTGTGTTTCTCACTGCAGGGATGGGTGGTGGAACAGGTACAGGGGCTATGCCCGTTGTTGCGGAAGTGGCGAAGGAGGCTGGAGCAATCGTGGTTGCCATGGTATCATTCCCATTTGAAGCGGAAAGGAGAAGGCGAATAAAAGCGGCGGAAGGTATAGAGGAATTGCTAAGGGTAACAGATACGGTTATTGTGCTGGAGAATGACAAATTGCTGGAACAGGCGGGTAATCAGCCGGTGAATGAAGCGTTTAAGATGATGGACATGTTAATCGCCACTACGATACAGAGCATAACAGAGACGATAACAAAACCTTCTTTGGTTAATCTCGACTTCGCGGACCTCGCAGCGGTGATGGGAGAAGGAGGTGCCGCAGTAATGCTCGTAGGTGAGACGTCTAAATCGGATAATAAGCCAGAGGCAGTTGTATCTGATGCACTCAATCATCCATTGTTAGAAGCGGAGTATCAAGGGGCAACGGGCGCTCTTATACATATCTCAGGAGGGGCGGACCTCACAATGAAGGAGACAAATGACATCGTAGAGTTGCTTACCTATGAGTTAAATCCCGATGCAAATGTGGTATGGGGTGCGAGTATACATGATGATTTCGCAGGAAAAGTGAGAGTAACTGCGATACTGACTGGTGTGGAGCCAAAGTGGGTATTCCGCGGGATATACAGTGAGCAGGAAGAGGGGGCAATTCTAAAGGAGGTGCCTTACAATCCAAAATCTCGGCAAAAAAAAGAATAGAAGTATTAAAGCAAAAATTACCTTCTCACCATTCGCCGCTTCTAAAACCGATTACATTTATCCACGTTTTCATTAGAGAGATTGTGAAATATAAACCAATCAGTGTTCCTTTACCACCTTAGAAATCATTCGATAAGAGCGAATGTTGGTAGCTTGATTATGAAGTTTTAGCATTACCTTTGGATGACACGTAGGTTAAAGTTAATATTTGCGTACACCGTGCAAAAACAAATAGTTTTTTATGTTTCATTCACGTAATCTTAAAACGTGATTACAGATGAAAGTTGTGAAAATAGGATTTGTGAAATTGGGGAATATAGGGGCTTCAAGAATAGTGGATTTGTTGCTGGACGAGAGAGCAGATAGAGAGGATATAGATGCTCGTGTGTTGGGTACGGGAGCGAAGATGTCGCCGGAACATGCGGCTGATACTCCACGGTTACTAGACTGGGACCCAGATTTGGTTGTGGTAGTCAGTCCAAATGCCGCTCTGCCGGGACCTAAGAGCGCACGCGAGATGGCGAAGGAGAAGGGAATACCTTGCATAGTCATCTCAGACGGCCCCGCGAAGAAAGCGGTAGATAAATTAAAAGAAGACGGTTTTGGCTACATTATAATACCCGGTGACCCGATGATAGGCGCGAGGCGTGAGTTCTTAGACCCCGTGGAGATGAGTATATTCAATGCCGATGTACTCTCCGTTCTGTCCATAACAGGCATAGTGAGATTGATGCAAGAGGAATTTGACGCTGTTATAGCAGCGATACAGAAGGGCGGAGAAGTGAAATTACCGCAGATAATAGCAACTGCGGAGAAAGCAGTAGAAAGATCGCAGTTCTCGAATCCGTATGCAAAGGCGAAAGCCATCGCAGCTTATAACATGTTGGAGAAAGTAGCGGAGATGGACGCGAAGGGCTGCTTCATGATGAAAGACCCTGCGGGCTACGTGCCGATGGTGGCGGCAGCGCATGAACTCCTGCGAGCGGCGGCAAACTTTGCTTTTGAAGCGCGAGAGATGGAAAAGCAGACTGACAGCCTGGTTCGTATGCCACATGCCAGAACCGGGGAGATACTGAAGAAGACGAAGTTGCTGGCTAAGCCGAGTGCTTAAATCCCCAACTCTTTTTTTCTTTTTTTATTTTTTTGATTTCGTTATTTATTCGGTTGTCATGGCATAACGCTAACAGTCAATCCTTGTATCATTCGAAGAGGATCTGTGTAAATGCTAACTAAAACCTTGATAGGCGTGGTTATAGCAACCGTATTAGTGGTGGCTATCGCAATAACGTTTCCAGTTCTTGTTACGCATAAACCCGCCGTTGAAAAGAAAGTGATGCAGAAGATAGAAGTAGGTGAAAGGATAAAACTTCCAGTGCCGGATTATATGAGTAACACATCTGTAGAAGAGGCGTTATCGAAAAGACGATCAATACGGACTTATTCAGGTGAGGGTTTAAGCATTGATGAGGTATCACAGCTACTTTGGGCTGCTCAGGGTATTACAGGGAAAGGAAGAACGGCACCTTCGGCTGGTGCATTATACCCGCTTGAGCTATACATGGTTGTGGGAGACGTAGAAGGCTTAGATAAAGGCGTTTACAAGTATAGACCTGTAGAGCACGAACTGGAAAAAGTGGTGGACGGGGATAAAAGGGAGGAGCTTGCAGAAGCCGCTGGCGGACAAGAATGCGTAAAGGAGGCTGCCATAGACATTGTGTTTACCGCGATTTATGAACGAACGACATGGAAATACGGTGACAGAGGCATTAGATATGTGTATATGGAAGCAGGACATGCAGCACAGAATGTGTATTTGCAGGCTGTTTCCTTAGAGCTCGGAACGGTAGTCATAGGTGCGTTTATTGGCGATAGAGTTAAAGAGCTCGTGAATGCGGAAGAGCAGGAGGTACCGCTGTATATAATGCCGGTTGGGAGGCAAGGATAGGTGGTTCTTTCACTCGTTTTGCTAAAAATCGCAACTGAAAACAAAAAATCACTAATTAAAGAAGCATTTCGGTCTCAATAATATGCTCGATATATTCCTTTGGGGTTTGCTTATTTGTATTTGTTATACCTGCACATTATGATATAAGGTAGACTGATATTGATAGCCAAAGAATGATACGTAGTGGATGAGAACGAGGAACGAATCGGGATCCTACTGGACCTAAGCGATTATTGTAATATACTTGAAGAGTTGGAAGAATTGGAGAGTATTCATGCTTACGATAAGGCAAAAGCTTCATCCTGTGAGGCGATTCCGTTTGAAAAGGCTATTGGAGAGATCGAAAGAAAACGACAATGAGTTATTCAGTATTCATTCTTAGAAGAGTTCAGAGAGAGTTCTACCTTTGGCATCTTAGGAACGTGTAAAGATTCGAGTACTTAGCGAAGAGCCACGACCGAGTGGATGTAGGAAACTAACAGGTCGTGAAGGAGGGCGTATCCGAGTGGGCAACTACCGAATAATCTGACATCAGCTTATCTGGCGAAACGACTGTGATATTTGTATATTTTGCGAATCCCTTCATCCTAAAGCGTACTAACCAATTTATCTGTAACATAACTTATATCTTTTAATATCTCATTGTAGTTATCATAAATCTCCTTGACTATCAAAGAATCATAAGCATGCACAATTGCATTCCTCAACCCATTCATCTTTCTCAACTTCTCAAATACATCATCCTCGATAACCCCTCCTTCAAATAAGGTCTCGAACATTTCGTAATCGCCTTCATAATCCTTCCCATATACTTTCGTGCCTATAAGTACCACAATATCAACTATCGCTTCAATGCAGACCTGAAGAGCATAAAGAATTGCCATTTGTAGCGTTTCATCGCTTTTAAATCGCTCCACATTATCAATTCTGTTATTCTTCAAGTATTTGAGCTTCTTTAAAATATACTCCGCTTTCTGATGAATCTTCTCATATTCCATCACAAACAGACCTCAAATCTACAACAATCTCTTTTAGTGTCCTCCTTTTAAAATCCAAACTTTTATAAGGTTCCAAATATCGTTTCAATTCAGTCTCATCTTTACAATAGACTATAATGTGATTTTTTGCAATTTCCGATTTCAGTTCATCGTTACAATCTTCAAAGAACACCACATCATAAATATCCATCCTCACTTTTGTATAAATCTCATTATAAAACATCCGCCTCTTCATACTATTTTTTGCTACTATAGCGACATCTATATCTGAAATTGGCACCGTATAACCCCTGGCGTGGGAGCCAAAAACCAAAATTGCAAAGTATCTATCCCAAATAAATGCGAAGTCTTTTCTCACTTCTGGAATAACGTCTGTGCTTTTATTAATGTCATATTCCACTTTCGGTTTCATAATTTATCCCTTATCCTTAATTTCCACTCTTGCTATATAAATCATTTGTGTTTGTATAGCTAACTAAAAAACCACGAGATTTCACAAGATTAACACAAGAAATGGTGATTAGTA
>QBUM01000247.1:0-25485 GCA_013180585.1 Candidatus Methanophagaceae archaeon GoMg2
CTAAAATTAATTATTGACACAGATTAACACTGATTAACGCAGAAGAAATTAAATCAGAGTCTTAAATAGGTAGAAGTTATACTTTATATACAATAAAAAGGAAGGCGTATTCGTTTAGTTAGACCACAAGATTACACCGATTTCCACGAGATAACAACCACTGTGATCCGTTTTCTGCATTCTGTTGGCAATTATATCGAAAATCCCTTGTACCCCTACTAACCCACTTTTCTTGTGTTAATCGTGTAAAATCTCGTGGTTTTTGCCCTTGCTACACAAATACAGAAAGGGGAATAGAACTTCAAATAAAAAAAATCAAGAGCATTTACGTGGCAGTTTCTATGATGCCTAATCTCCGATTCCTGCTTTTGTAACTGAGAACACCGCTTCCCCTTCGGGTAGGTTTGGCGAATCAACTAATTTTGCTATTCTCTTCTCCCCCTTGGACTTTCGGAGATATACCCTAAAAGTAGAGGTATGGCCCACTATATGCCCACCTATGGGTCTCGTAGGGTCGCCGAAGAAAGCATCCGGTCGCACTTGCACCTGATTGGTTATTACCACCACTGCATTATTGAGGTCTCCAAACCTGAGTGCGTCGTGTAGATGCTTGTTTATCTTTTGCTGTCTGTCTGCCAACGTGCCCCTTCCTACATATTCGCTTCTGAAATGCGCAGTTGCAGAATCTATTATTAGCAACCGAACCGGTCTTTCGGTATCTGCCAGCTCATCAGCAAGCTCTTTCGCCTTCTCCACCAGCAATATCTGGTGATTTGAGTTATATGCACGTGCAACGTGTATATTTTTAAGAACGTCCTCGTAATCGAGCTCCGCACCTTCTGCCATATCCTTAATTCGCTCAGGTCTAAACGTATTCTCGGTATCTACTATTATGGTAGAGCCGTTTAAACCACCGTTCTCTGTGGGTAACTGAATATTTACAGCGAGTTGGTGCGCTATTTGTGTCTTACCGCTACCGAATTCTCCATAGAACTCCGTCATTGCTTGCGTCTCGATACCACCGCCAAACAATTCATTCAGCGATTGAGAGCCCGTAGTCAGCTTGCCTATGCCCTCGCGCCTTTCTAATATCTTATCACCTGTCTCGAACCCGCCAATGTCCGCAGCTTCCCGCGCTGCATTTATTATCTTCGCCGCGATCCCCTCGCCTATCTCCGCGGTTGCTACTAATTCCGCTGGAGATGCCACAGCCACCGCTTCTAACGTATTTAATCCAGCATCACGTAATTTCTCAGCTATTGCAGGGCCGACGCCTGGTAAATCCTCTAAGTCCACTTCCTTTCTTCACCTCTTTTTTCACGTTAAAAATTTAGTTTGCTCCTTGATTTTATACTAACATTGGAACTTATAATAAGGTCTCATATGTTACTTGCTCGTTCTCTCCCTCGTTCTCTTGCTCCAGAAGCAGACCGGAAAAAATGAGAAAGTTTTATAAAAGCATAAAGATAAAGACATCTCGTTCAAAGGTACAATGGCAGTAGAAGCACTTAAGTTGATAAGAGAAACGGAAGAAGAAGGCAGAAGGGTATTAGAAGAGACGAAGGAAAACGCGGCTGTAATATTAAAAGATGCGGAGCAGGAGATAAAGGGACTGAAAGATAAGGCGGATGATGACGAAAAGAGCTTAGCCGTGGATATTTCCAACAAGTATGCAAAGGAAGGCAAGGAAGAGGGAAAAGCGATACAGGAAAATGCTATAGCAGAGGCTGAGAAGCTGAGAGCGGCCGCAGAATCGAATCTCGACAGTGCGGTAAACCGTGTGTTAGAAAGAATTTTAGGGTTAAAGTGAATCCAATATGGGCGCCGTAGAGATAGCAGATAGGATAACAGACGAAGTAAAAGAGGAGAAAGAGGAAGTACTGAGCGAAGTGCGCGAGAAAGCGGATGGGGTGCTTAAAGAGGCGCGCGAGGAGATAGAACTGCAGAAGAAGCATTTTATTGCGGCTGAGCAGGAAAAAGGTCTTGAGAATAAGGAGCGAATAATTAGGGCTGCGCGACTAAAAGCGAAGAAGCTCAGATGGACTGCCGAGGAAAAGTTGATTGGAAAGACGTTAGAAGAAGCCGTTAAGAGAATACAGGCAGTAAAGAGCGAGGGATTCAAAGGGACGGAATATTCAAACGTTTTGGGTGGTTTGATACGGGATGCAGTACTGAGTATAATCGCAGGTGGTGGAGTTCCGAGCAGTGAATTGGAAGTGGTGGTTAGTACAGAGGATGCGTCTTATGTGAATCCCGAGATGCTAAAAGAGATTTCGGATGAAATAAGCGACGGTGGCGCGAAAATAGGTTTATCTCTATCAGAAGAAAGAATAAAATCGGTGGGTGGTGTAACCGTAAGGCGGAAGGATGGTAAAATAGTGGTGAACAATACGTTTGAGGAGAGAATGGAGCGCTTTTCTACCAGTTTGCGGGAAGACATAGTGAAGGCGTTGTTTAAGGTCAAGGAGTAGAGGGTTAAGAATGATTGCAGTGATTGGAGACCCAGAGACAGCCACAGGGTTCAGACTTGCGGGTGTGGATAAAGTATATGAGCCTAAAGGCGGCTTAGAGGGTGAGACCGTCCGGTTGTTAGATAAATTGACGAGGGATGAGGTTGCACTTATAATAATAAGCGAAAGGCTTGCCGCCGAAACTAAAGTTCGGGAAAAGATTAACGAGATAAACGTAAATAAACGTGGCGTTGTACCCGTCATCGTTACGATACCCGACAAGAAAGGACCGATGAAGACCGAGGATGAAATAGGGATTTTGATAAAGCGTGCGGTGGGCGTTGCCGTGCAGTGAAGATTTAGCCGAGTATTCAATAGGAGTCGGTAATTTGCCTCAACCCGGAGCCATTTTCAATAAACTTCTCTGTGTTCTTTATCCCACATTTGATATGAATTCATTATGACATTTGATTAATTATCCCTGCTTGAATATTTTGAGGATGTTCCTACTACTAGAATTCTATATCTGCACAGCGTGGGTAGCTAAGCAAATTCCATTGCCGATACCAAGAATCGGTAATCAACTAAACATCATTCAAACTGTTTTGTTTAAAACCCGTAAAGAAGAATAATATATCATGGTG
This sequence comes from Candidatus Methanophagaceae archaeon GoMg2, assembly GCA_013180585.1. Classification (GTDB taxonomy): domain Archaea; phylum Halobacteriota; class Syntropharchaeia; order Alkanophagales; family Methanospirareceae; genus QENJ01. The sequence continues at coordinate 3,095 of QBUM01000247.1, forward strand.
GCGAATAACCCCTTTTCGAACAGGCGAATGATCAAAAACCCTGACGATTTCTTCGGGCGAAAAGATGAGCTTAGAACAATCTTTAGTAGGCTTTCAAATCTTCAAAGTTGCGATGTTTCTGGAGAGAGGAAAATAGGAAAGTCCTCTTTGCTTCACTATATTTTCATGAAATTGCGTGACGGTGATGAATATAGGGTCGCATATATTGATATGCAAGACCCCAAATATCATACAGTTGAAGGCTTCCTTAAATACAGTCTGAAAGAACTGGGCTCTGATCCCATAGTAATTTCATCAAATAGTCACAATGAAAATTTAATAGCGTTTTCAGATTCGATAGCGGATTTAAGTAATGAAATCAAGCCTGTACTTTTAATTGATGAATTTGGAAAACTAACTGAAAGACAGGAGGAATTTAATAACGACTTCTTCGATGCTATGAGAAGTCTTGGATATCATGGCAATATTGCTTATGTTACCGCTTCTTTGCATTCATTAAAATGGTTGTGTACAGCAGGAAATTTCACCTCGCCATTTTATAATATCTTTTCTCAAGTACATCTGGGACTATTTTCTCCCGACGAAACAACTGAATTTTTATCTGCAAAAAGAGAGGGTGTTGTGTTTACAGAAAAAGAGATTGAATTTATCAAGCGAATAGCCAAGAATCATCCTCTTCATTTGCAAATCGCTTGCTCTCATGTCTTTGAAAATAAAGGAAAGGTGTATGATGAAAAGGAATTAAGAAAAGACATTAAAGAAGAAATTAAAAGTTTTGGTGATAAATGGACAAGAAAAGAGCGTTGTATTGTGAAATACATAAAGTATTCAATTAACGATATTAAGGAAATTATAAAATCGGGATTGAGTAAAAAATGAAAATAACTAACGATATAAAAATTTCTATATATCAAATATATCAGTGCATATTCAAACCCATTACGTTTACTGAATCTATTGAGCATTTAGATAAAAAAAGTAAAATGAAATTAATATTGAAATTATCCTTTCTTTCTTTTATCATTTCAATCGTAATTGTTGGCATTATTAGAGCTATTTTAATGTTTAGTTTTGGATACCCTTTCGATTGGTTTAAAATTTTATATTATACCCTATACGGCATTACGTTGGGCATTGTGTGCGGCATTGCGTTGGGCATTGCGTTGGGCATTGCGCCCGGCAGTGCGTTTGGCACTGCGTTGGGCATTGGGTGGGGCATTGTGTGCGGCATTGCGTTTGGCATTGTGGGCTGCATTGTGTGGGGCATTGTGTGGGGCATTGCGTTCTTATTTTCTTACTTCCGAGTTTTCTATATTTTACCTCACATGATACAATATTTACGTGTAAGATTTTTTAAGCAGAAGCCATTCAGATTATTTAGAAACTCACCCATATACTGGGATGAATTAATCTTGATGCCTCTACCGTTTTTATCTAATTTCCTTGTAACATTGACAAAGGCAAATAGAGAAGAAGGTTTATCAGAAATCGAATTTGTATCATCTAAAAGACCGTTTCAAAGAAAAGCAGCGTCTTCTGCCCTTTCAGAAATAACCATTAAGGACATGGGCAGATTCAAGTCAATAGAAGAAATAGCTGATGCTTCAGGTAATGTTCCTTTTCTTTATACTTTTGAAAGTTCATTATCTCGAGAATTTGGTACTGCGGGTAGAAATATTGAGGATATATCTACGGACGCTAAAAGTTATTTAGAATCTTCAAGTAATTATAACAAACTTAGAAATCTAAATGTGTTAGGTCGTGATGTCGATAAATTCAAGGAAACGTTGATTGCTACAAAAGGACCGGTGGGATATAAATTCCTTCCTGTTGCAGAAACATGGTCTCAAATAATAAAAGAGGAAACCAATAAATTAACTGAGCTTAAAAAGGATACATACGAGGAAATCCCGAACCCATACATCTTCGGAAATCCTGTAAGACCCGAAGAGAAATCAAGATTATTTGTTGGTAGACAGGATATTATAAGAGAAATCGAATCAAATCTCGCTAATATTTCTCAAAACCCTACCCTATTTTTACATGGGCGGAGGAGAGTAGGCAAATCATCGGTATTGATTAATCTTCCACGATTTTTAGGTAAACGATATGTTTCTGCATATATTGATTGCCAGGACCCCAGAACGACAGAAGGTCCTGCTTCTTTCTGCTACACGCTATCAAAGTCAATCTCAAACTCATTGAAAGACCGGGGTTTTTCAATAGAATATCCTCTCTTTGAGGCATTTCAAAAAAATCCGTTTACAATTCTGGGTAATTGGTTTGATAAAACAGAAAAGACGCTTGAAACCGAAAATAAATTAATATTACTTGCCCTGGATGAATATGAAAAATTAGAGGAATCAATTCTTAGAGGTAACCTTTCTATCGAAATACTTGACCAATTACGCAATATTATCCAGCATAGGAAACATTTTGTTGTGCTAATTACCGGGAGTAAAGAATTAAATGAACTAGAATTAAATTGGTCAGATTATCTAATAAGCGCCAAGACGATAAAACTTGGCTATTTATCAAGGGATGAAGCAAGAATCTTGATTACCAATCCTATTGATGATTTTAGTTTAAATTATGAAGGTGGCGAAAACGGCGAGGTCGTTAATAAGATTATAGACGTTACGAGTTGTCAGCCTTATCTGGTTCAAGCATTGTGTTTTGATCTTGTTAATTATTTAAATACTCAACATCGCAAAGAGGCTCAAATGGCGGATATTGATGCTGCAATAGAAAAGGTATTGATCTCCGCCGACACTTATTTTTACTATATTTGGAACTCAGAATGTTCAGAAAAAGAAAAAGAGCTTCTAAAACGGCTTGTAAGCAACCTTCCGCTAAAAGGAGATGAAGAAGAAATCAATTCACTCATGAGGAAAGAGATTATTGAAAACGTAAATGGTAATTTTAGGTTCAAAGTGGAATTAATGAAAAAATGGATTGAAAAAAACAACTGATTTTTTTACGAGTGAGGAGGGGCTGAAGTTCTCTAACCCCCTCTCCCTCCCCCCCCCTTGCTTCAACCCGGTCATATACTTTTAGAATCCTCCTCAGAACGTGTAATCAACCTCGGCACAAGTGTCGAATACCTACCCAATTGTATCCCATATTTTTCGTTATATTCAGTCATATCCATCAGTTCGCCAGACCGGTGCCGCGCTCTCTTTATTCGCGTGCCCTCAATCTCCCACCCGTGCTCCACTTCCAGCTTCTTCAACAACTCCATCCTTCGCATCACGTGCAATTCCTGCTCCGACCTCACATACAAATGCCAATCGTCAGAATACTCACCAAAGAACTTTTTATGTGCTTCGTTCTCCGCTTCTAAACTTGCCAATCGCGGGTCTCGTAACGCAAGAGGTCGGTGCAGCAATTTAGCACTCATCGCAATCGCCTCTTCTTTCGTCTCTACCGGCACGAGCATATGCACGGGGCATGGCTCAACCTCTTTCCGCTCACCCGTGACACCGTCATACATCCACCACTTGCTCCTGTCGTCTTTATCACCCAGGAAAAATCGCTTGAACTCGAACCCCGAAGGGCCAACCACCACCGGGATGCCAGACCTCACGAGCCCAGACGCCACGGAATACAGCGTCTCTGTCGCTGCACCCCAGATTATTACTACTACAGGCAGCCGTGCATAGAGATAATCCGTAATCTGCGTCCAGTTAGCCTTTGGCGTGTACGCGCTACCCACAAGTGCGCCACGATAAATCGCTGACGGCACATGCGACATGGCAGTGCAGCCACCGAAATTCACCAGCCCCTTCAAAACACCCGCTGCGATGTACTGCTCAAACAAAAACTTCTGCTCTTCCGTATCGAAATATTTCGCAACGTCCGCAGCGACACACCCGGAAACACACACGAGATAGTTCCGGTCCAGGAAATATCGCGTCATATCCACTACCTCACGTTCCGAACCAGGATGATTACCACAGCCTATAATATTAACCATCCCCGGGCCGTTTCCACCGAGTATAACCCCGAAAGTCAGGTCGCGCCATTCCAACTCGGACATAGGTCCCCTACCGGCACGCATAAGATACTTATCTTCCTTTATTCTGCCAAGCATTGATGCCGCGCTTATGGTCAAGTCAAGTATGTGAATCCCTTCCGGACATACGCTTTCGCACTTACCACAGAACATACAATCTGCGTAAACGTCCGCAAGTGGTTCGAGATTAATTTTTGCGGCGGCCATCGCATTGCTTATTGCCAATCTACCGGGACATGCCTCAAAACAGGTGTCACACGATTTACATCGCAATGCCTCTGTCTTTAGCTCGGCTTCAGACAACAAATAGGTATCTTTCCTTTTTCCTCGCTTCTTTATCTCTTCCGCTAATTTGACTGCGAGTTCGCCCGCTTTCTCCGGATTGGTTATCCGCACACCCGGCAAGTTCTTCTCTATTATATCCCGCAGCACGTGTTCCATAGAATCCTCAGACCGATCTTCTAACCCCTTAATTGCGGTATATCCTGATGCTATCACCTTCGCATCCACCCGCTTCGCGTCCGTCAGTACATCAAACCCAGAGCATAACTCACTGACCACGATGACATCGGGAATACCCGCTCTGAGAACCTTCCTCGCCTTTACTCCTGAAGTGAGAACTTTGCCTCGTTTATAAAACCGCGGTATGTCGTGCCCCACTGCACCCACGCCACAAATTTCTATCTCGGTTTCTACGCCTTCTTTTTTCACGTACTCAACAGCGAACCACGCGGGCAGGAAATTATTGCCAAAGAATACCACGACAGGTTTAGTTGTATCAACTGCACCCATACCAACCTCGGTCTCAACCGGTGGGAACTCCGAATATTCCGTTGCGGAATGTTTACCGGCATTGAGGAACTCAAAGCAGCACATCTTTATGCTTTCTGAAAGTTCCATTGCGAGGAACGTAAGTGAGCCGGCATGTAGCGCCTTCTCCTCAAATTCTATTACGCTTTCGTTACCGAAATAAGCAGATAGAAGCAACTCGGACAACTGTGATTCTGCATAAAATAACGCTCTGCCTATGTCACTCAAATTCTGTGTATAGAATCCTGTCAGCATAGACGTGTTCATCGTGGGATACGTGATAGAGCGTCCAATATCTATCGCCTTCTTCGCACCGAATTGCGGTAGCGAGAAGTCGAACAAATCTCTTGCAACGGTTAATTGCGTGGCTAAACCTTTACAAGCCTCCTGCAAGCTTAGCTTCGCTTGATACGCTTCTGCCAAATCCAGGCCACACAAACCCTTGCATTCATTCTGACTGATACTACAAGGACCCTGCGTGCAATCGTTACATTCCGTCTTTATGTTTGTATATAGCGGATAATACCGGTTTAAAAGTACGTTGTCCCATTCTGCAATGTCCGCTGCGTGTGCGTAGATATTCAACTTGGGCTTCCACTGTTTCAACCGTCGCTCGCCCATCTCCTGCAGTATATCCACGGCGATGGTTTCTATCTCCTCACCTTTGAGGTCATGCACTGCATCATCAAGATTGATTTCGACTTCGCCTACTTTTACTAATCTTTTAGTCGCTTTCTTTCTCTCCTCCTCTTCGGGCATTTTGACTCGGTTATTTAATCTTCTTGGATATTCAAGCTCCTCCTGTTTCTTCTATTAGTTTGGATTTGCATCTTTTCATCCCTAATTTCTTTTGTCATTTACTTTCAAGTTCTTCGTAGAAGTATAAATTAAACGACTTTCGACACGACAACATACTATTAATGTAATAGCATATAGTGAGTGCCCCTTCTATTACCCATCAATTTAACAATCCCAGACATTCAAAAATTTTTATACAAGAAAATAAATAACAGGACACAGATTAACGCAGATTGACACAGATCAACAATGTCAAACTCAAATAAGTCCGTGTAAATCCGTGTCTTTAGTGAAGGTAGTTCTACTTTATATACAAGAACAAAAATTATCAAAAGACTCAAAGACAGGATGAGGTGAAATTTTATTTGATGGAATATCAAAAACATATTTTCAATCCCAAAACTCTTAGCAATATCATGAGTCGAATCGAGGCTTCTTCTATCTCAAATCTAAATTAAATTAAAAAGGAGGACCCATATTTGATAGAAGCACAGAAGAAGGAAGAGCAGGAAGAAAAAAAGGATTCTGATGAAGTTGACGAGGCAGAAGCAGACCTTACAAGTACAGAAGTAGCACAATTGAAGAAGGATTTAGAAGCGAAGACAAATTTAGCAGAGGATTATTTGCCACGCCTGAAATATCTACAGGCCGACTTTGAGAACTACAAAAAGATGGTTGTCCGCGAACGGGAAATGTATGAGATGTGCGCAACCGAAGAGCTGATAAAGAACCTGTTGCCTGTTATAGATAATCTTGAGATTGCTATTGCAACGTCGAAACAGAGTGAGGACGACCCGTCATTTGTAAAAGGAATTGAGTTGATATATGCTAATTTAGTGGATGTGCTGGGCAAAGAAGGGTTAAAACCGATAAAATCAGTAGGCGAGAAGTTTGATCCCTATAAACATGAAGTGCTATTGACGGCCTTAGATGACGAGCTTCCAGAGGATACAATTGTAGAAGAGCTTGAGAAAGGGTATGTGCGGGGCTCGAAGGTGCTAAGAACGTCGAAGGTGAAGGTTTCTAAAGTTAAAAGGCCGTCACCGACTGAAGAGGAAGAAGATGAGTGAAGAAGGAGAAGTCCGATTATTGTTATATAATTACAGAAATGTAGGAAGTCAAGCAAGAGAATAATTTTATAATGAATAAAACCACTATATAAATAAATTTGGAGGTTTAAAAGATGACAAAAACAATAGGTATAGATGTAGGAACGAGCAATTCCGCGGCGGCTGCATTGATAGGTGGCAAGTCCACGATAATTCCAAGCGCAGAAGGGACGAGTCTCGGAGGCAAAGCGTTCCCATCGTATGTAGCATTCACGAAAGACGGGCAGATGCTGGTTGGTGAACCCGCGAAACGGCAGGCAGTGTCCAACCCCGAAGGCACTGTGATGTCAATCAAACGCAAGATGGGCACGGACTATAAGGTAAAGGTTCATGGCAAGGAATACACACCGCAGCAAATAACCGCTTTCATTCTACAAAAGATAAAACGTGATGCCGAAGCGTTTCTGGGCGATAAAGTGGACAAGGCGGTCTTAACGGTGCCGGCATACTTCAATGATAACCAGCGGACAGCGACGAAGGATGCAGGTGCGATTGCGGGTTTAGAAGTCGTCAGAATAATAAACGAGCCCACAGCAGCGGCGCTGGCTTATGGCATTGATAAGACAGAAACGGAGCAGAAAATTCTGGTATTCGATTTCGGTGGTGGTACGCTGGACGTAACGATAATGGAGTTCAGTGAGGGTGTATTTGAGGTCATATCCACGAGTGGCGACACTCAGTTGGGTGGTACGGACATGGATAACGCACTCGTGGATCACGTGGCGGAAGAGTTCAAGAAGCAATCGGGAATAGACGTGCGGAATGATAGTATGGCGTTGCAAAGACTGCGGGAGGCGTGCGAAAAGGCGAAGATAGAGCTTTCTAATGTGCTTGAAACCGATATAAACCTGCCGTTTATCACTGCAGACGCTTCGGGTCCGAAGCATCTCGTAATGAAGCTCACGAGGGCGAAATTAGAGGAACTCGTGCGACCAATCGTGGATAAATGCAAAACGTCAATAGACAGAGCTTTAGAAGATGCCAAACTCACTCCACGTGGCGTCACCAAGATCATATTCGTCGGCGGTCCGACACGGATGCCGATAGTGCAGAACTTCATCGTGGATTACGTGGGTGTAAAAGGCGAGCGAGGCGTTGACCCGATGGAATGCGTGGCTATAGGTGCTGCAATACAAGCAGGCGTACTCACGGGCGAAGTGAAAGATGTGCTGCTGCTGGATGTCACGCCATTATCACTTGGTATTGAGACCCTGGGAGGAGTATGCACCAAATTGATAGAGCGGAACACCACGATTCCCACAAAGAAGAGCGAAACTTTTTCGACTGCTTCCGATAATCAAACGAGTGTAGAGATAAATGTCCTGCAAGGCGAGCGCGAATTTGCACGCGATAACACATCTCTGGGGCGGTTCCATCTGATGGATATTCTGCCTGCGCCAAGAGGTGTGCCTCAAATCGAGGTTACTTTCGACATAGATTCCAACGGTATATTGAGTGCCACAGCCAAGGACATGGGCACGGGAAAGCAGCAAGCGATCACGATCACCGCTTCGACCAAATTATCGCAGAGTGAGATAGATCGGATGGTTACTGATGCAACGCGGTTTGAAGAGGAAGATAAAAGACGACGTGAGACTATAGAAACGAAGAATCAAGCTGAGAGTCTTGTATATACCACCGAAAAAGCACTTACTGATTTGGGCGATAAAGTCACAAGTGACGAACGGGTGCGAACAAATGCTATTACAGAACGACTAAAAGAGACGCTAAAGAGCGAAGATGTCCAGAAAATACGGGCGGAAATGGAAGAACTGACACGTGCATTCCACGAGATTTCAACGCGAGCATATCAACAAGCCGGAGCACAGTATCAACAACGAGAAGGCCCCAAGGAAGGAGGGCAGGGCGCTGCAGATGCGGAATATAAAGTAGTGGATGAGGAGGATTAAGAAAACAAATCCCGATTGTCCAGTGATGCTCAAATCCGCTTGGATTTGGGCTTTCTCTATTTTTATATAAGCTAAACAAATGCTATTAGTGCATCTGAGACTGATGTAGAAGTAATATGCCGAAGAAAGATTATTACGAGACACTTGGTGTTAGCCGAGACGCCACCGAGAAGGATATTAAAAAAGCATATCGAAAGCAGGCGAAGCAATATCATCCTGATACGTACAAAGGCGACAAGAAAGAGGCGGAAGAGAAGTTCAAAGAGATTTCTGAGGCTTACGAAGTGCTGATAGACAAGGAAAAACGAGCAAAGTATGACCAAATCGGGTCAAGGGTCGCGGATGAGGCTTTTGGACCCGAAGGTTTCAATTGGAGCCACTTCACGCATTCTCAGGATGTTGAAGACATCTTTGGGAGTGCGATATTCAATTCGTTCTTCAGGTCCACGTCCCGTCCCGGATTTGCGGGTAGCGGTGGCATATTTGACACCCTCTTTGGTAGTGGAGAAGTGATACAAAAGCCGGTTCGCGGTGCTGACATCCGTTTAAGTTTGAATATTACGCTCGAAGATGCAGCTATGGGCACGGAGAAGACGATTGAAGTTCCTATGTCGCGCGTGTGTAAGACTTGTGGCGGCTCGGGAACACGTTCCGGTAAATCCCGTACGTGCCCCTATTGTAATGGCACAGGCCAGATAAGGAACGTGCAAAGTAGAAGGGGTTCCCACGTGATAACCGCTGCGGTCTGTCCGCAATGTAAAGGCACCGGGAAATCCAATTTAGACTTATGCAGCGTATGTGGCGGCAAGGGCACGGTATCAAAGCGCACAAAGGTAGTGCTTAAAATTAAGAAGGGGATTGAATCTGGATACGAAATAAGAATCCCGAAGGCGGGAAGAGCTTCTGAGTCCCAGATTGGTGGAGAATCGGGTGACCTGCACGTGGTATTAAACGTTTTACCACATCCAGTCTTTGAAAGACGTGGCGCAGACCTTTATATGAAAGCACCGATTAGTTTCGCTCAGGCAGCCTTAGGCGGTGAAATTATGGTCAAGACAATAGATAGTAAGCAGGTGAAGGTAAAAATTCCGGCTGAAACACAGACAGACGCCAAACTTCGCTTGCGTGGGCTGGGGATGCCGAGGCGCGGTGCTAAGGGTCGTGGTTACTTATATGTGGCGGTAGTTGTGAAAACGCCAATGAATCTTACAGCGCAGCAGAAGGAACTGTTACAACAGGCGTTGGTTGGCGCGTAGAAACTTAGATTTTAAACAGAACATTGATTACACGCTTTTGGAGTCCATGTTCCAAGCGGTCTTCTGTCACCATTTGACTTCGGTATAAAGACACGTTTTTTGGGTATTATTTTGGGTTTTTACTGATTTTTACCCTCACTTTTTTCTTAAGTACCGGCACCAACCGCTTTATTTCTATCTCTTCACCCTTATTTATCTTATATTCGTTAATAGGCATATTTGGGAGCTTTCCATTTACTTCATACACAAAAAACCCCTCCTCATTGTCCACGGAAACGATAAACTCTCGGTCCGCTACTCTCTTTACTCCAACACCGGCAACCTCCCTTAATGCGTCCAGCAAACTCGCGCCTTTCTCTACTTCTATCTCGTATTCATCGCTAAAGGTCTCCATCGCTTCGTACAGCCGCTCTCTATTCACGCTCAATACGTGTGTTTTACCAAATACCTCGTTCTCCACCGCCCCTACCTTCTCTAAGATTTTTACGTGCTTAGCCGCGACTGGAACCGAGATATCCAACGCTTTTGCAAGGCCCGATACATGATACTCCCGAATCATCAAAAGCTTTATCATCGCCACCCGCGTCTTACTGCCCAATGCCTTGAATATAGCACCCTTCATCTCCGTCGCTTCTTTCTGCTCAGTCATCATTACCTATTTAGATTGCACCTATTATTATTTAATAGAAGCGTGTGTAGGGTAAGGGATTGCTAAAACTCAGAGTTGCATCTTGATACGGTATAACACTTCACCCAACCGCTTTATATAACTCTTGCCTTTTTCTCCCTCTTCCAACTTTCCGATCCACCCTTTGGGTATTGCACCTTCGCCATAAAAAGCACCACTTATCGCTCCGGTCATTGCCCCTATAGTATCGGTATCGCCACCTAAACTTACTGCATAGGTGACAGCATCTTTAAAAGAGTTAAATCTGATAAAAGAGTAAATGGCGGTGGGTACGGAGTTAAAAGCCGCTTCTCCCGTACCCAATTCTCTTATTATATCCCCCTCATTCGCCCCTTTATCCAAAAGCTGCTCTGCCTTAGTTATCTTTTCTTTATACGCTTCAGATTTAACAAACTCTTTCAGGCGGGACAACATATCTTCTTTTTGCCCACGTACCGCAAGAGCGATGGAATAAGCCTGAAGAGCTGCGCCTTCCTTTCCCAGCACATGAGAATGCGTAATATGGCTTGATTTATAGGCTATTGCCCGCAGCACTTCTGCGTCATCATAATAAAAAATACCCACGGGGGCAATCCGCATCGCAGCGCCATTGCCATACGAACCGTTACCCCCAAATAGCTTCTTCGATGCCTCTTCCCAACTCTCGCCCTCACTTATCCTTCGCAACGCTTCCTTAGACCCGGGACCATATCCCCTTCGCTCATCGTAATTCTGGATAAACTTCAGTGCCATATCCGCCCCATTGAAGCCCCTATTCTCTATTAAAGATTCTGCAACGCCTATCATCATCTGCGTATCGTCCGTATAGCGACCCGATTTCATCGCCCATTCCTCTCCCTCGCCATAGACCGAACGCACCTTCCCCCTGCTATACCCCTCTACGGGCGCACCTAAAGCATCTCCCACCGCACTACCTATCAATGCACCCGTGAATTTATCCACATCTAATCCCATAGTTTATACCTGAGTAACAACGATGTTTACGAAACCATCTTCGTCATTGCTCTTCTTTAAGTCATTGAAAAACATTTGCCCATCGCTAAAGAGATCCAATAGGTAGTTAGTAATACTACCGACATCTATATATGTATCACATACAATATACCCTGTTGCAGATGATCATGTGGAAAGACATCCTTGAGATATCGCGGACAGGAAGAGAGGAAGAAGGGAGGCATGTCAGTTAGTGTATAAGCGTTTACGCCTATAAATGTCGCTCAAATTGCTATCTCCCCTATGGCTTTGCGGAGTGGGGATGAGTACTTTTTGGAGGAGATCATAATTATGACAATAAGAACAAAGGACTGCCCGGAATGCGGGTCGAAGAATGTAGTATCAGATTCTAAGCATGCAGAGCTTTACTGTGCAGATTGTGGTATGGTAATAGACGAGAATATAGTAGACGTTGGACCCGAATGGCGCGCATTTGATGCTGAACAAGCTTCCAAAAGGATAAGAACAGGTCCCGGTATGAGTTATAGGATACACGATAAAGGATTGAGCACACCGACACCATCCTTGCCACCAGGCATAAAGAGAGTGCGGTGGGTAAATATGGATAGTAATGAAAAGACCCTTGCATTCGCACTCGTTGAGATAGATAGAATGGCTTGTGCGCTTAAACTGCCGGGTAATATACGGGAGGCGACTTCTGTGTTATACCGGAGGGCTGCGAAGGAGAAATTGATTAAAGGGCGGAGTATAGAAGAATTGGTCTCTGCAATGCTGTACATTGTTTGTAGGCAGTATGGAGTACCAAGGACGCTGAAAGAGGTTGCAAAGATATCAAGAAGTCCTTTAAAGAAGATAAGAAGGGCGTACATATTCCTCTTACGGAAATTGGGGATAAAACTCGCACCTGCTGACCCTGCACTCTTTATACCTCGGTTCTGCTCCGAACTCGGTGTGAGCCCGACGACAAGGGAGAGGGCAATCGAGATACTAAATGATGATAAAGGGGTAGAATCAACCAAGGGTTGGGGACCAATAGGAACTGCGGCTGCGGCAATATACATCGCGGCAATTGTAGGCGGCGAGTATCGAACGGAGAGGGAAATAGCCAAGGTTATGGGCACCACTGAGATTACTATCAGGAACAGGTATAAAGATTTGGAGAAGCGGTTAGACATAAAAATAGATGTCGTTCCCACATATCCCCGTCATGAGAAGGGTGAAGTTTTTGTGATGGACACCTTTTAAAATCCCAAAGGTTTTATTTAATCCACAGTCTATTTAGAATTGTGCGGGCTAGCCTGGAGGGTTCGGCGTCCTTTGCCACTCGAAATCGCCGATATGCGAGAGGCGAAGCTTGAGTGAGGCACTGTAACCGTCAGTTTCAGCTTAGAGTCCTACGAAGAAGCACCGTCCTGAGGGGTTGACGGTGGTAAGGTGGCAAGCTGGAGGGTTTGCTGCCCTGCCTTTGCTGTGGGTACCGGTTTAGGTCCGGAAGGGAGCAGACTTACCGTGGACGGTTGGCGCTCGCAGGGTAGCGATGTGGAGGAAGACTTTGAGGGTCTGACTGGCAGCGAAAGTGTCGAACGAGAGCGTGCCCGCACAAACCTTTTCTTGAAGCTTTATCAAAAGAACTTCTAAGTATGATCTTCTTACCTATTTTAATTTTAGCCGTGTCATATATCAAAAAGACATCCCTATATTAGGATGGAAGAGTATCCAAAGAAACTTGTGCCTTTTCCTTTCAGCACATTTTTTAAAAGAAGAAGAAGCATATGGACAAAGAGGTAGTTTTCGGTAGTATTGGAACAATATTGAAGTATTTAGGTATTTTAATGGTAGTTCCCCTTTGCGTGGGGGTTTGGTACGGCGAGGAGATCTTATCGCCTTTTATTATTAGGACATGGATTGTCCCGCTTGCAATTACCGTTACTTTCGGGTTGATTTTTGAGTGGATAGGAACAAAAGGTGAGATAAAAAGGCGGGAGGGTTTTGCCATTGTCGCTTTGGGCTGGCTATTTGTAGCTATCTTCGGCTCGCTGCCTTTCTTATTCTCCAGTATACTCAGCCCTGTTGATGCCTTCTTTGAGTCCATGTCCGGCTTCACAACCACGGGTGCCACGGTAATGCTGAATTTAGAGCATGTTGATAGGAGCATACTACTATGGCGGAGTTTCACGCAATGGATTGGCGGTATGGGTGTTATTCTGCTCTTCATTGCTATCTTCCCTACTTTTGGCATTTCCGGTAGCCAGTTATTTGACAGGGAGTTCCCGGGTCCTATGTCCGAGCGGATACGGCCAAGGGTCCAGAAGACGGCGAGAATGCTCTGGTCTATTTACCTGATACTGACATGTGCGGAGATTATTGCCCTTTTCTTTGTTGCGAAACTGCCATTGTACGATTCCTTGTGCACCGCGTTCAGCACGATGCCCACCGGTGGCTTCTCGCCCCTTACAGAAAACATCGCAGGGTACATGAACCCCATAGCAGAGTTAATCATCGCGGTGTTCATGTTCCTCGCAGGTATGAACTTCATTTTACATTATTCTTTGGTACGAAATCCCAGGAGAATAATAGCAAATAAGGAGTTTCAGGTCTATTGCGCATTTATCCTTATAGCTATTCTCGTGATATCCGGCGATTTATACATCCATCATCTTGATTCTTTAGAGGACGCATTCAGATACGGCGGATTTCAGGCTATTTCTATTATGACCACCACTGGATTCACAACCGCTAATTTTGATACATGGGGTAATTTATCAAAGATAGTTATATTTGCACTGATGTTCATTGGCGGATGCGGTGGCTCAACAGGAGGTAGTATAAAAGTCGTCCGGATATACGTTCTGCTAAAATACAGCATGCAAAGGATTCGTCATATTCTCTATCCTCATGCGATATTTGTGCTGAAGACGGGAAAGAAGCCCATTTCCGAGGAAATTCTGCAGGGGATTATCGCATTCTTTATCGCTTATGTCTTGATATTTGTAGTGTGCTCGATTTTTATGGCTGCAATTGGGTTAGATATGGTCAGTGCAACCTCATCCGTAGCGGCAACACTTGGTAACGTTGGACCTGGCTTCGGACTCGTGTATCTTAATTACGCAGAAGTTCCGATTGTGGGGAAGCTCATCCTGTCTTTTTGCATGTGGGCAGGGCGGTTAGAGTTATTCACCGTATTAGTGCTGCTAACACCTGCGTTCTGGAGGGTGTGAGGTACCTATTTTCAAAAGCGTAATTATCGTAATATTTTTACGCTTAAATGGACATCGATGAAAAATTAAAAAACTACGAGTGTGCACATGATTAACACAACACTTCTAAAATTCTTTTTCATTCACGGGAATCAAAATTGTGTATTTTCCGATTATCAATCTCTTCTTCCTTATTAACTGCTTATATAGCCGCTTATTCAATTCTATTGTGGCACTCTTACCTTCTTTATTAATTGCTACTTCGTATGTATGTTCTCCTTTCTTATTTATACCTGTCACCGCCCATATAGTTTTACCCTCCTCACCCTGCTTTTTCTCTTTCTGCTTAGCATACATTAAAAAATTAGCATATAATAAAAGAAATACAATAATAACTCCAATTCCGATTGCTATATTGATGAGTAGGTCATTTTTGTCTTCTTTATCCTCAGGTCTTATTTGGTCCGTGGCAGCAGCAAGCAATAAACCATTCGCTTCCTCAGTTTCAAATGTTATTTCTGAACTTGATTCCGATACATTGGTAGTAGTAGTTGAGCTATTGGGTGTTGAATTAGATGTTGATACTTGGGCAGAAGTTAAATTCATCTGTGGCCAAGAAACATAGTTTGGTGATACCGATACTAACATCACGTGGGACCAAAAGGGATAATCCGTCAATGGTGAAGCTAATTTATAAACTAAAATTCTTGATAATGCCTCTTTTGGGTCTAATAACAGGTATATACAGCCTTCAGCGTCATTATTGTTCGTTTTAACGGTAAGCTCCCTGTCCATACCTGAAAATTTACCCGCAACGCCCGTAATTAATATAACATCGTCTTCTTTCAATATGTAACCGAATACATCATCTATAAAGGCCACCTTATGCTCTATTATATCATAGTGCCATGAGTTCCCAACACGTACGAATCCTCGTTTACTTTGCAAACCGCTACTCAAATTTAAAGATTTTAATCTGATTAAATATGAACTCCTATCCTGTGGCTCATGAGTTATTCTTTCTACTCTCGCCTTCATCGTAACATATTCACCTGCATATGAGTTATCGGTAATAAACACCTCGTATGTAAGTACATGCCTGCTCGGAGGAACCATAACCAAAGCAACCGCTAAAAGCTCTTTGCCATCGCTTATGCCATCTCCATCTGTATCTGGATTGTTAGGGTCAGTAATGATGCAATATGAGCCACCTGTAAGCTCTTCTTTATCTGATAACCAATCGCCATCTGTGTCTATGTTCGTTGGGTTAGTGCTATATATAAAAACTTCTTCGTAATCCGTGAGCCCATCTGCGTCAGAATCAACATATGTGGGTGATGTGCCTCTTGTCATTTCCTCTCCATCTAATAACCCATCGCTATCCACATCCGGATTCAGCGGATCTAACTTATAAGGATAATATCTCTTCTTCAAATCTTTTATTAACAAAGTATCCACGAATAATTCATCCATTTGTATCTGACTACTTACATGGATATACGTAACAATCTCCTCTAAATCTGTTAACCCATCTCCATCTGTATCACCGTTGAGCGGGTCAGTTACAAATCCAAATAAACCCGTTACTTCCGCATAGTTTGAAATTCTATCGTTATCTGTATCCATATTAAATGGATCTAAGCCACTCTCATATTCTTCAAGATTTGTGAGCCCGTCATTGTTGTAATCCTGATTTACATCGTTTGGGTCGTCAGGATTTAATCCATATTTGATCTCCCATCCATCTGGTATCCCATCGTTGTCAGAATCAGGTGAAGAGGGATGGGAAGCAGACACAATTGGGGTAAACCACAATGACAAAACAAGAATCAAGATGGCGGTAGCGATAGTAAACCAGCAGTGTTTCTTTTTGTTATTATAGTACAAAAACCACTTCGTTCTGAACATATATCCATTTTTTCTCCATTTCATTTCCTTTTTCTGATTAAAAAAGCTATTACCAACCATCCTGCAATTGTAAATACTGCTCCGAGGCAGGGCGATTTTTGTGTTGGTGTTGGTGTATCCTCTATTAAGGATGAATCGGATGTTTGATCTGGTGCTGTTAGTGGTGTCGGGGCAGGTGCTGGGGTAGGAGGTGGCACTACTTTAAATGTAATCGTGTTTTGTAACATCTGCCTATTCGCTATGTCATCACCAAAATAATAAATTGTTTTCGCTTTCACGGTAAATGACGTTATATCTTCTTTCAAAGCTCTGACTGACACGGTAAAATGTTTCTCATCTTCTGGTAGAACGATGAATTTCCCGATGTATTGTCCCGCACCGGAGCTTACAAAAGGTGTGCCCACACCCGATACCTCTACACCCGGATCTACGGTAAAAACAGTTTCCGCAGTCATTACCGGGTTTCCCATTGGATTCACAGCAGAAATAGTGAGTAACCCGGGCAGTTCTGAAGTAACTGTTGTCTTGGTAGAATACAACTGAATAATGGGGGCTATTGCAGGTGCTAAAGGTTCATATACCCCCCTGATCGTCATAGTTTCACCTTCCGTTACAATCACTATCTGAGCAGCAGGTGCTACATACCCCACAATATTGCCAAAAGAGACTTTATAAGTCCCCTGTTCGTATTGTCCGGAAAACGAACCCGTGCCTACATATCTGCCATCTATAAATATTTTCCCGTCTCCCGGGTCGGTAGTTACTGATATGGAGCCGGTTATCAATTTCAATTTGTAGTATCCTACTACCGAATAAGTCTCATTCTCTCTTAATCTGCATGATAGCGGGTCGGGTGGTTCGTATCCTTCGACCTCCCCGAAAGATATTGTATGAACCATCAGCGCATCACATTCTTTGGTACAAGACCCGGGACTTCCGCAAAGGCTATCATCTATGAATATCTGCCCTTGAACCGGGGATGTAGTTACCTGTATTGTACCTATTTGTGCATTTACGCTAACCAAACCAAACCACGAGCTTAAAAGTAAAGTTACTAATAGCACTAAAACAAGATTCTTTTCCCTCATGTATAATCTATTGTTTAAATTACAGTTATAAACTTTTTGATTCCTGAAAGAAAATTTACAATTACCTACAATTATCTTTTACATCTTTGGATTTTGGTTCCAGTTACCATAACTAAAATGATACGACAGGATGTAAAAGTTTACCACTAAGAATTCACCAGCAACGCTTAACTCTGTGTATGTAGGGACAGCAGTTCCATTCCATCGGTTCCGTTATTCCTTTCACTCCTTCTTCCATATCCTCATCTTATCTCTTTTTCGCCGGGTAATATCTCGCATGATACCTCTAAAACCCACAAGCCTGTCTGCTTTATTAAAAATAGGTGCAACGCTTGTTTCAAACTTTTTAATCGAGCCATCTTTGTGTAAAACCTTCATCGAGATTTTTTCTACGGGTTTTGGATCTCGTGCAAGATTCTCTAACAGCGTTCTAATTTTTTTCACTTCTTTTGCATTTGGAAGAAGGAAATCAAATAATGTGCGATTTAAAACATCCTCGGGTTCATAACCGATTTTATCTTTTATTTGTGGACCACAATAAGTAAATCGGGCTAAAATATCCATCTCCCAGGGCAACTCTACTATTCCCTCCACAAGCCCCCTATTATACCTCTCTTTAACCTCTTCCAACAGCTCTCTTATCTTCCTCTTCTCCACTATCTCACGAATACTGTTCGCCAGTTCTCCACACTGGATGGCAGGGTTGGCGCCCTTTACGATGTATCTATTAGCTCCTTTGTTCAAGGCGTCCATTGCTACCTTTTCTTCCCCTTTCCCTGTGAAAATAATAAAAGGGGTGTCGTTTCCTGTTCTCCTCAACGCTTCCAAAAATTCTATGCCATCCATCCCCGGCATCTTGTAATCAGAAATAATAATATCAAAACTCTCCTTCGAAAGCGTATCCAACGCTTCTTCTGCCGAAAGTGCGCTATTAATTTTAAAATCATCTCCCCCCATCTCCTTCAGGAAATATCTCGTTAACTCGATGTGCTCTACCTCATCTTCCACGTGCAAAATCCGTATAGAGCTTAGACTGTTAAACATGTGCAATTATGCTATACTCCAGAACCATTGGCATACGTTATTAATGCAAATAATTGAATATAAGCCGGTCAATGCAACCACGCAATACAATCCACATCTTCCTATTATCCTTTTCCCTTGCGCTGATTTATTAAAATAGTATAAATCGAGATACAAAGCGAGTAGAAGAAGCGGTGCGAATAATTTCAAGGATGCTAATAACGGGTGATAATAAAACGGGTTTAGTTCGTATAGGTTCTCGCTGGCTGCCAGAGCTATTCTTGTAGTGATAAAGTCAAGTAAATTAAGCACAAAGTAAGGAATGGTAAAAAAAACCATCTTATCGGGATAATACTCCCCGGCAAAGCTATCTATTTTAATGTTCATTGGTAATACATTAGAATTTGTTTTTTAAATAATGTACACTTTTTTTCGAGCGTAGAAAAGCTTTAAATAATGGCTCTTTTTATCTTATTTAATATTGATAACCATGTCCCGAATAACAAAAGAGAGAGCATTTAATATGGTGGCTGACCACTTAAGGGAACTGACTTATAAACAGAGAATGCGGCATGACTTTTCTGCACAGCGGATTGCCGCTCTTGTGGGGCTAAGCGAGTTGCTCCTCATCCTTTTTCTTCTCGTTATCTCCGTTTCTGGTTGGACACCACTCGGAATTATTATCTGTTCGATGATTGTGGGCTCGTTTGTAACAAATATGATATGGTTAGTGTTTATGAGGAAAGACCTGTGGATGACGACAGAGGAATGAAAAGGATATTATATTCACAGTAACAGCTCAAAATCTTGTGGTTTTTTACCATTTGTGTGCCTCATAGCCCAATCAGCCAGAAGGTAAAAAGCAAGAATAAGTGTATAATGCCTGCAATTAGTTATGGAGAAATAGTAATTGAAGCACTTAAAAAGGAGGCCTTTAGTAGGAGAAGTTTACCCATGATTGGCGCTTTAATCCTTACGGCTATTTTTAGTTTCAAACTTGTAGTGGACTTCATTTTCAAGCTTCCGGGCATTTCTGGCATTCCAATTGATAAAATGGCATTTCTTTTGTTCTTTCTCGAACTCTTTCTTGTTTCAATGATAGCCTGGGTTTTAACGCTGTTTTTTGGCGCAATAGTTATTAAACAGGCAGGCGAAGATGCAAAAGGGGTGCGCATTTCTTTGACCGAATGTTTTTGGCTGGCGGTTCAACAATTCAAAACCGCGAGAAAAAGAACGACAAATAAGGCTTTGAAACCAAAACGAAGTAAAATCTTGGGCGATAATGGCAATTATCGGTATAGTTCCTGGTTTGTGAAGACAAAAATGTTGAGTTTAGTGTGTGCTGGCATTCTAATCGCACTTATTCCCTCTGTAATTGGTACAGGTCTATCTATTGTCCCTTATGTAGGTGGATTGTTGAATTTGATTGTTTCGATTCTGATAGCACTGTCAGTTTTTGTTACCTATCCTTATATCATTTTAGGAGAGAGAGGAGCTATCAATGCGATTTTCGCAAGCTTTCACCATTTCGTCGAGAATAAATTTCAAATATCTATTCTGTGGCTCCTCAGAACTGCTATTGGCTTGGTCATCACCGTTACATTTGCAATTCCATTTATCATAGTATTTAGTTTGTTTATAATTCCCAGGTTACCGTTGCAAGGAGTTCCACCACCATATCTTCTTTCAACTATGTCTGTTATAGTAATCACCGCAATGTCCATAGTTATTTTAGCGATCGGGCTATCAATAGCCATAGTATTTTCTTATGGGGTGTCTGCAAGGTATTACAATGTAGCGATTGGTAGAAAAGAGGAAGAAGGTAATGAATGAGATGAAGAATAAAGTAAATTACACCCTTTTGTTTCAGAAGAAGATGAAAAACAAAGCAACTCAAATAGTTATGGTAGCATTGATAGCTGTGTCTATTTTTGCACCGATAGTAAATGCGAAAACCGCGGAAGAGTGGAATGAAAAAGGTGTTAGTTTTGTAAAGGCGGGTGAATACGAAAAAGCAACAGAATGTTTTGATAAAGCAATAGAATTAGATCCTATGGATGCTGAGGCTTATCATAATCGTGGACTTGCTTATTATGCTTTAGCGCAATACGGAAGAGCAATAGAAGATTTCGACAAAGCAATAGAATTGGATCCAAATTGTACTGAGGCTTATGACCATCGAGAAATTGCTCTAAGTAAAACGAGAGAAAAAGAGCCGACACAAAGTTCAATGACAACACCTGAAAAAAAGGTGTAGAGGGATTCGAAGCGGTATTTGCAATTATAGGATTATTGGCGGTTGCATATATTCTGATAAAGAGGAAATGAACAAAGGAAGTTTGATCAAAGAACCACGTTTTGATAAAACTTTTCTTGCAGAATGTCATCGAGCCAATATTTGAAGCCGAGTTTTTGTACTCAAGCTTTATTCGCTATTCACCGATGCACCCATCTGCTCAGCCAGATCCGGCTGAATACGTCTCTATTTGCGCCAAGGTATTTCAACTTTTCTCTTCCTCTGTTAGTATAGCATACTCAGCCACACAGCAATCTCTATTGTGTTCCACATTTTTACCCCTTTTCGTGGCATAACGGGGTTCTGCTATTTCTGCCGCTATTATCTTTCGTGTTATTACATATCCCATCTTTTCATAATTACGTAATAATCGCATAACCTGCTCGCTTTCTATTTTTAACCTTCCTGCTATCGTTCCTGCGGTAGGTAATGCTTTGGCAGTTATGCCCCCACTGCTCATAGGGACCCAGGTCGGAGGTTGCAACAACTGAACCATTTTCAATATCTTCTTCTCTACCCATTCTTTTTAAAACCCTCCGTTAAACTCAAAAATCTGGTTAGCATCTCTCTTGAGAACGTTGGTCCCCGCAGCAAACCCTCCATTCCTTCTTCAAGCTTGAACACAAAAGAGTTCCTCTCCTTTAAAAAAGCTCGCTCTAATATGCCTTTCTCTTCTAACTCATTCAAAAGGTTGCCCAAACTATCCGGATTGATCAGAAGGCCGAATTTACGCTGTAGTTCCTCTAATATCTCACTTTCACTTATTGACTCATTCTTATCCAGGAGCACACCCAATATGATAAAGTCCAGATATTCAGCAAGAAACGAATAGGTGTCAATGTACGTTTTTTCACCCCTTCGTTCCATTTCCACTGCCATTGAGTTTGAAACACCCTGTAATCGCTTGTTCATCTCCTCCAACTGTTTTAGTCTCCTCGCGTTTTCTTCTGCTCTTTCTTTTTCTTCCACTAACTCCTGAATATACCCCGCCAGCGTATCAAAAAGAACAGAAGGCTTCTCATCCTTCTTTACGTATCTGTTCGCACCTTTATTTATCGCTTCCATCGCTACTGCCTCTTCTCCCCTTCCGGTGAATATGATAAAAGGGGTATTGTTTCCTTTCCTCCTCAGCACTTCCAGAAATTCCATGCCGTTCATGCCCGGCATCACGTAATCGGAAATAACGACATCAAATTGTTCCTTTCCAAGCATTTCCAATCCCTGCTCGGCTGATAACACCGGCGTAATCTTGAAATTATCATACCCTTTCTTCTTCAGAAACAATTTGGTTAACTTAGCATCCCCGGCATCATCTTCCACGTGCAATATCCTTATCTCC
>QBUM01000247.1:25648-36310 GCA_013180585.1 Candidatus Methanophagaceae archaeon GoMg2
GTTTCTCTTCATTCTCCCTTAAGCTCGCAATCAGGTCATCGTCACTAAACTCTTCTTTTTCTTCCCCCGCCTCATCATCTTCTTCCTCTGCCAATTCTCCCGGTCCTTGTCCATCTTCCTTCGGTTCCGCACCTCCATTTCCACTTCTTCTCTGCAACCACTGTTTTTCTAAATCATCAACATTCTCTAATCCTTCAGGGACATTCTCCTCTGTCTTCGCCGTATCTAATTTTTCCAACGCTTTTAGCACTTTAGCCTCTTCCTTCTTTCTTCTTCCGAACAAAATATCCAACAAGCCCATTTTTTTTGCCTTTTCACCTCCTATCAACCTTCAGGAAAAGTTGATTACAAAGCTTCGCTATTCCAGGGTAAATATTTTATCCGCCATTATCGGCACGACTAAGGTGACGACCGCGGAAACGAAGAACATAACCGAGAGGTAGTAGCATAGCGTGTAATTGCTACCTCCGGCTGCGCATTTAGATGCAAACGCACTGGCAATCGTCAGCACGAAGATAATGAAAGTCACGAAATACGCGATGAACGCGAGGTCCGTGGAACCTCCGATATTGATCGCCATACCTGCCGTCATACCCGTAGATGCCGCTCCTTCTACCTCTGTGGAATGCTTTGCCATCATCACCCCTACGGCATTGCTAAATGAAAACATGATCCCATAAATGAACATAAGAACGCCGCTCATCGCTCCGTGCAATGGTATTGTAAGATTCATGAATCCTGCCGATACAAACTTTCGTTTTATTCTTAATAATGCTATACCCAATGACGATTTAGAAACGATTTCACCTATCTTTGTCGGGTCTCCTCCAAGTGTTATTGCATCTATGAATACGCGTGTAGATTTATTTATTAGTTCTGAGCCCGTCTCCCCAACAAAATTATACCAGCATATCGTCGGATTTACTCCATTCTGCAATCTCTTATGCAGTCTGTTCACGTGCTCTTCTAAGGAAGCCACGGATTTTCTATCCATTCGTTCTAACGCAGTTGTAAGCGTAGACTGTGTGGTTCCAGCAGTAGTGCCGAGACTCTTTAAAAACGACGAGATGTCTTCATCTGCTTTCTCTATTTTCTTACCGTCTCTCATCCCAATAATACCTATCGGAGCAAAAAAAATAGAAATGGTAAGAAATATTATCCAGGGTTCCACCCCAGCTATCAACAAGATAAAAGAGGTAATACAACCCGCGGGTAAAATAAATATGCTCAGCCTTTTCGCCATCTCCTGCTCCTTTGATTTTACCGTCAGCGAATGCACTATCACCTCATACGGCGCAGCTCGGTATAGCGCATAGACGCCGATAAAAGCAATGAAGCAAAGTAAAATGCCAGATAAGATAGACGTAGAGTATAGGTCGCCCATCGAGTATAGCATGGTGCTTATAAGGAAAACAGCAATGACCAGCGTTACAGAAACGAGTATTGCAGAATACGCATCTGTCCACTTCTGCAAGGAATCTACATCGCTCTCATATTTGTTTGTATACACCTCTACCATTCTATCTGCCTCACCGCGTAAGAATTTCGATTCATCCTCTCCCGTCGCTAATGCACTGGATAACCGCATAAGAAATGATTTTAGCGCAGGATGATGCGCTTCATTCGCAACTACCTTGCACGCCTTCGTGTATTCGTATCCGTAGTTTTTCACCAGCAGATAAATTTTCTTCATATGTTTTGCTGTGATTCCGTCTTGTTGTGAGGCAAGTTCAAAGATCTTATCCCGACTTATATTAGCGGTCGCGATGGATGACGTATAGGTAAGCATGTCAAGGAGGTCAAGAGCCACTGCCTGGTCTTCTTTTATCTGCTCTCCTATACTCATTTTCAGTTTCATCTTCTGTCTTTCCTTTTTACTTCGATTTTCAATTTGCATTTTACACTATAACACAAGACCCTCTTTTTCTATCTTTGCTAAACTCTTGAATAAGTCATAGAAGTTGGTAACACCGGATTTATGAATTGTTTGTAGCATTCGTGCTCTTTTCTCCAATTCCTTATATATTTCCCGCCTCTTATTCTCGGGAATTCTCTTTTTCACCGCTATTTTTTGCTCCAATAGATATGAATTCATATTCCCTGTAAAGTTGAAAGAGTCAGTCGCAGGATCCCATTTGAAAACTTCAACGAAAGAGAAAGAATTGGATACAGGGTCATAACCTATTATTTCATTCACGCTCGTTATCCTTCTCAGCATTTTACCGTCTTTGCCTCGCACCGCATTTTGTATGATCACCAGGTTCAGGATGTCCATATACGACTTTGGGACGTTTATGGGGTCGCCAGTTAACCTTTGTATTAGTTTCTCAACCGATGCCGCGTGGAATGTGCTCATCACGCTATGCCCTGTCTGCATTGACTGAAACGCTATTTTGCCCTCTTCACCTCTTATCTCTCCTATGATTATCTCATTTGGGCGTTGCCGTAAAGCAGCCTTCAGAAGGTCAAACATATCTACTCCCGCACCGCTATCATCACCTTTCTTTCCTAATCCACCTCTAGTAATCTCTCTTATCCAGTTTGTATGTGGAACCTGAAGCTCGGGAGTGTCTTCAATACTTACGATTTTCGCATTCGCAGGTAGGAAAGTAGTTACCGCATTCATCGTGGTCGTTTTCCCCGATGCCGTCTCACCTGCAATGAAACAGTTCATGCCTTCTTGAAGCATAATCCAGAAATAAGCTGCCATTACGTAATCGAAAGTGCCGAACTCGATGAGTTGAAGCACGCTGAGCGGCGTTTCGCTGAATTTCCGTATCGTGAAGTTGGAGCCTTTCTTTGATATATCTTCTCCAAATACGATGTTTATCCTTGAGCCATCTGGTAACACGGCATCCACAATAGGACTGCGGTAAGAAACAGGCTTTCCAATCTTCTCAGAAAGTTTTACGACAAATGCGTCCAAATCATCTTTGTTCTTAAAGTTTATCGGTGACCTCAATGCTTCAAATATCTTATGCTCTAAAAAAATATTACCCACACCGGAGCAGGAAATATCTTCGATATAGGGGTCATAGAGGAACGGCTCTAAAATGCCCAACCCTGCTTTGTCACGCAGCATAAGGTATTTTATCGCATTAAGTTCGAGAGGGGTGACCTTCAGTTTCTGTTTGTGATTGTTACCTGATTGTAATTTACGAAAAAGAGTTCTTAACCCTCTATTATTACCATTACCATTATTACCCTTCCATTTATTCCCACCATTTGTCTCACAAACCATATCAACGCATTTTTCAAGTATAGCACGCTTCTCATCATCATTCTTTGGCTCTTCAAATTGGTCTACAAGCGTTACTATCCGCGCTTCTACTTCTTCTACCAAATTGTCATAGTTCTTCTCAATCACGGGCTCAATAGGGATATAAAAGTCACGGGAACCTTCTCTATCCGGGCATATATGCACCGCAATATGTTCACTTACGGGATAAATCAGGTTTGGATTCTTCAGATTTTTCATCTTCTTCGTGAGTTCAGGGAAAAATTTCGGCGTGCCTATTTTTTCTATGGGTATCATGTGCATATACTGAAGAACGTGCCCGTTTTTCTCTACATATTCCTTACCCTCTTTCGGCAATAGACGATATAAGCTGCACTGCTGTAAATCAGAACTTCCGTGCTCTTCCATTTCCGGTACCTCAAAAGGGAGTTCTATATTTGGCATTTTATTTTTTTACGCTTTTGCTCTTCCAATCGGAATGATTCGTAACCCAAATCCGGGTTCAACATCAAAGGATATTATGTTACCAGTGCTTCGCTGTGCACCTCTTATTTTTGCTACCTCCATTATTTTTATCAGTTTATCTCCCGCTTCTTCCAGTCTTATCGAGAGGTGTGCATCACATATAGATCGGATTCGAGTGAGCATCTCCTTTCCGAATGCGTAATCGTGAACCGTTATCAGAATGGTCTTTCCGTGGTCACACAGGTTTTTACAAGAACTGAAGAAATCGAGGATGTCATTTTCTGAAGCACGAGAGACGAATACAGTAAGAGAATCTATGATTACTATATCATCCTGCTTCCTCTCCATGTCATCAACAATATATTTTAAATAAGGAATCTCGGCAACCCCTTCTGTTCCCTTTAAACTAAAAGGGAAAATTTTCAGGTATCCAAGCAAGAAATACTCGGAAATGTCTAAAGCTAAACTATCCATTTGTTTCAGCAAGCTTTTTATGGTGTTCTCCGTAGTATATGATGTAATGGTGAAGCCCTGTTGCAATCCACCCCACAGAATCTGTTGAGTTACAACACTCTTACCACAGTCATTCGGACCTTCGATAATGGTAAGCGAGCCTGCTGGTATCCCACCGCCCATCTTCTTGTCCATTTCTATGTTTCCTGAGGTAAGTACATCTTTCTGCTCGTAAGGAGAAGTAATTCTTATCTCTTCTTCATCTATATCCACTTCTTCTTCACCCATTTTTCTTCTTCACTTCCTAACTATAAATTCAAATTGAGAGATAAAAAGGATTCCGTTATGTCTATTTATTTTTGCAACTGTTTGTAATTTTATTGACACATGATTTTAAAATATGTATCTTAAGTTGAAAAATATTTAGAATCCGAAACGCCATTAGGAGTTGTTATTTGGAGCCAATTTCTTTCGCTTAGATTCCAAATTGGTGGGGCTACCTTGATCCACAAAGTCATACTTTCATCAGGATTGAATATTCCCGGATTGATGAAATCGGGAGATATGCTGGTAACCGTCCATTCATTATTTCCCGGTGGATTTTCCGTTGTATAGGGTATCCATTGTATCTGGGGTGTTCCTCCAGGGCCCCCGGGAGAACAGTAGTAAACAATAACGTCCATGTGCTCAAATTCCCTGATGCTTGTATGTCCTGTGTTATTAACAATTACGTTGATGTTTGGTTTATTTTGTTCAACCCCGCTTAAACTGACATGGACTATTTCTATTTCTGTTTTTAGCCGTTCATTATCTATTTTACTCGCTGCTTTTAGCGAGTCGGACAGGGTATCAATGCTGAACAGAGCGCCGGTAATCACGAAATAGGATGTGAACCCAATTATTACAACCATCGCGATCGTAGCGAATATAGTTTCGAAGCCCATTTTTATTCCTCCTTAATCTCATGGTATTTAGATAGAGAACGTGTCTTCATCAGAGACAGCATTATAAAGCACGATTTTTACGTAATAGTCCCCTGCGGTGATTTCACTACCTGCGTTTATTGTTATGTTGACGGTTTCGCCGGGATCCCACCTATTGTTTCCATTATCGTTCTCAATGGAATACTTCCAGCATGGAGCGGAAGAGAGGGTGGCATTATAAGATATTCGTTGAAAGTTTCCTATTTCACCGAAGAAAATATCTGAATTCTCTATTTGCGATGCCACGAGTTGTGATACGCCTATATTTTTTACCCATACGTACTCATACGAACCTTCATTTGCTTCCGCTATTATATCAACAGAAGTTTCAATCCGTTCGCCGAGTTCTACCGAGCTTGAGATAGCAGACGAAGAAGCACGACTCACGGCGGGATATATCGCACTGACGAGCATGGTTGCGGAGATTATACAAGCAATAGTTATTATCGTGACGCTAATTACATGTTCAACCATTTTGCGAGTTCCTCCTCAGAAAGCAAAAGTGGTGGCTGAGTTCCCGTCTCTCCAGTTACAATTCTATCCAGTTGATAGATGGCAAGGATGGCTTCTTTCATCTCTATCTCCTCTATCTCATTAGCATGGTTAACGTCAGAAAGGTCTTCTATTTTGATAATAACTTCCTTCATTTCTTTTGTCAGCCGTCCTGTACGGTCATATAAATCAACAATTCCGTTTAATTTCTCTTCTCCGATAGTGGCGAGCGAGTTATCCGCCCATTTCATCAGTTGCGTGAGCGTGAAGATGTCCATCTTTTCCGCACCGTTGACTTTCTCTTTCACCCTTTCGATTGCTTTTAGCGCTTCATTCGAACTGGAAGCGGGTTGATTATTTTCATGCTCTACCCTGGGTTCATATTTCGGCTCTACGGCTTCCACGGGCATTCTCAC
The DNA here is from genome assembly GCA_013180585.1 of Candidatus Methanophagaceae archaeon GoMg2. Classification (GTDB taxonomy): domain Archaea; phylum Halobacteriota; class Syntropharchaeia; order Alkanophagales; family Methanospirareceae; genus QENJ01. The sequence goes on from QBUM01000247.1 coordinate 31,696, forward strand.
TTCTCGTAACTCAGTCATCACCTCTTTTTCTTGTATTTCTACATTATCAGGCACAGGTGCGTTCCTCAACTGCCCGGCATTGACGAACGGGTTTTCGTAGTTGTTCATGAACTCACGTAAGTCAATGAGAACCTTCTTTATCTCGGTCTTTATCAGCTTCACTTCTCCTTCCAATGCGTTTATACGCTCATTCAGTTCCATTTCTTTCTTCACACCCCCGTTCTTTTTTTTCTTTTCTATAAAAAATAAATAGGGGAGAGCCAAAAAAGGAAAAAGCCCTCCTATCGTTTCGGGTTCAGGGTTTAGTGCATGTTCATTGCTGGCAATACCTGTTTGGTTTAATTTAGTACCATCACAGCGTCAACAGCCGATGGTGTCCTCTTATTTATTGGCAGTATTGCACCCGCTACAGGTTTAATGTTGATTGCAATTTCAGCGTCCGTTGCAGTAGCAGCAGTAGCCAATAATGCTCCGCTTGGAACGGTGATATTTAGCTCTACCTTCTCCCCATAGTCCAGCATATCGTTACTATCTCTCGTTTCGATCCAGGTTCTGCTCCAAACTGCATCTGGAGCATAGATTAAGCTATCTGAGTAAGAGATTGTTAAGTTTGAACTAGCTGAACCCGACCCGATATCAATAGCGGTCTCTCCTGCGGTAAGCGTAGTAGTTGCAATTATATAACCTATTGTGCCCGTCGTGTTGCCTTCTTTTGCAACTATGTCACCGCTAAATTGCATCGCAGAAGTCGCCTGCTCTACACCGGTATGCACAACTTCTTTTGCTTTCTCTGTGCTGAAGAATCCAGCGCCCAGTACCATGTATGAGAACACGGCAGCGACCACGATGAACGCAGTGAGCACGATTGCGGCTTCCAGACCTGTAAACGCCTTCTCATCTTTTAAAAGCGATTTTCTTTTTTGTTCCATTTTTTCCTTTTCACCTCCTAATTTTTTTTGAGTGCCCTCTTATGCCTACGTTAACCTATTGGATTCATATCTTTTGCCCTGTGCTTCCGCATACACCACACCTGGGTATATTTTCGCCATATCTCTATTCTTGATCATCGTTTTTTTGTGTTACTCCCAAGAGGTAAAAGGAGCGCCCATTATTTAGGATAGTATTTTTTATCACTATCGTAAATGGGATAGGAAAAAACAGTATAAGTACTTTGCGGAGTGCACCAGAAATATTTAAGAGATGATAAACAAAAATGTGAAATATTTAATTTTATTTGTAGATGTTGTAATTTTATTTGAAGATAAGTAGTATGGGGTTTGTACACATGTAAGCGACCTTTGAAGAAGTTAGGGGGAATAATTACACCTGTTTGGGTTTAGGATGCTGCTGATTGGTAGGGGGTTCAAGTAATTGTATAGAGGAAGTGAAAAAACCACGAGAATTCATAAAAGTCTCTTTGATGAATTTAGTTTTTCCACTGCTTATTGAGCAAATACTTGTGACATGTACTTCCGGACTGATCTAAAGCTGAGAAAATTGCACAACAGCAAATAGAGCAAATGCCCCTAACGCTAATATCAACGCATGTTTCAACCCTGCTATAACCTTACCCGCCCCTAACTTGCCGGCCATAAAGCCCGAGCAAATGCCCTGGATTATACCACAATGGAATAAAATCATCTTCATCTTCTCTGAATCTACATTCACCATTACTGCACCCCCCATTCCTGCACCTGTTACTTTCTCGGCTGCTTCTGACATCATAGGTATAAACGTGCCGTAGAGTACCAGTAAGATAAGCATGAAGACCCCGAAGGTGATGTAGCAGATGGCTATGTAAGGCATCATATCCGCAGCTCTTTTCTTGTCCAGTGCTCTCAACTCGTTAACGTCATCAGCAGTAATTTTTAGTATGCTACCCACATCGCCGCCCACTCGGTACCCTTCTATTATCATTTCTATTGAACGATTTATCATTTGTGTTGGATAACGCTTCGCAAACATCCTCAGCGAATCCTCGAACGGAACACCCCACGTGAGTTGATAAGCAGCAGTATTCAAGCCATCCGTAAGTACCCCGTAATCGCCTTCCGAAATGAGCTTGAATGAATCTATTAGTGTTAGTCCCGCTCTCTTTGCCTGTGCGAGATCACGAAGCAAGGTGGGGAACATGTTATCCGCTTTCTTTACCCGGTTCTCTTCTGAATACATGTAATATGCCGGCGGAGTGCATGCCGCAATAACCGCTAAAATGTACGCATCGTACGGTGCTACAAATCCCGTCCAGCCTTCGTGCGACTTGCTGTAATAATAAATTAATAGTATGAGACCGACACCGATAGCGCCGGATATGTAACCCAACCGAATAGGGTTCGTTCTGATGACTCGCAGCGGGTCATGGAGGAAAGTTACTATCGCTTTTTCCTTCCTCTTTTTTTCTACTGCCGCCAGAAGTTCGTCTTTTTCGTCCATCTTCTTCTTTCTCTTAATATTAGTCCTCACTGACCAGTCCGATAAGGATGATAAACACGCCAGTACCGAGCGGAATGACAAGATACGTAATCGCCGCGAGCACTTCTAAAGAAGCACTACCGAGGTAACACATGATCGAGATCACCACCACGAGCAGTAGCGGTGCAACAACTATGCCGATAACATAGACTTCTGCGAACAAACCCAGCGTCTCTATAAGCGATTCATACTTTGCCCTTCGCTCGCCCATATATTCTCTCGCGGTACTAATGAAGTAGTCGCCCATCTCACCGCCGGAAAGCGCAGTTGTTATTGCACCCTGCAGAAAACCGCGCATAGTCTCGGATGGTGTGATAAGCACGAGCTTTTTCAGTGCGGTCATGAAATCAAATCCGAGCACTTCCACGTCTCTTACTACCAGCTTCACTTCCCGGCTTACTTCACCATATGTCTCCTCGGCATCCGCTAATTTCTTAAATATCATGTAGGGAATCACACCAACGGCAGCCATGGCGGATACATAATTTATAGCATATGGCAGAGACTTGTCTATCTTACCACCTCGTTCCCATGCCAGTATCTTCGGGTATGAATAATAGCCAAAGAAAGTGGAAACAAGCGTAATTAAGCTGGCACTGGCGATGAGAATAGCATCCATTAATCCAAACGGCCCGAGGTCAAGTACAGAAGTTATGATAAGCCGGAGTAGTATATACATGGAAACAACGCAAGATACGGCGATTATAGCGTATAAAGCCGCTTTTGACAACCATGTCGCAGCCGGGACGTATAACCTCGCTTTCAGTAGTTCCTCCCTTAGCGTATCAAATTTCTCTTTCTTCTGCAAGAAGAAGTTGCCAAATATCCTTACCGCTATTCTATCTATGTTCAGTCCTTCGGTTCGCATACCCGCCTCCATTACAGCCCTAATTCCTTCTCTGTGCCCATAGGGTCTATCCTATAATCATGTAGCATCTTATTTAAGGCCTTGTAGCCGTTCATACCTTTCTTTTGCATACCCGCCAGAATCCTTCGCCTGCGTGCAAACTCCTCGGCCAACTCATCCTCGGATATATTTAGCGTCTCCAGAATCTTGACGAAAATTGCGGATTCTCCGGTGAATTCAAACTCATCCGGCGGTCGCCACCTGAATAGATCGTTCGTCTTCAGCGACTCGTTCTCAAAATCCACGCCGGTCACTTCTACTATCTTTATGCACCGCCGGGCACCTTTGCCCCCCACGCGCACCATCTTCTGGAGTGGTATTATGTTCAGACTGTCGAGTAGCATCAGAGGGACGTTTATAGGCTCTTTCGTCAGCCGTTTTACCACGGTATCCGCAGAGTCCGCATGAACCGTTGACATTGTGATGTGGCCAGTCGCCATTGCCTGGAAAAGGGTATGTGCCTCTTTTCCTCGTACTTCACCCACCATTACGTATTCCGGTCTTTGTCTGAGCGCGGACCTTAGCAAATCGAACATTTCTACGCCGTGCGCACCTTCTTCCACCTCGCGCGTAACTGACGGGATCCAGTTATCATGTATTAAATTTATCTCCCGTGTATCTTCGATGGTTACGATTTTACTTTCCGGTGCTATAAACATAGCAACCGCGTTTAGAACCGTAGTTTTTCCAGATGCCGTGCCACCTGCGATAAGAATATTGGAGCCATTATCCATCGCCATCCAGAGATAAGCAATCATTTCCAGCGAGAACGTCCCGAAATTTACAAGGTCTATCACAGTGAGGGGCACCGCTTTGAATTTCCTTATCGTGAATGTAGATCCTCTTGTTGTGACTTCGGATCCAATGCTCAATTGCAACCTATCCTGATTGGGTAGAGCGGCATCCAGCAGAGGCTTAGCCAGCGAGATGTGCCGGCCCGACCGCTGCGCCATCTTGTAAATAAGCGAATCTAATTCCACTTGTGTAAATATGACATTCGTTTCTATCGAGTGATAACTACGATGATAAACGAATATAGGAATCCCTGGCCCATCAGCAGAGATGTCCTCAGCCATTTTATCGTGCATGATAGGGTCCAGTTTACCGAAACCCAGGAAATCTCGCTTTATGTAATAAAATATCTTATCCTGACTCTCGGGAGTCAGAGCTTGATCCAGTGAGAGTTCACCAATAATCGCATTCACTTTCTCCTTCAGTAGATCCTCTATGTTCGTC